>CABSJA010000005.1 GCA_902477915.1 uncultured Veillonella sp.
CGGCAATGGGTTATTCCGCTGATCAAATCGCGCATATCCGTCCAATCGTAAGCTATAATTGGAAAATGGAAGGACGTTTGCGCGGTAATCGATAAGATTATTGGCAGTTAGATAATCTAATAGATTATCCAATTTATATGTGTAAAAAAAATTTATAAGTATTGTGTAGACACTACACATTTTGGAGGAATTTAAAATGAAAAAATTCAACATTACAGTAAACGGCACAGCATATGATGTAGAAGTTAATGAAGTAAAAGGTGCAGCTCCTGCAGCAGCTCCTAAAGCAGCTCCAGCAGCAGCTCCTAAAGCAGCTCCTGCACCAGCTCCAGCTCCAGCTGCAGCAGCAGCTCCAGTTCCAGCAGGTGCTGAAACTGTAAAAGCTCCAATGCCTGGTAAAATCTTATCTGTAGCAGTATCCGCTGGTCAAGCAGTTAAAAAAGGCGAAACTTTGTTGATCCTTGAAGCTATGAAAATGCAAAACGAAATCGCAGCTCCTCATGATGCTGTAGTTGCAGAAGTTCGCGTAGCTGCTAACCAAACTGTATCCACTGGCGACGACATGGTTGTTCTTGGTTAATACCAAGTTGTGTGTGGCGCGGCTGAGCCGCGTCATATGACAATTTTATATTTGTGAAAGGGGAACGCATATGGAGGCTTTTGCTGTTGCGATTCAATCCGTTATTACTGATAGCGGGTTCCTCGCATTTACAACAGGCAATGCTATTATGATTCTTGTAGGTTTGATCCTATTGTACTTGGCATTTGCTAAAGAGTTTGAACCATTATTGTTGGGTCCGATTGCGTTTGGTTGTGTACTTGCTAATATTCCTCGTAATGGTTTCGAAGAAGGCGTTATGGCACTTATTAGCGCAGGTATCTCCCAAGAAATCTTCCCACCTTTAATTTTCCTTGGTGTAGGTGCAATGACTGACTTTGGTCCACTCATTGCTAATCCTAAAACATTGCTTTTAGGTGCTGCTGCTCAAATCGGCGTATTCGTTGCTTTAGGTGGCGCAATGATGCTTGGCTTTACAGCTCAAGAAGCAGCTGCTATCGGTATCATCGGTGGTGCTGACGGTCCTACATCCATTTACTTAGCTACTAAGCTAGCTCCTCATTTATTAGGTGCTATCGCGGTTGCCGCATATTCCTATATGTCCTTGGTACCGTTGATTCAACCACCTGTAATGAAATTATTCACTACGCAAAAAGAACGCGAAATTGTTATGGAACAATTGCGTGAAGTTACACGTTTTGAAAAAATCGTATTCCCAATTATTTCTACGATCTTCATTTCCTTATTGCTTCCTTCCATTACATCCCTTTTAGGTATGTTGATGTTAGGTAACTTGTTCCGTGAATCTGGCGTAACTGATCGTTTGTCCGATACATCTCAAAATGCGTTGATCAATACTGTTACTATCTTCTTAGCAACTGGTACTGGTTTAACAATGAGTGCGGAACACTTCTTAAGTGTGCAAACACTCCTTATCATTTGCTTAGGTTTGGTTGCATTCATCGGTGGTACTGCTGGTGGCGTATTATTCGGTAAATTGATGAGCTTAGTAGATGGTGGTAAAACAAATCCACTTATTGGTTCTGCCGGTGTATCTGCAGTTCCAATGGCGGCTCGCGTATCTCAAGTTGTAGGTGCGAAAGCTAACCCAGCTAACTTCTTGCTCATGCATGCTATGGGTCCAAACGTAGCTGGCGTTATTGGTACAGCAGTAGCAGCAGGTACAATGCTTGCTATGTTGTCTAACCACTAGTAATTTAATAATTATTCACCAAGGTGTGCCTAATTAGGTACACCTATTGGTGAATATAAAAACCCTTTAAATCTATGTATTCATGCATAAATAGGGTATATTTGCAATAAATGCTTTTCAGATCGGTCATTAGGTGGTACAAGAATTCACAGAATAACCTTCTAGTGCTTTGAATATAGTAGAGGTGGTCACTTGTTATCTATAGAATTAAAAATACTGATTTGTTTTATTTGGGCATTTATTGTATTTTTTATTACGGCACTGATTATCGGTGTTGAAGGCAAAGCTAAATGGTTTCAACGCAGAACTAAATATACTTGGTTTAATCGCCGAGGATTTTTAGGTGAAACCTTATTCTTTGGGTATCCTAAAACAAGAGAGGGATATGGGATCACTTTTTTGATGGCTTCCGCCATTGGTATCGTAGGTTATATTTTATACCTCTTATAACTATATCAGTGCATTTCTCTGAAGGGAGATGATGATGTATGGGTACTGCAGAACAAACCTTAATCGTCCTTGCAGTCATGGCTGTTTTATTCGTTACGGAAATTATTCCTCTAGCTATTACTTCTTTAGGCGGCGCAATTACATTAGGCCTTATGGGTATTATTACTCCTAAGGTTGTATTCTCTGGTTTATCTGATAGTACAGTTGTGTTGTTTGCTGGCATGTTCGTTGTTGGTGCAGCATTGTTCTACACTGGTTTGGCTCAAAAAATTGGGGAAACAGTAGTATCTCATGCTGGTACTAGCGAAAATGGCTTAATGCTAGCAATCATGGTTGTTACAGCAACTATGTCTGCATTCTTATCTAACACTGGTACTACAGCTGCTTTACTTCCTGTAGTTGTTGGTATCTGTGCTGTTGCTAAGATTCCTGCATCTCGCCAATTGATGCCTTTAGCATTCGCTGCAGGTATTGGTGGTATCATTACAATGGTTGGTACACCTCCAAACATTATTGTAAGTGGTACATTAACTAAATTTGGTGAACAACCATTTGGTTTCTTCGAATTTGCTTGGATCGGTATTCCTTTGACTATCGCCACAATCGCATTCATGATGCTTATTGGTAAACATTTATTGCCTAAACATGAAATTCAAGATGCTGGCGACGTTGAACAAGAAGTAGCTGCTGAAGATATTTCTAACGATCCTAAGAAACAATTATACTCTGGTCTTATTCTTTTAGGTGTAATCATTGCTATGATTTTAGGTGACTTCCTAAAAGGTTATGGTATCAACTTACCATTGAGCATGGTTGCAGTTATTGGCGCAATGCTTTGCGTATTAACTGGTTGCTTGAACGAAAAACAAGCTTACACATCCATTGACTGGGTAACAATCTTCTTATTCGCTGGTATGATGCCAGTAGCAACTGCACTTGACCAATCTGGTGCAGGTAAAATGATTGCTAATGCAGTAATCGGTGTTATGGGTTCTGACCCTAGCCCTTACTTTGCAACAGCAGTATTATTCGCATTGTCTTGTGTTATGACTCAATTTATGTCTAACACAGCATCTTGTGCATTGTTGGCTCCTATCGGTATCTCCATTGCTCAAGGTATGGGCGCTGACCCTCATGCTGTATTGATGGCTATCGGCGTTGCTGCATCTTGTGCATTCG
This sequence comes from uncultured Veillonella sp., assembly GCA_902477915.1. GTDB lineage: Bacteria > Bacillota > Negativicutes > Veillonellales > Veillonellaceae > Veillonella. The sequence goes on from CABSJA010000005.1 coordinate 3,402, forward strand.
GTACACCTGTAGGTACACCTCCAAATACATTAGTACTTGGCCCTGGTCAATACAAATTTACAGACTATGTAAAAGCCGGCGTTCCATTGATTTTAGTTTGCTTCGTAGTAAGCTTAATTATTATCCCAATGGTATGGCCATTCTTCCCTGGTAAATAATAGGGGATAGGTTACTCTACTATAAAGCACATACGAGGTCGAATCGTAAGATTCGGCCTCGTTTTTTATGATTTTAGCCTATATGATTTTAATATAGATTACATATAAGTGTAATCAAAAGCAATATGAATTAAACTAATTTGCATGATTAATTTTACACAATTGACTACATCGAAAAAAATATGATATAGTATATTGTGTAAGATATAATAATGTAATGTTGAATAAGGAGGTCATCTATGACAAAAGAAAGATTTAACATGTTAGTTGGTTCTATTGGTGCATTTATTGGTGTATTTGTATTTTTAGCCTATATCCCACAAATAATTGCTAATCTTCATGGTCAACCTAGTCAACCATGGCAACCATTATTTGCAGCAGTATCCTGTTTGATCTGGGTATTATATGGTTGGACAAAATCACCTAAACGTGATTATATTTTAATCGTACCAAACCTTGCAGGCGTTATTTTAGGTACACTAACATTCTTAACATCTTTCTAAGTGCTATAAGAAAAAAATAGTATTATTGTTATATAGTGAATAATAGTAAAGATATTACTTTACTTTATAAATATAAATGAGGTCGAATCGTATGATTCGGCCTTTTTTAGAGTGAAGTTTATATGTTAGATTAAAATATAGATAAGCGTTAAATCTGTTGTAATAAAAAAATAGTTTTTATGATAATAAATATTGATAATTAAATTCCTATTATAATGATTAGGATTTTATAAAATTGATAATTACAACATTCTCATTTGTTGAATATCATATTCAATTAATTAAATGAAAAGTAATATCAAAATACCTATAAACATAGGCTTTGTATGATAAAAATGAAAAAGTAATATGCAAAAATATATACAGTTTTTTATCATTTTCATTTGACTTTCAAAAAGAACTGTGTGATAATGAGAACATAAGTTGAGGCAAGTGCCTTTCTAAATGATAATAAAAAGTTCTGATCTATATTTTTATGGAGGTCCTAATTATGAGAGTTATTGCTGATGGTTGCATTAAATGTGGTTCTTGCGCATCTGTTTGCCCAGTTTCTGCTATTTCTGAAGGCGAAACTAAATATGAAATCAACGATACTTGCATCGATTGCGGTTCTTGCGAATCCGTTTGCCCAGTATCTGTAATTTCCGCTGAGTAATCACAAATTAAACGGCCCCTCATTGAGGGGCTTTTTATTTTGCCTAAATTTGCTTAACTTAGTATAATAGGACTATTAAGATATATATTATTATAAGGGAGTACAGCTTGTTTTATATTATACTAATTCTTTGGTTACTCTTAGATCAATGGACTAAATATTACATTATGAATCATTTTATGTTAGGTGAGTCTTTAGTGGTTATACCCAATGTATTTCATTTAACATATATTATTAATCGCGGTGCAGCATTTGGTATGCTTGCTAATCAGCGATGGTTTTTCTTACTGGTAGCGGTTATTTTGCTAGGCGCATGTGCATATTATTGGAAGCGCTTATCAAAAGGTCCGTGGACTTTACAGATTGGATCTGCTTTATTAGTGTCTGGTGCTATTGGTAATGGCATTGATCGTTACATGATTCATGGTGTGGTAGATTTTTTTGATTTCCGTATATGGCCTATTTTTAATGTTGCTGATATTGGTATCTGTGTAGGCGTAGCTTTAGTAGTCTACTATTTATTTACATTAAAAGATGATGATAAATAATTCATATATTATGACATATAATTAATTAATATATGATACTTAACTCATAGAGAGGTAGAGGATGAACGAATATATTGTAAATGCTGAGCAAGACGGTATGAGACTGGATGTATTCTTAACAGAACATATGGAAGGGTCTCGTAGTTATATTCAAAGTTTAATTAAAGGTGGTCACGTTACAGTAGGTGCTAAGGTAGGGAAAGCAAATCTTAGACTTACACCAAATGCTGTTGTACGTGTAGAGATACCGGAGCCTGAATCTGTAGAGGTAAAACCAGAGGATATTCCTTTAGATGTATTGTATGAAGATCATGATATTATCATTGTAAATAAACAACGTGGTATGGTTGTTCATCCTGCGGTGGGCAATTATTCGGGTACACTTGTTAATGCATTGCTATATCATTGTAAGGATTTGTCCGGTATTAATGGTGAGATTAGACCTGGTATTGTTCACCGTTTAGATAAGGATACATCTGGTGTTATGATGGCTGCTAAAAATGATGCAGCTCATATAGGTTTAGCGGAGCAGGTAAAGGAGCATTCTGCTAAACGGACATATTTAGCATTAGTACAAGGTAATATTGTAGAAGAAAAGGGTACTATTAAAGCTCCTATTGGAAGACATCCTAAGGATCGTATGAAAATGGCTGTTGTCTTTGAAAATAGTAAGGATGCAGTCACTCACTTTACTGTTGTTGAACGTTTTGGTCATCAAACGTTGGTGGAATGTAATTTAGAGACCGGTCGAACACATCAAATTCGTGTTCATTTTGCTCATATTGGACATCCTGTCGTTAATGATCCATTCTATGGTTATCGTCGTATGGATTTTCCTATTGAAGGGCAAGCATTACATTCTAAATCTTTAGATGTAAAACATCCTATTACCGGTGAAGCTATGCATTTTGAAGCACCGCTTCCAGATGACTTCAAAGCATGTCTAGAGTTTGCCAAGACATATCGTGAAGATAAACGAAGATAATCTAAAACAAACGAATACATAGGAAAATAAAACTGTCTAACTTGGAGTGTAGATTACTAGATAATCTTCTAACTATATTTGTTGAAAGGGCATAGAGGTCTCTGTGCTATAAGGGCGTATATATGGAAAAGAAACGCTTATTGATGGATCAAGATGCTATTATGCGTGCTATCCGTCGTATTAGTCATGAAATTCTAGAACGTAATAAAGGCTTATCCAATGCTCTCATTGTAGGGATTGAACGACGTGGTGTTATTTTGGCAAAACGTTTACAAGCTGAAATTGAGCGCATTGAAGGGATTCATATTGAATGTGAGTCTCTTAATGTGGCTATGTATCGTGATGATCGTGATGCTCGTCAAAAAGAAGGCGAACCATGTACGATTGATACTACAGAGAAAACAATTATCCTCGTTGATGATGTGCTTTACACAGGACGCACCATTCGTGCAGCTTTAAATGCATTGATGACATCTGGTAGACCTAAATCAATTCAGTTAGCAGTTCTCGTGGATCGTGGTCACCGTGAATTGCCAATTCGTGCAGATTATGTAGGTAAAAATATTCCTACGTCACATCTTGAAAGTGTACGCGTTGCCGTTGCTGATCTAGATGGTGAAGAAGGGGTTACAATACAGGAATAACCTGTATTGTAACCCCTTTTTGGCTTAAAATGATATTATGCTATTTATTTGATGTATTGCGGTGTATATGTATAGTCCATATGGCCTATACGTTTTGCTTCGTTATAGAACGATAAGGCTTGTATATCTGTCGCTAGCGTATCGATGTGATGCATAGTTTGACCAAAATTATTAAGTTGCGCAGGTGCTTTAGCCCATTTCTGAATGACTGGGATATCATGTTCACTTCGAAGCCATTGACGACCTCTGTCATTGAAGGCTAGTAATCTAGCGTATTGAGGGCCTTCGTCCATAGCGATGTTTATCAAGTCTTTTGTAACTCCTAATGTGAGGTAGGCACCCATTCGTTGTAATCGTGCATAGGTGTAGCGCTTGGATTTTATTTGATTAATAGCAGATTCCCATGTAGGATGTTGTGCTGCTTTTAACCATAAATGCTCGATGCCTTCTGTAAAATCAACGAATCGTTCTAATTCACTTGCCGAAATGCGGCGACTCAACATATGGACCATATTATGGTATCGACTGTAATCGACATAGTCACCATTTGCAATTCCACGAGTTATATCATCTAGAATCGTTGTTGGAATAGCAGCTTGAAGCGCTGAACACATATCTATGGAGTTCGTCGTTGTAATGAGTTGTCGTAATGCCGTACCTGATGGTAACTCTTGATCGATATTTTGATTATGGTGATCAGAGGTACGTTGAATGGGAATATACTCTAAAGTTGGATGATATTTTAATCCAGCTCGTATATATTCTAGCCCTAATAAGGCATTAGGTGTACTAAACATTTCAGAGCCCAAGGCTTTACGGAAGGCCATGCCATAAGACATTCCTTCCTTTAAATAACTACGTAACTCATTTTGGGTACTTTCACAATCCATACGTTTAGCCGTAAAAATGAGTTGATCTAGATCTGTTGTTTCAGAACCAAAGGAAAGGGTGTCAATAGATAAAGCCTTGATTAACCGAACCGCACCAGTCCCGAATAGTTGTGCACTGCCTAAGGAATAGAGCGTAGGGAGTTCGATAACAACATCTGCACCGCCAAGAATGGCCCAACGAGCACGATCGAATTTAGAGAATAGGGCCGGCTCACCACGTTGCACAAAGGAGCCACTCATAATACAGATGCGCAATGCATCAGGGTATTCTGAAGCTAATATATGTAGTTGGTGTGCATGTCCATTGTGAAATGGATTGTATTCGCAAATAATACCGATGGTTTTCATAGTGACTCCTTTCATTAGTGTTAGTGTAACAAAGCATAGAGGTACTGTAAATAAATTTTGAACTTAAGAGGGGATGTGGTGAAGAAATAGACGTAAAAATGTACGTAAAACTAAAGTTTATTGTAGATTTTATTTGTTCTATAGGCTATAATTAACTGTAAATGCTGAATTGATGTGAGGTATATGATGAAACAAAATTGGAAACGTACATTACAAGGGGCTCTGCTCGGTGCTGCGCTACTAGCAATGGCGGGATGTGGCTCTACAAATGTAATGGATACATATAGTTTTGGCCATCAAGTTATCCGTGCTGGTCAATCTGAAATTACCATTGCTTTACCTTATGAAATGGGTAAAAGTACAAAAAATATGTCTGATGATGGGTATCCTATTGATATTTATGGATCTGTTACAGAACATATGGTAATTGAGGTTGAAGCTTTGCGTGCTGGTGAAAACAAACCTTTGCCAACGGTAGATGAGTATGTTAACCGCAGCAAATCTGAGTTTACTAAAATTGGCGGCACCATCAAGGAAGAGTCTGTAGCTTTAGATGGCGCATCTGCTAAAAAGCTTGATGTGACTTATACGACTCAAGGACAAACATTTAGATTTTCTCAATACGTATTCTTAGATCATGGCGTATTGTGGAATATAGTCTACCAATATCCTGAAAAGGATCAGGTAGGTGCTGATATCAGCAAAGAAATTCAAAACAAGATTCAAGTTACACAACAGAAAGAGGGTTAATCGATGAACGTATTAGTAGTTAACTGCGGTAGTTCTTCCTTGAAATATCAATTACTTGATATGACAAATGAAACAGAATTGGCAAAAGGTCTTTTTGAGAAGATTGGTGATCAAGATGCTATCTTCACTCATAAACGTCCTAACGCTGACAAATTAGAACGCGTTGAACCAATTTTGAACCATAAAGAAGCTCTTCGCATTTTGCTTGATATTTTAGTTGATGCTGAATATGGTGTAATTAAGTCCATGGACGAAATCGACGCTGTTGGTCACCGTGTAGTACATGGCGGTGAAAAATTCGCTGACTCCGTATTGATCACTCCAGCTGTTATGGAAGCATTAGAAGAATGCTGCGCATTGGCTCCATTACATAACCCACCAAACATTCAAGGTATCGAAGCTTGCCAAGCTATCATGCCAAACGTACCACAAGTAGCTGTATTCGATACTGCATTCCACCAAACAATGCCTAAAGAAGCTTACATGTATGCGCTTCCTTACGAATACTATGAAGACTATGGTATTCGTCGTTATGGTTTCCATGGTACATCCCATAAATACGTCGCACAACGTTGCGCTGAATTGATGGGTAAACACATGTCTGACCTTCGTATCATCACATGTCACTTGGGTAATGGTTCTTCCGTTTCCGCTATCAAAGGTGGTCGTTCCATCGATACAACAATGGGCTTCACTCCTTTGTCCGGTTTGATCATGGGTACTCGTACTGGTGATATTGACCCAGCTATCGTTCCATTCTTGATGAATAAAACTGGCATGAACTACGAAGAAGTAGACACTGTAATGAACAAAAAATCCGGTGTGCTTGGTATTTCCGGCGTGTCCAATGACTTCCGTGTTATCGAAGAAGCAGCAGCTAATGGTAACAAACGTGCTCAATTAGCATTGAACATGTTCCATTACAAAGTTCGCCGTGTAATTGGTGCATTCGCAGCAGTTATGGGTGGTGTTGACGCTATCGTATTCACAGCTGGTATCGGTGAAAACGGTATCGGTAACCGTGATGCAATCTGCAACGGTTTAGAATACTTGGGTACTCGCATTGACTCTGAACGCAATAATATCCGCGGTAAAGAACAAGAAATCAGTGCTGAAGGCTCCAAAGTTAAAATCTTCGTAATCCCTACAAACGAAGAAATCATGATTGCTCGCGATACTCAACGTATTACAGCATCCTTGAAAAAATAATATAGTTCGTATCTGAACTAGGTGACTAATAAAGTCATAAAACCCCGTCTATATCTTAGGTATAGACGGGGTTTTTGTAGTTTTTATACCTAGAATACCTTATAATAGAATGTATAGTTATAAAGTAGTAGTTCTTTTAAAGGGGTAACATATGACAGTATTATATGAAGAAAAATCTCAACGTGCTAAAAGTGCAGAGTGGTTAGTATTATGTTTTGTCATTCTATTATTATGCGGTGTAGCATACACTACATATCGCAGCATTAATTTACATACTGTGCTAATAGCTGAATACTTTATTGAAATTATGGCCATCATCGTAATTGTGAAACAGGCGGTTAGCCGATATACCTATATTTTGACAGACACAAAGTTGGTCATTGAAGAATCTTCTATTTTTAGAAAACGCCATTTTGAAGTGGATTACGATATGATTGATGGGGTGTTTAAGTTTGAACGTGAATTATTGACGAATATTAAATATCGATATAAATACAGAAAATGTTCTACTTCTGATCCACGTCCTATATGGTCTCTAGTGTATGCGATTGTAAAGGGTGATAAGGTCCAAAATGGTCGCCTGTTACTGAAAGCAGATGATAAATTCTTTGAAATCTTAGAAGAACATGTACCAGGGCGTATCCGTGTGCCACAAGCAGACATTGTATTCTATGCTGCAGTGCGTGCTGATGCGGTAAAACACGGAGAAGATGTACAAGAGTACTATAAAAAGTTAACTACTCCTGAAAAGGATGGTCCAGATATTACTGTTTAGTTTACAAATATTCTGATTTATATTTTGTGATCTATATTTTCTGAGCTATGCTAGTTAGTCTTATTAATAAAATAGTTAAATTAACTAAAATTCTTATACCGTAAAGGAGTGCAAATGGCTGGATTATATTTGGCGAGCCAATCACCGCGAAGAACTGAATTGTTAACACAAGTTGGCATTGATCATATTGTCGTATCGAGCGCCTATGAAGAGGCTAATGCTGGTTATGATGATCCCATTGAAATGGTAAAAGCACAGGCTTTAGGTAAAGCTCGTGCTGCTGTAGATGTCCCTGAAGGTAGTATTGTGCTTGGCGCTGATACGATTGTCGTGCTAGAGAATCAAGTGTTAGGTAAACCTAGTGATGAGGCTGAGGCCCGTCAGATGCTAGAACGTTTATCAGGCCAAGTTCATTCTGTTATTACGGGGGTAGCCTTACTCATTAAAAATCAGGAAATAGTTTTTCATAATGAAACAAAGGTATATTTTAAAAAGTTAGCACCTTTTGAAATTGAATCCTATATCGGTAGTGGTGAGCCTATGGATAAAGCTGGAGCCTATGGTATACAAGGGAAAGGCGCTTTATGGGTAGAGAAGATTGAAGGCTCTTATACTAATGTGGTTGGCTTACCTGTAGAGCATGTGTATGATGAACTATGTAAAGCATTAGGTGCTAAATAATACTATCGCTTTATAGTGATAGTGCTATAATTGGCTGTGCTGTGCTGTGCTGTGCTGTGCTGTGCTGTGCTGTGCTGTGCTGTGCTGTGCAAGTAATATATAAAGAGAGTAGATGTGTTGGTTGCTTGATTGATAGATGGTGTTATCTATTTGAATGGAGAGATTCTATGGAAGTACCAACAGTAAGTGTAAAAGACATGTTGCCGTTTCAGCGGCCTCGAGAGAAGTTTCTTACCCTAGGGCCATCCCATATGGCAATGGAGGAGCTATTAGCTATTTTATTGCGAACAGGGGTAAAGGGGCAGTCCGCCATTTCCTTAGCTAGCGATATCGTACAATCCTTTGATGATGGCGTATATGGTTTAAATCGAATGACCGTTGAAGAACTCGTTAAAATCAAGGGTATTGGTACAGATAAAGCGGTAACCTTATGTGCAGCTCTTGAGATGGGGCGGCGGTTGGGTGAACTTAAAATTAAGGAAACTTACGAAGATTTTTCCCAACCCTTTGTTATAGCTCAATATGTAATGGAGCGTTTGCGCCACGAAGAGGTAGAGCATGTGTGGGCGGCTATGTTGACGTCTCGAAATAAGTTAATTCAGTTAGAGCATATTTCTAATGGTGGCCTAGTATCTAGCCTTGTAGAGCAGCGTGCTGTTTTTAAAAAGGCTATAGCTTGTAATGCGGCGGCCATTATCTTAATACATAATCATCCATCTGGCGATAGTCGTCCTAGTGATGAAGATATACGCCTTACAAAGTTATTTGTTAGCGCAGGTCAGTTCATGGGGATACCTGTGTTAGATCATATCGTCATTGGTGATAATGAATTCACTAGCCTTAGTGAAATCGGTAAACTCAGTTAAGTTATCCTTATATGATAAGTTTTAAAACCGTATAATTATGGCTTTATAGTTTGTTGTATCAGTAAATAAGCACTCATAATGATGCGTTCTTTATTATGTCTAGTAAATAGAGAATGCATCATGATATGAGTGCTTTTTCTATTTTGTTCGACCTATAGGTGGCTTTGTAATGTATCACTTGTGAGTGTGCAAATTATGTATGACTTAAGGGTACTTGAATTATGCATTTTCTGTGCTTTTAACAATGGTAAAAGCCTTGATATTAATAGAAAAAGTCGCATTATATGTGGTAAAATGGAATGATGATGTAATGAAGGAGATTTTACTATGAGTTCCATTTTACCTACTCTAGGAAAAGATGTAAGTATAGATATTGGGTCCATACAGACGCGCCTCATGGGGGGGACGCGAGGAACCGTTATAAGCGAGCCATCTATTATAGCCACGGATACGAAACAAGAAAAAGTAGTAGCCGTTGGGGATGAAGCGGCTCGCCTTGTATTGCGGATGCCAGATATGTGGCGACCTTTGACACCGTTGAAAGATGGCTTTATTGTGGACTATCGCGTTATGCATACGATGCTTAACTATTTTCTGAATAAGGTATCTAATGCATTGCGTCGTGCTCGAGTTCTTGTTGGTGTTCCTTGTGGGATGACTGATGTTGAGCAAAGAGCGATGATGGATGCCGTTATTCAGGCGGGAGCCCGCGAAGTATTTCTTATTGAACGTCCTGTGGCTGCAGCTATTGGTTGCGGTGCACCTATCTTTGAAGCTCGTGGATCTATGGTCATTGATATTGGTGGTGGTACCGTAGATATGGGTATTGTTTCATTGGGCGGTATTGTAGATAGCAAAACTATACGCTTTGGTGGTTCAGATATTAACAATGCGTTGCTACGCTATGTACGCGAGTGTTTTGGTGTTATCGTTTCTGATGAAATTATAGAGGATATTAAACATACTGTGGGTACTGCTGTGGCACCACTAGAAGATGCGGAATATGCCTTTCAAGGCCGTGATATGATGAATGGTTTAGGTAGACGTTGTGTCATTCATCAGTCTGAAGTATACCAAGTTGTTAATGACTGTATCGGAGGCCTTTTGGATGAATTAAAACAAATGATTCGTTCCGCTGAACCTGAAATTGTAGCCGATATTATGCAATATGGAATCTACCTCACTGGTGGTACAGCGCAACTGTCTGGCTTGGCAGAGCGTATTGGTGGCGAATTAGGTGTGCCTGTACACGTTCCCGATGCACCTGAGACGAAAGTTGTTGTAGGCCTTAATGGGGCTTCATCGGACTTAGTGAGCTTATCGCGATTTATTGTAAATTCTAAAAATAGAAAGGGCCAAGACTAATATGATACAGTCAGATAAAAAGTTAATTATCGTCGTTGTTATTAGCTGTATCCTATTGGCTTTGCTCGGATTTGCATGGAAACAACGAACTAGTATTCCTTTTGTTACTGTTACTCTTGAAGGTATTACAACACCGTTTGCTTATGGATCTGCCCGTTTACTTGATGGTGTGCAAACTGGCTTCACAGTGCTTAATAATGCTATTTCTGCAACGATTGAAAGTGATGAGGAAGCATCTCGTAAAGCTGCCTTAGAACAAAAGGTAGTTAACTATGATGAGGTAGTGGCAGAAAATATTCGACTTCGCCAGCTTCTTAACTATAAGAGTAGTCATCCGGAATTTTCCATGACATTGGCTGGCATTATTACAAAGGATTACGGTACATGGACAAATACTTTCACTATCGATAAGGGCAGTGAAGATGGAATGGCCGTTAATATGGCTGTCGTTGTACCAAGTGGGGTAGTTGGTTTTATTACCGATGTGTACCCTCATTCCTCTCGTGTGCAAACCATTCTTGACCCGCGTAGTGCAATCGGTGTTATTGTACAGCGTCCTGAATCCCGTTTATCTGGTGTTGTAAAGGGTGATGGGGATTCACCTCGTACACCATCAATGGTAAATATTGCCCGTGATGGCGATGTATTAGTAGGGGATAAATTAATAACCTCTGGGTACGGTGGTATCTATCCAAAAGGATTACCTGTTGGCAATGTACAGTCTATCGAAAATGATACAGAAGGCTTTGTTAAGAATGCCGTTATCACACCTAGCGTAGACTTTTACCGTTTGGAAGAGGTGTTTGTTCTTACATCATCTTCTGTTAGTGCACCACAAAAACCAGGGCTTGAGCCTAAGCTTGTACCTCAAACACAACGAGATCAAGTAGAAGGGGCAAAGGGGGCCGTTAAACCATGACGCGTCTAGCTTTAGTCCTCTGTGGATTCTTAATTTATTTTATACAGGCTCAATTATTGCCTGCTATTTTTCATACGAATTGGTTACCCAATTTAATCTTGACCATCATTGTTATGGTCACTCTTTTTAAAGGGCGTCGTATGGGAATAATGGCCGCTGTTATAGGTGGTATCGTCCATGATGTATTGATATCTAATTTCTTTGGGCTCCATTTATTCCCTTACGTTATTGTGGTTTACCTATTATCTGCTGTAAAACATAGACTCTATGAAGAACGTTGGTATTGGTCTAGTGCTATTGTAGCTATATGTACCTTGCTAGATGGTTTTATCCGTAGCCTTATGATCTTGGCTAGTGGTGGGGATTTGCATATTGGCTTATATATGTGGCATATGGTTATACCTGTACTGTTCTGGAACGGCGTATTGGCTGCTATCGTACATGGATTGTTGTGGCGTAAGGATGAACAACAAGATTATATTTGGTAATAATTTGGTAAGGGGGTGAAAGAGTGCTTGAAGGCCTCTATAAACGAAGAAAAACGAGTCGCTTTGATGTACTCTTTTACATTGTAGCGGGCATATTTATAGTATTGGCATTGCGTTTATTTATGCTACAAATCTTGGCTGGTGGTTATTATCAAGCTAAGGCGGAGGGTAACCGTCTACGCATGGTACCGATGACTGCAGCACGGGGCATTATGTATGATCGCAATGGTCAAATTCTTGTAGGCTCTAGACCTGCTTATACAATATCTATCATGCCTACAGGGAAGGCTTTGGATGATGGTGAAGTGGCTAAATTAGCAGCTTTATTGAAAATGAAGCCTGAAGATATTAAAAAGAAGGTTAATGATCATAAGTATGGCTATGAGCCAATACGTATCGCTAACGATATTTCAATGGACGTAGTAACAACCATTGAAGAGCATCGACATGAATTGCCAGGGGTAACGATTGATGTTGAACCACTTCGATATTATCCATATGAAACAATGGCTTCTCAACTATTTGGTTATGTTGGTGAAGTAAGCGAAGAGGAATTAGAAGAGTTAAAACAGCAAGATCCTAATACACTGGTAAGTGGTGGTACTATTTTAGGTCGTTCTGGTCTAGAGAAATTATATGACTCTATCTTGCGTGGCACCGATGGTGGCAAGCAAGTTGAAGTCGATGCTACAGGTCGTCCTGTGGCTGAGGTGGATAGAAAGCATACAGTACCAGGCGCTAATATTCATTTAACTATTGATGTAAATCTTCAAAAGGCTGCTGAAGAGGCCGTTAAAAATCAGCTTAATCAGTTGCGTGCTCAAGGTATTCCGGCACAAGGGGCAGCAGTGGTGGCTATGGATCCTAATACAGGGGCTATTTTAGCTATGGTCAGCGCTCCTGAATTCAATCCAAACTGGTTTGCGAAAGGCATTACAACGGCTCAATGGAATCAGTTAAACAATGATAAAAATCATCCATTTGATAATAAGGTTATTTCTGGTGAATATCCTCCAGGTTCACCGTTTAAGATTATTACTGGTACGGCCGCATTAGACCTTAAAAAGGTTACTCCTGAAGAGATGATCTTTGATAGTGGTAAGCACTGGTTGATCGATAAACGAAATGCGGAAGGTGAAGCATTAGGTTGGCTTAACTTTAATAAAGCACTTGCTAAGTCTGATAATGTTTACTTCTATGAAATGGGTAATCGTGTAGGCATAGAAAATCTCGATAAATATGCTGCGTATTTTGGCATAGGTGAAAAGACTGGTATTAATTTACCAGGTGAGGCTGCTGGCATTATGGCAAGCCCTGAGTATAAACGAAAAGTATATGATGAAGATTGGTACTTAGGGGAAACCTTTGATGCCGCAATTGGTCAATCTTTCACATTGGTTACACCATTACAAATGGCCGTAATGCTCAGTGAAGTAGCTAATGGAGGCATTAAATACAGACCGTATGTGGTAAGCCGCATCGATAATAAAGATGGCACGCCAAAAGAAATTTTTGGACCTGATAAATTAGGAATTCTACCAGTTCCTAAAAATATTATGGATCTCATTCGAGAAGGCTTGCGTGATGTAACGAATGAGGGCGGTACAGCAGGGGATTTATTTAAAGGATTCCCTATAAATGTAGCGGGTAAGACTGGTACTGCGGAAAACGCACATGGCCGAGATCATGGCTGGTTCGTAGCCTATGCACCATATGATAAACCGCAAATTGTTGTGGTTGCACTCGTTGAACAAGGTAGCTTTGGTGCCGGTTCTGCAGGCCCAATCGTACGAGATGTGTTAGCTGCATATTTCAATGTACCGTTGAATAAAAAAACGAATGATACAAATACTAAAAGTAATAAAGATGCTGCCACTGTAGGCAATACGACGAATGGTCAAAAACCGGAGAAGGCAGTAACTAGTGGGCAACCAAGAAAGGATTAGTATGGGCGAAATCATTGGTGTTGTATCCGGCAAGGGTGGCGTAGGTAAAACGACTGTCACTGCATGCTTGGGTGCAGCCTTAAGTCATGCAGGGCACCGCGTATTGCTCTGTGATGGGGACTTTGGATTGCGCGATTTGGATCTTGTGTTAGGTGTAGCAGATGAAATCATCTATGATGCACTAGATGCGAGTGAAGATAAAGAATATACAGATGATGCTATTGTATCAATTGCAGAAAATCTAGATTTCTTACCGGCTAGTCAAAGTGCGCGTTGGGAAGATATAGGTCGTAAGAAGTATAAGAAATTAGTTCGTCGACTTTGTGATGTATATGACTATATTTTGATTGATGCTCCAGCCGGTATTGGTAAGGGCATAGAATCTATTTTAGATTTGGTAAATCGCTGTATTGTTGTAACACATCCGTTATGGGTATCCTTACGTAATGGAGCGCGCATGATTCAAGTGTGTGAGGAACATAATATTCGCGATTTTGCTATTGCTTTTAATGCAGTACCTACAAATGGTGAAGACATAGACTTATACGATATGCTAGAAGTTCTTCGTGCCGAATATGTAGGGGCTATGATTCCTTATGATGAAGATGTGTTAACCTATACACAAGATGGACAGCTGTTAGATTTAGCTTCTCATGAATTCCGCAATGTATTAGCACCTCTTGTGGACTATGTTGTAACTGGGGATTGCTGGGAAGATTATGATGTACAAAAGCAATTTGATGCTTATGTAGCGAAGAAAAAGGCTGCTACAGAAAAACAGGGTACACCTACACTTGCTACAGCTGGTGAGTCTATCTTTGAAGATTCGAATAATGTTCTCTATATTAATCGCGGCGGTTGGACTACTCAGCGCTTATTAGTGCAAGGTAAGCAAAGCTTGTGGCGCCGTCGTAAATTGAAATAGGTGATATGATGTGGCGGAAACTATGGAACGATAGCGACTGGGCTATTATCATATGTACTTTCTTACTTGTTTGTATCGGTTTAGCAGCCATTGGCAGTGCAACACATGTTAATCAAGAGCCTATTGGCTTTGGTAGTTTAGTAGTAAAACAGCTTATATTTTTCTTAGCTAATGTAGCCGTTGTGATAGGTATGCAGTTTCTTAACTACCATCGTCTAAAGGACTGGGGTAATATCATTTACGCCATTACCCTTTTGATGTTAATTGCTGTTATGGCCGTTGGTACCTCTGCATTGGGGGCCCAACGCTGGATTCAATTGGGGCCTATTACGATTCAGCCATCAGAGTTTTCTAAATTGCTCATGATTATTTGCATGGCTAAAATGCTAGAGCCTCGTATTGGCAAGTTAGATACATTTAAATCACTAATATTGCCTGTATTATACGTTGGGGTACCTATTGCACTCGTATTCTTACAGCCTGACCTAGGTACATCTCTTGTGTATATTGCTATTTTTGTGGGCATGTTATTTATTTCTGGTATTAGAACAAGACTCATAAAAATTATTGCCGGCACTGGTTTATTATTGATGCCTTTAGGCTGGTTTGTACTGAAAGAATACCAAAAACAACGTATTCTCGTATTTTTAAATCCAGATATTGATCCTTTTGGATCTGGCTATCATATTATTCAGTCTAAGATTGCCATTGGTTCAGGTTTGATTTTTGGTAAAGGTATCTTTAATGGTACGCAAAGTCAGTTGAACTTCTTACCAGAAAACCATACAGACTTTATTTTCTCCGTTATTGGTGAAGAATTTGGTTTTGTAGGTTGTATCATTGTATTGTTCTTGCTCTTTATGCTCATTTATCGAAGCATTAAAGTAGCCTATATGTGTAATGATAATTTTGGTATGTTACTAGCTACAGGTATTGCTACCATGTTTACCTTTGAGGTACTCGTTAATGTAGGCATGACTATTGGTATTATGCCTGTTACAGGGATTCCATTGCCATTCCTTAGCTATGGTGTCAGTGCGTTGACTACTAATATGTTGAGTATCGGTATTTTGTTAAATATTGCTATGCAACGGACGAAATATATTTTTTAAAACCCTATTTTTAGGATTGATTGTGAAAGAAGTCTTTCAGAAAAGACGGAGGATGTATGATTCAATTAGATACGTCATGGTTACAACATGTCCAAAAGCCTGCTCGTTATACGGGGGGGGAATATAACAGTATCGTAAAAGATCACAGTACTGTTGATGTAACAATGGCTTTAGCTTTTCCAGATGTATACGAAGTGGCTATGAGCCATTTGGGCATCAAAATTTTATATGGTCTTGTAAACCGTCGTGAAGATGCAGCAGCGGAACGTGTATTTGCTCCGTGGCACGATATGGAAGAGGAAATGCGTAAGCGCAACATTCCTTTATTTTCTTTGGAAACTCGCACGCCTATCAAAGATTTTGATGTGTTGGCATTTACACTTCAATATGAGATGAGCTTTACTAATATCTTAAACATGCTCGATTTGGCGGGTATTCCAATGTACGCTAAAGACCGCGATATGGAGTTTCCATTACTCGTTTGTGGTGGTCCATGTGCCTTTAATGTAGAGCCTATTGCAGATTTCTTTGATATTGTTTCCCTTGGTGAGTCCGAAGAATGGGGCGATGAATTCATCAATCTCTACAAGGCTGAAAAGGCGAAAGGATTCCCAGGTGGTAAGGAAGCATTCTTGCGTAAAGTGGCTCAAATCCCTGGTACGTATTGTCCAGCATTATACGATGTGGAATATACAGAGCAAGGTGATTTTAAATCTATTACACCGCGCTTTGAAGAGGTGCCTGCATCTGTTGAAAAACGCATCGTAGAAGATGTGGAAAATGTTTTCTACCCAACAAAACCTGTGGTACCGTTCTTGGATATAGTTCATGACCGTGCGGTACTTGAATTATTCCGTGGTTGTACACGTGGTTGTCGTTTCTGCCAAGCAGGTATGCTATACCGTCCTGTACGTGAAAAGACACCAGAACGTTTGTTACAAATTGCTAGAGATACGATTGCCAATACTGGGTATAACGAAATCTCTTTAATGAGCTTGAGCTCTGCGGACTATTCTAAATTACCTGAATTAGTAGATATGCTCATGGAAGAGTTCAAAGATAAACAAGTGAGCGTAAGCTTGCCATCCTTGCGTATCGATAGTTTCTCCATCGATATTGCGAAAAAGGTGCAACAAGTGCGTAAGAGTGGTCTTACCTTTGCTCCTGAAGCAGGTACACAACGTATGCGCGATGTTATCAATAAAGGTGTTAGTGAAGAGGACTTGTTGGCGGCGTGTACAAATGCCTTTAAATCTGGTTGGAATACAGTTAAATTGTACTTCATGATGGGCCTTCCAACTGAAACAGATGAAGATTTGGCAGGTATTGCTAATCTAGCGTACAAGGTACTTGATTTACACCGCGATATTACGGGTAAACGCAATGGTTCTGTAACTGTCAGCGTATCCTTCTTCGTACCAAAAACACATTCTCCATACCAATGGTATGGTCAACAAGATGTAGAGGAAATCCATCGCAAACAACGGTATTTAAAATCTCTCATCAATAACCGCAATATTTCCTACCATTACCATGATGGCTATACTGGCTATATGGAGGCTGCTTTTGCTCGTGGGGACCGTAGATTATCTAAAGTTCTTGTGAAAGCATGGGAAGCGGGTTGTAAATTTGATGGTTGGACTGAGTACTTTAACTATGAAACTTGGTTAAAAGCCTTTGCGGATTGTGGCTTGGATCCAGCATATTTTGCAAGACGTACTCGTGACTTCGATGAGCCATTACCTTGGGACCATTTAGATTGCACTGTAAGTAAAGCTTTCTTAAAACGGGAGTGGGAACAAGCGGTAGAGGCAAATCTTACAAGTGATTGCCGTCGCGGTCCATGTAAGGGCTGTAATGTATGTCCAGAGCTTAATACTGCAATTATTGACTATAAGGAGGGTGGCAGAGTTGAAAAAGTTACGTTTGGCCTTAAATAAGGGCGAAAAATTGCGATTCCTGTCGCACCTTGACTATGCACAAGCAGTAGAGCGTATGATTCGCCGCGGAGAAATTAAAATGGCGTACTCTGAAGGCTTTAATCCACATATGAAAATTAGCTTTTCCTCTGCATTGGCGCTTGGTGTAACAGCTGCAGCTGAATATATCGATATGGATGTCATTGAAGATGACAGTTTAGAATCCATTATAGACCGTTTAAATCGTGTAGCACCGCCAGGTCTTGAAGTGCTAGGCGGTAAAGAAATGCCTGACAAGGTTAAAAAGATGATGGCTATTTGTAACTTTGCCATCTATGAAGTGACAGGCCCTGTAACGGATGAAAACGCTGATTGGAATGCATTACTAAAACCTTTCAATGAGGCTCCGGAAATTTCTTACGAAAAGGTAACACCGAAGAAAACACGTATCATCGATGTAAAAGAATTTGTAAAGGAACCCATCGTTGCAACTGTGAAAGATGGTATGGTTACTCTTACAATGGGCATCGGTATTTATCCTCAAGGCACTATTAAACCTAGTGAAGTGTGGAACCTTGGTAAAGACCAATATAATTGGCCTATTACAAGTGGCTATGAAATTCATCGTAAAGCGATTATGGTGGAAAACGAAGAAGGTCGCTACACTCCATTGGAAATTAACTACTAATACTCGTTATATACATCTTAACTACTAATATCTTTACATAAATTTTAAGCGGTTTATATATGCTTTAGTGCTTTAAAAGACCTATATATTTTATATTGAATGAAGGGAGGGATAGGATGCATAAAATTTTGGTCAATGTTATGCGCGAAGAAATCCGCATGGCTGTTATCGATGAAGAAGGGCAGTTAGTAGACTTTGTCTTAGAACGTACTGATGAGTCTCATATGGCAAACCATATGTACAAAGGGACCGTAAAGAACGTGCTAAACGGTATGCAAGCGGCTTTCGTTGATATTGGGGGCTCTCAAAATGCGTACTTAAATCTTCAACAGGGAAAAGAACAGAAAATCTTGCCACGCCTATCTGTGGGGCAACAAATTCTTGTACAAGTGGTAAAAGAGGAGATGCTCGGTAAAGGCGCTCGTGTTACAGCTGATGTGAGCTTGGCAGGGCGTTTTATGGTGCTGTTACCATATTCTGAAGGCATGCATATTTCAAAGAAAATTACGGATGAAGTAGTACGTTCTAAATTACAAGAATTAGCAGCACCTTATGTGCAGGAAGGCTGTGGATTTATTATTCGTACTGCGGCTGCTAAGGCTAGTGCCGATGAAATAGGTCGTGATATGGAATATCTATGGCGCACATGGCAACATGTTTTAAAACGCTTTAAGGTGGCTAAGAGTGGAACAGATTTGTATAGTGATGCGGACTTTTGGTTCCGTCTCGTGCGAGACTATGCGCACCGTAATGTAGAGGAAATCATCGTTGATTCCGATATGGGGGAATCTCGATTACTGGATCTTTTAGGTCATGGCCCAACATCTCAACAGATTAAAGTGACACGTCACCGTGGCAGCACACCTATTTTTAAAGCCAATCACATTGAACCTCAATTAGAGGATCTTATCTCTCGAGATATCAATCTACCTTCCGGTGGCTCTATCCGTATCGACCATACAGAGGCGCTTACCGTATTCGATGTGAACTCGGCTCATTATACGGGCAAGTCTAATAAGCTAGAAGATTTAGCTTTCACAGTCAATAAAGAGGCGGCAAAAGAAATTTGTCGTCAACTGCGCTTACGAGATATTGGTGGCATTATCGTCGTCGATTTTATCGATATGAAGGATAAGTCGCATCAACAAGAGTTGCTACAACTATTGAGCGCACAAGCTAAGTTAGATAAGATGAAAACCGTCGTATGTGGTATTAGCTCTCTCGGTCTAGTAGAAATGACGCGGAAGCGTGCCCGTCAAGGTTTGCAAACCTTGATGTTTGATACATGCCCTCAATGTGGTGGCACTGGATACATGTTGTCAGGTAGAACTGTATATATGCAGATCATTCGACGCATCCGTGAGTTATTTAAGTCTGGTCGAATTAAATCGAACCTGGAAATTGAAGTTCATCCAGAGGTAGCCCAATATTTGACAAAGGCTGTTCTTGAAGAATTAGGTGACTCTATAGGTCGTAAGATTTCTATAGTAGTGAATCCACAAATCAGCCGTGAAGGCTATTCTTTGATGGCAGTAGCAGAATAAGTAAGTAGTTTGTTTATAGAGGAATATTGTGTCAGTATTTGAAATTGTATTAATTAGTATAGGTCTTGCTATGGATGCCTTTGGTGTATCTATCGGTAAAGGACTTACAATGCCTGTAGGTGAGAATGGTCGAAAAGTGACCTTAGCATTCTTATTCGGATTATTCCAGTTTCTCATGCCTGTTATTGGTTGGCTCATTGGACGCCAGTTTATCGATGTCATATCTGAATGGGATCATTGGATTATCTTTGGACTTCTTGGCTATTTAGGTATTGCTATGATTCGTGAAGGTCTTAGTGATGACGATGATGAAGACGATGATAAACAGTTTTTAGGTGCTTGGGAAATGATTATGCTTTCCGTAGCAACTAGCCTTGATGCTATGGCGGTAGGTTTAACCTTTGCCTTTTTACCTATTAATGTATGGGAAGCTTCCACTATGATTGGGGTCATTACCTTTGGTATTTCTCTCATTGGCGTTTACTTAGGTAAATTTATGGGCCAGTTCGTAGGAAAATATGCAGACATATTAGGTGGGGGTGTATTAATCCTCATCGGCACAAAAATACTCTTACAACACCTCGGTATTATCGGAGAATTTTAGAGGTTTGTATATATATGAAAGTATCGTAAACTGAGCTATTTATGGTGAATTTTGTTTGACATGGATAGGTAAATACGATATACTATATCAGTATTAGTTCGGTTTACTGAACTTTGCAATCCGCGTGAAGCAGGTTTAAACGCCCGACCGATGTTCGGGTCGGGATACCGAATTCAGCGAGTTCGATAACAAGGAGGTGTTCTCATGTACGCAATTATTAAAACTGGTGGTAAACAATATCGCGTTGCTGAAGGCGATGTAATTACTATCGAAAAATTGGAAGCAGCTGCTAACGAATCCGTTACATTCGAAGAAGTTTTGACTGTAGTGAATGACGGCGACGTTAAAGTTGGCGCTCCTCTTGTAAACGGTGCAAAAGTTACAGGTACAGTTCTTGAGCATGGTAAAGGTAAAAAAATCTTAGTATTCAAATACAAAGCTAAATCCAACTACCGTCGTCGTCAAGGCCATCGTCAACCGTTCACAAAAGTTCGTATTGAATCTATCCAAGCTTAATTATGGTTTCCATTGGAATCCAGCGGAATAGTGATGGTCAAGTAATTGGTTGTCATATGTCCGGTCATGCAGGATATGATGATCATGGCTTCGATATCGTATGTGCTGCAGTGTCTGCCTTATCGGCAACGGCAATGTTAGGACTTACCCAAATTGCTCAGCAAGAAGGGGACTATACGAATAGCGAAGGTCAATGTGATATGGTTCTCTCTGGTACGATTAACCAGAGTGGACAGGATATTCTGGGGACTATGCTCCTTGGTTTAAAGGAAATTAGCCGTCAATATCCAGAGTTTGTCCAAATACACGAAATATAGGAGGTGAACTTAATGTTTACTTTTGATTTGCAATTGTTCGCACATAAAAAAGGTGTGTCCAGTACTCGTAACGGTCGTGACAGTGAATCTAAACGTCTTGGTGTTAAATGCCATGATGGTTCCATCGTAAAGAGCGGTAACATCATCGTTCGTCAACGTGGTACTCACTTCCACCCTGGTACTAACGTAGGTATCGGTAAAGATGACACTTTATTCGCACTTGTGCCTGGTAAAGTAGCATTTGAACGTGCTGGTCGTTATAACCGTAAAGTTAGCGTATACCCTGTAGAAGCTTAATTTTACAAAGACTATTAATCCCTAGTGGTTTTCCACTAGGGATTTTTTGTTTTAACTGACGCATATAATTAAATTAATATTCTATATACATTTTAGTCATATTCGATATAGATAATCGATATAAATTAGAAAGGCCCATAATATAAAGGTTGCTTCCTCTAATGAGGGGGCAACCTTTTGCTATGTATTAAATTCCTATGTTTTTTAGTAGGAATAGTGGTATACTAAGTACAGTATCAGTGAAATACCAGAAGACTGGTTGTCATATACTTTCATAAACCTAAAGAGGGGTGGCATTGCCACTAGAAAGATTTGAGGTAAGTACTATGTATGATGTAAAATCTCCAAAGGCGGAGGAATTTATTTCCCATCAGGAAATCCTTGATACTCTTGCTTACGCAGAGGAAAACAAGGAAAATCGGGAGTTGTTAGATGCTATTTTAGCAAAGGCTGCTACATTTAAGGGGTTAAACCATAGAGAGGCAGCTGTTCTATTAGAATGTCCGTTGCCTGAATATAAGGAAAAGCTTTATGCTTTAGCAAAAGAAATCAAGAAAGCCATTTATGGTGATCGTATCGTTTTGTTTGCACCATTATATTTGTCTAACTATTGTATTAATGGTTGTGTATATTGTCCTTACCATTCTAAAAACCGCGATATTAAACGTAAAAAGTTGACTCAAGACCAAATTAGAGAAGAGGTTATCGCTTTAGAAGCAATGGGTCATAAGCGTATTGTAATTGAGTCTGGTGAAGATCCACTCAATAATCCGCTTGAGTATATTTTGGAATCCATTAAAACTATTTACGGTATTAAAAATAAAAATGGCGAAATTCGCCGTGTAAACGTAAATATTGCAGCTTGCTCTGTTGAGGATTACAAGAAATTACATGAAGCTGGAATTGGTACATATACATTATTCCAAGAAACGTACAATAAAGAAAATTACGAAGCACTACATCCAACAGGCCCTAAGAGCGACTACGCCTACCATACAGAGGCGATGGACCGCGCTATGCAAGGTGGTATTGATGATGTAGGCATCGGTGTTTTATATGGTTTAGAACACTATAAATACGATTTTGTAGGCTTATTAATGCATGCTGAACACTTAGAGGCTGTATTTGGTGTAGGTCCACATACAATTTCTGTACCTCGTATTTGTCCAGCTGATGATATCGATGTAGATGATTTCAGTAATGCTGTACCTGACGATATCTTTGAGAAAATCGTTGCTCTTATTCGCGTATCCACACCGTATACAGGTATGATTATGTCCACCCGTGAAAGCCAATCTATGCGTGAACGTGGCTTGGCATTAGGTATTTCCCAAATTAGTGGTGGCTCTCGTACTAGCGTAGGTGGCTACAAAGAAGAAGAAAAACCAGAAGATAATTCTGCTCAATTTGATCGCAGTGATACACGTACATTAGATGAAATTGTAGATTGGTTACTAGACCTTGGATATGTACCAAGTTTCTGTACTGCATGCTATCGTGCAGGTAGAACAGGGGACAGATTCATGGCCCTTGCTAAATCCGGTCAAATCCACAACTGTTGCCAACCAAATGCATTGATGACATTAAACGAATACATCATGGATTATGGTGATGAAAAGACTAAAGCTCATGGCGCTAAAGTTATTGAAGAACAGTTAGAAAATATCAAAAATGACTTAGTTAAAGATAAAGCGAAAGCTTATATTGCACAGATGAAAGACGGCGAACGAGACTTCCGGTTCTAAGTAATTCACTGATCTAGAACCTCCTATTGATAATGGGAGGTTCTTTTTTGTTGAGAAAAAGACAAGGTTTAAATGAGAATAAAATATATAAAATAGTTTATTTTATTCACTTTTTGATGTATAATAAATAAAAATGATAATGATAATACGTTGAATTATTATAATAATATTGATTATAAACTACTGAGGGATATGATGATTAAGAAAAAACGTTGGCGCATTTCTACAAGCGACAAAGAACAAGAAAATATCTTAATCCGTGAACTTGGTGTAAATCCTATTGTGGCAAAATTAATGGTAAATCGCCACATAGATGTTGACGAAGGGCGGAAGTTTTTACAAGGCTCTTTGTCAGATTTGTTAGATCCATTCACATTAAAAGATATGGATGTAGCTGTTTCGCTAGTTCAGGAGACAATTGAAAAGCATAAACCAATCGTTATTTATGGCGATTATGATGTAGACGGTATTACTGCAACATCTGTTCTGTATCGATTTTTAAAGAAACTAGGTGCCGATGTTACCTATTACATACCAGAGCGTCAAAGCGAAGGATATGGCCTCAATTTAGAGGCTTTAGAGCACCTTATAGAGCGGGGGACGGCTCTAGTTATTACCGTAGACTGTGGTATCAGTTCTTACGATATTGTGGAGGCTGTACGTGACCGTATTGATATGATCATTACGGATCATCATACGGCACCAGATTTGATTCCACGAGCAAAGGCTGTTATTAACCACAAGCAGAAGGATTGTCCCTATAAGGATAAAAATTTGTCCGGCGTTGGGGTTGCCTTTAAATTATGCCAAGCTTTATGGCTCACAAAATATGGTGAATGGTATTTAGATGATTTAGATATTGTTGCACTAGGTACTGTGGCAGACGTAGTACCGTTAGTAGGTGAGAACCGCATCATTGTAAAAGCAGGCCTAGAGAAGATGAATAGTCATCCTAATTTGGGCATTAAAAAGCTTATCGATGTAGCGGGTCTCCATGAACGAACTATAACATCTGGACATATCGGTTTTACTTTGGCACCTCGCCTTAATGCAGCAGGTCGCGTAACTCATGCAACACGTGCTGTTGAGTTACTTGTTACCGATGATGCTGATATGGCAGAAGCTATTGCAGAGGAGTTAAATGAAACTAACCGTGAACGCCAAGAATTAGAGCGGAATATTCATGAACTTGCTCGCATCGATGTGGCTAATCAAGGTCATAAAGCGGATTATGTAACGGTGGTGGCTGGTGAAGACTGGCATCCTGGTGTTATAGGTATTGTGGCCTCTCGTTTAGTTGAGGAGTTTTATAAACCAACCTTAGTTATCAGTATTCATGATGGCGTTGGTAAAGGTTCCTGCCGTAGTATTGATGGCTTTAATATTTACGATGCACTCAAGTCCTGTGAAGATGTGTTACTACAGTTTGGTGGTCATGCTGCAGCAGCTGGCTTTAGTATTGATGCAAGTCGTATAGATGAACTACGAGACCGATTAACGGCGTATTGTAAAGAGCATGTGACACAGGAAGAATATATCCCTGTCGTTGCTATTGATGCGGAACTACCCGTTGATGATATCGATGTAGATATCATTGACCGCGTATCAGCTCTTGAACCGTATGGTATGGCTAATAGTACGCCGGTCTTTGCCGTTATGGAAGCAACGGTACAAGATATTATGCTTATGGGACAGTTAAAAAATCATTGTAAGGTGATTTTAGAAACCTCAAGTGGCACGTTAGATGCCATTGCTTGGAATCGTCCTGATTTGTTTAAAACCATATTTGTTGGAACTGTGGTGAAAGTAGCATTTTCATTGCAAAAGAATGAATGGCAAGGGATGGTTTCTCCACAGCTTATGATCCAAGCTATTGAACCGTTGACTGAAGAGCCTATTACACTTTCAACAGAAGGGCTTAGACAAATGTATGTCATAGTAAAACAAGCTATGCGTGGTCGTAGTCAATCGGTTTACAATGTGGAACAAGAAATTTTGCGCCGCAAGCCGACAGATCAAAATAATCGTAGTGCCCTTACATCCTTAGATGTTTTTAAGGAGTTGGGCATCATAGAAGAATATACAAGTGATGATGGTCAATTAATGCTAAGATGGAATGCCGTTGAAGGAAAATTAGATCTTGTCACATCCGTAACATTTCTTACCTATAGTGTATAGGAGGTGACACCATGACAACTGTAAATGAAGAAGGTAAAGCTTTGGTTGAACAAGGTACATTTAACAAAGAAAAAGCTTTAGCTGAATTTATGGAATATATCCATACCTATTTAACAGATGATGAGTGTAACCAAGTATTGAAGGCTTTTGAACTTGCTGATAAGGCTCATGAAGGTCAATTAAGAGCTTCTGGTGAGCCATATATCATGCATCCACTAGCAGTAGCTGAAATTTTGGCACACTTACAAATCGACCATATTACGCTTATGGCAGCACTTATGCATGATGTGGTTGAAGATACATCGTACTCGAAGGAAGACTTAGAGAAAATGTTTGGTTCTGAGGTGGCTTTCCTCGTTGATGGTGTAACGAAATTAAACCAGTTCCAATATGAAACAAAAGAAGATCGCCAAATGGAAAATTATCGGAAGATGATTTTGGCTATGGCGAAGGATGTGCGCGTCGTTGTTATCAAATTGGGTGACCGCTTACATAATATGCGTACCTTAAAGCATATGCGTAGCGACAAACAAAAGCGTATTGCAAAGGAAACATTAGAAATCTTTGCTCCTCTAGCACATCGCCTTGGTATCTTCAATGTGAAATGGGAACTAGAAGATTTATCATTCCGCTATTTAGAGCCGGAAAAATATTATGATCTTGTAGATCAAATGAAACAAAAACGCCAAGCTCGTGAGGACATTGTAAATGATACGATGAGCCAACTTACAAAAGCGTTAGGGGAAGCTCATATTAAGGCGGATATTAAAGGTCGTCCAAAACACTTCTACAGTATTTACAAGAAGATGAAAAAGGACAACCGTGATTTATCTCAAATTTACGACTTGCTTGCTGTTCGTGTTATCGTTGATACAATTCCAGATTGCTACGCCGTACTAGGTATTGCACATAGCTTGTGGAAACCATTGCCATATCGTTTCAAGGATTACATTTCCATGCCGAAATCTAATATGTATCAATCCTTGCATACAACGGTTATCGGTACCATGGGGCAACCTGTAGAAATCCAAATTCGTACATGGGAAATGCACCGTGTATCTGAGTATGGTGTTGCTGCTCATTGGCGCTATAAAGAAGGCAATAAAAATGGCGATAAGGATTTCGACCAAAAGGTTGCCTGGTTACGCCAAGTCCTTGAATGGCAAGATACAAGTAATCCAACAGAACTAGTTAATGCGTTAAAACTAGACGTTTTCTCTGGTGAGGTATTTGTATTCACACCAAAAGGCGATGTTGTTAAATTGCCTATCGGTTCGGTTCCACTTGATTTTGCGTACCGTGTTCATACCGATGTTGGTCATCGCTGTGTAGGGGCTAAGGTAAACGGTAAAATTGTACCGCTAGATTACACCTTACAAAATGGCGATATTGTAGATATTATTACATCTAAAACAGGTCGCCCAAGTCTTGATTGGCTTAATATCGTAGGCTCTTCTGAAAGTAAGAGCAAAATTCGCAACTGGTTCAAGCGTGAAAATAAAGCTGAAAATATAGAAAAAGGCCTAGAAGCGCTTGAAAAAGAAGCAAAACGATTAAACTATAGTTGGAAAGAATTAATCGCTGATAATCGTCTCCAACAAGTTACAAAACAGCTGAAAGCAGGTACTGAAGAGGAAATGTTTGCTGCTTGTGGGTATGGTGGTATTCCTGTCAGCACTGTTCTCTTGCGGTTAATTGAACTTTATAAAAAATCTAAAGAAGCAGAAGAATCTAAGCGCAGCACTGAACAAATCATTGAGAAGTTAAAAGCTCAAGGGCCAAAAACGACCAAGAATGGTACGGGCGTTCTTGTAAAAGGGGAAGCTGGTGTCATGGTACGTATGGCGAAGTGCTGTAGCCCAGTTCCTGGTGATGATATCATCGGTTACATCACACGTGGTCGTGGTGTATCTGTCCATCGCTCCGATTGTACGAGCCTAGGCCATACGCCAGAAGATTTAGAACGTATGATTGAAGTCTCTTGGGATGGTTCCTCTGGTGAATCCTTCCATGTAGGTATCGATATTCAAGCATACGATCGAAATGGTCTGTTGATGGAGGTTATGGCAGTACTTTCAGAATTGAAAATCACCATTACAAACATCAACGCTAAGGTTCAAGAAGATACTAAAACTGTAAGTATCAATGTAGTTGTCGATATCCGTGATATTTCACAACTTGATTTTGTTATGACCAAGTTGCGCCGTATTCGTGAAGTATATACAGTACAGCGTAGTAAAGGAGGGGCTTAATGAGTGAACAACAATTAGTGCTTATGCGCATGCCATTAGGTCCACTGGGGACTAATTGCTATGTCATAGGCGATAAAGCAGTAGGAGAAGCTTTCATTATTGATCCTGCTACACCAGAAGTATTAAAGTCTCTAAAGAAGCACGACTTGAAACCAAAGGCTGTTTTGCTAACCCATGGTCATGGCGACCATATTGGTGGCGTTCAAGAGATTGTAGATACATATTATGTGCCTGTATATATTCAAAAGGGTGATATACCGTATCTGTCAGATCCTGAACTCAATCTCAGCGCTTATAGTAATCCAACACCAATCAAGGTAAAGGCTGACATTATTGAGGTTAAACAAGGTGACCACATTACCTGTGGTGCTATTGACTTAGAAGTACTTGAAACACCGGGTCATACGCCAGGTGGGGTATGTTATTATATGGAAGGTCTTGTATTTGTAGGGGATACTCTCTTTAGAGATTCCGTAGGTCGTACAGATTTTCCAAATGGATCATATGAGACATTAATGGAATCCATTAAAACTCAGCTTTATAAATTGCCTGATAATACAATGGTATATCCTGGTCATGGACCAGAAACAAATATAGGTTATGAAAAACAATACAACCCATTCGTTGGGGCGTAAGTTTTATAAAACTTTTGTAAGAAGTAAAGGGGATAGTTATCATGAACACAACATTAGAGAAATTAAAAGAACGCATTAAAGATAAAAAATACAAATTGACTACACAACGTCAAACAATTTTACAAGCCTTCATCGATGCTGATGAAAATCATTTGAGCGCTGAAGACGTATATGTACTTGTAAAAGAAGTTGCTCCTGATATCGGCTTAGCTACTATTTATAGAACACTTGATCTATTCACTGAACTTGATTTGTTAAAACGTCTTGATTTCGGTGATGGCCGTAACCGTTACGAATTAAATGATGAAGAGTTCGCTCATTTCCATCATCATTTGATTTGTGTGAAATGTGGTAAAGTATCCGAGTTCGAAGACGATATGCTTGAAACATTAGAGTCTATCATCGCTAAAAAATTGAACTTCCGCACAATTGACCATCAATTGAAAGTATATGGTTACTGCAGCGATTGTCAAAATCATATGACTGAAGCAGAACTTGACAAATTAGAACGTATGGCTCATCACCATGCTTAATGGATATCTATATACGGGACCATTACCGCTTGGTTCTGTAGTGGCTCATAATTGTGGTGCTACAGGCCTGTTTTCTGACAAGGTGCATCCAGATGTTATTCTTGAAGCTCACGAAGTCGATGGATTGTATAGCTTAACAGTTACCATTGGTGAGACGGTTCAGAATTTTGAAGGCCCCGTTTCCTCTATGGGACGACGTCAAATAGGGCAAGCTTTGTTAAGCTATTTGCGTGAATATCAAGGCTTGCCAGTTGATACACCATGGGGGACTATGGTTGGTGTACGCCCTACAAAGCTACTACATAAATATATAGATACATATGGCTCTGTCCACGCAGCAACTCGTCACATTAGGGACGAGTTTTCTGTGTCTATGGAAAAGCTTACAACGTTGGGGGCTATCGGTGAGTATCAACGTCCATTTTTAGCTGATACAGACGATAAAAAAGTAAGTCTCTATTGTGGCATTCCTTTCTGTGATACGCGTTGTGTGTACTGCTCGTTTCCTTATGGTCTTTATCAGGATTACACTGATAAAAGTCAATTTTTAACAGCTTTAGGCCGTGATATGGATGATATGAAAGATATTGCTCAGTCTTATGGCTTAACGGTAGATACCCTTTATATGGGTGGCGGTACACCGACGGTATTAGGGGAGGAAGACTTTCACCAAGTCCTAAAACAGTTATCTATACTAGTGCCAGAAGGACATGAGTTTACTGTAGAGGCGGGGCGTCCAGATTCTGTTAATCCTCGGAAGATACGATCTATGCTCGATTTTGGTGTAAATCGTATCAGTATTAATCCACAAACGATGCAAGACGATATTTTGCGGTGCATTGGGCGTGGACATAGTGCGCAAGATATTGATGAATTGTTACAATATGTAAAAGTTAATACACCATTTGCTGTAAATATGGATTTTATTGCAGGTTTACCGCATCAAACGATGCAAAACATGGTAGAGAATATGGATTACGTATGTCAAAATTTGCCGGAAAATGTTACAATTCATACGTTAGCATTAAAACGTGGTAGCCCATTGTATGATTTAAATATGCAAGATGATATTCCTGAAGAACATCTCGTAGCAGAAATGGTACAATATGGTAAAGAGCGTCTTGAAGCAGCTGGCTATGTGCCATATTATCTATATCGCCAACAATATATGAGAGGGCAATTAGAGAATATTGGCTATACCTTGCCAGGTAAAGCGTGCGAATATAATATTCAGATCATGGAAGAGCGACAAAGTATTCTTTCTATGGGACCTGGTAGCTCATCTAAGTGGATGCGCGCCCCTGAATATCGTCAATTGAAACAGCACATGCCAAAGGATGTTGATGTTTACCACGCAACGATAGATGCACTATTAGAGAAACGACATAGAATTTGTGAGAAATTTTGGGAGGTTGTGTAATGGCTATTAGAAAACCAAGAGGTACACAAGACTTTTTGCCAGAGCAAATGATAAATTGGCACTATATTGAACAACGTATGCGTGAAATTTGTAGAGTATACGGGTTCAATGAAATTCGCACACCTGCCTTTGAAGATACTAAATTATTCTTGCGCGGTATCGGTGAAACGACAGATGTAGTACAAAAGGAAATGTATACATTTACTACAGGCGATGACGGTGGCTCTAGCTTCACATTGCGTCCTGAAAATACCGCATCTGCTGTACGTGCATACTTAGAAAATAAAGTATATGGTAAAGAAGGCCTTACAAAATGGTATTACATGGGACCTATGTTCCGTCATGATAAACCACAAGCAGGTCGTTACCGTCAATTCCATCAATTTGGTGTAGAGGTACTAGGCTCTCAATCTCCAGTTGTAGATAGTGAAGTTATCTGCATGGTTGTACAATTGTTGAAAGACTTTGGCCTTAAAGACCTCAATGTAGAGGTGAACTCTGTAGGTTGCCCAACATGCCGCCCTGTATATCGTGAAAAATTAATTGAATTTTTTGAACCTAAAAAAGAACAATTATGTAGCGATTGCCAAGAACGTTTATATAAAAATCCGTTGCGTATCTTGGATTGCAAAAATGAAACATGTAAATCCTTGTCCGTAGGTGCTCCTGAAATTCACGAACATTTATGTGAAGAGTGTCATGATCACTTTGAAGAATTGAAGACATATTTAACGGCTGCCAATGTGCAATATACATTGAACCCTCGCCTTGTACGTGGTCTTGATTATTACACAAAGACAGCATTCGAAGTACAATACACTCCATTAGGCGCACAAAGTGCCGTAGCAGGTGGTGGTCGTTACGATGGCCTTGTAGAGGAACTTGATGGTCCTCATACGCCAGCCATTGGCTTTGCCATGGGGATGGAACGTTTGCTATTAGCTCTTGAAAAGCAAAACTTGTTGCCTGAACCAACTGTTGAGCCTTCTGCATTTGTGGTGGCTCTTGGTGATGCGGCTAAGGTAGAAGCTTTCAAAATTTGCCAAGTATTACATG
Organism: uncultured Veillonella sp.; assembly: GCA_902477915.1. Classification (GTDB taxonomy): domain Bacteria; phylum Bacillota; class Negativicutes; order Veillonellales; family Veillonellaceae; genus Veillonella. The sequence continues at coordinate 34,873 of CABSJA010000005.1, forward strand.
ATGTATATGTAACCGTTGAAATGGACGGACAGGGCAAGAGTATGAAGGCACAATTAAAATATGCTAACAAAATTAATGCAAAATATGTTATCATATTGGGTGATGATGAATTGGCTCGTGGGGAAGCCATAATCCGATTCATGGAAACTAGTGAACAAGAAACTGTTCCACTTGATACAGTTTCTGAACGTATAACTTCTTTGGTGAAAGGATGACAATTAGAATGGAAACAATGCAAGGCTTACACCGTACGCACGGTTGTGGCACCATCTCTGAACAAGAGGTAGGTAAAGAGGTCGTATTATGTGGTTGGGTAGAACGCCGTCGTGACCACGGTGGTTTGATTTTCTTGGATTTACGCGATCGTTCTGGCGTAGTACAAGTAGTAGCATCTCCAGATCATAACGTAGAATCTTTCCACAAAGCAGAGGATGTTCGTAATGAATATGTACTTTGTGTACGTGGTAAAATTACAAAACGTGATGAAGCTGCTATTAATCCAAACCTTCCTACAGGTGCATACGAAATGTACTGTGAAGAGTTGCGCGTATTGAACTCCGCTAAAACTCCTCCATTCTATATCCAAGATGATATCGATGTAGATGAAAATATTCGTTTGAAATATCGTTACCTTGACTTGCGTCGTCCAGAAATGCAACGCAACTTGATTTTGCGTCACAAAGTAACGAAAGCAATGCGCGACTTCTTCGATAGCCGCGATTTCTTGGAAATTGAAACTCCAATGCTTACTAAATCTACACCAGAAGGCGCTCGTGACTATTTAGTACCTTCTCGTGTAAATGCTGGTACATTCTATGCATTGCCACAATCTCCACAAATTTTCAAACAAATCTTGATGGTTGCTGGTTATGAAAAATACTTCCAAATCGTTCGTTGCTTCCGCGATGAAGATTTGCGTGCAGACCGTCAACCTGAGTTCACTCAACTCGACTTGGAAATGTCCTTCGTAGATGAAGAAGACATTTACTCCATGCTTGAAGAAATGATTGCTCATGTATTCAAAACTACATTGGGCAAAGAAATTCCATTGCCTATGCCTCGTATTACATGGGATGAAGCAATGGATAAATACGGTTCTGATAAACCAGACCTTCGCTTCGACATGGCCTTTACTGATGTAACTGATCTTGTAAAAGATACAGAATTTAAAGTATTCCGCTCTGTAATCGATAACGGTGGTGTCGTTAAAGGTATCGTTGTACCTGGCGATGCTGGTATTCCACGTCGTGAACTTGATGACCTCGTTGAATATGTAAACCGTTACGGTGCAAAAGGCCTTGCATGGGCTTGCTTCAATGAAGATGGTTCCATCAAGTCTCAAATCATGAAGTTCTTAGGTGAAGATACAATCCGCAATATCGGTGAAAAAATGGGCGCTAAAGGTGGCGACCTTGTATTGATGATTGCTGATAAACCTGCAACTGTGGCACGTGCATTAGGCGAATTACGCCTTGAAATGGCACGCCGTATGAACATGATTGACCAAGATAAATTGGCATTCACATGGGTAACTGATTTCCCTATGTTCGAATATAACGAAGATGAAAAACGTTATGTTGCAATGCACCATCCATTCACAATGCCTCGTCATGAAGATCTTGATAAATTGGAATCTGATCCTGGTAGCGTAAAAGCGATTGCTTACGATATGGTATTGAACGGTGTTGAAATCGGTGGCGGTTCCTTGCGTATTTACCAATCCGATGTACAAGAAAAAGTATTCAAAGCTATTGGTTTATCTGAAGAAGAAGCTAAATCTAAATTCGGCTTCATGCTTGATGCATTCCAATACGGTGCACCTCCTCATGCTGGTTGTGCATTCGGCCTTGATCGTCTTGTTATGTTGATGGCAAAACGTCAATCTATCCGCGACGTAATCGCATTCCCTAAAACTCAATCTGCTTCTGATGTAATGAGCCAAGCTCCATCTGAAGTAGAACCTAAGCAATTAAAAGAGTTGCATATTAAACCAGATATCGAGGAAGAAGAAGAGCAATCTTTGGTGTAAAAACATAGGCAAGAATTGATTAAATTTGAAATGTCAAGACTTGTTAATTACGAATCTTTCTGATACTATTTATGTATAAGATATCCCTGCCATGTGCGTGTGATATCGCAGTTTTGAGCCAACACATTTACTTTGGGAGTCTGACTCTCGTCTGAACGTTACGCCCTTACGGGACAATTGCAGGATGAGGAGGACACCCACCTGCCCTTGCAGGATCAAAACGCGGTACATTACGGCATGGTGGGGCTTTTTTGCGTGTAAAAATGACATGTCATGTCATATACTATATATAGAAAAGACCAGCCAATATAGTTATTATAGGCTATTGATATATAGATTGTGTTCTTAATGAATACAATTTACTAGACTGTATAATTTATAAAACGTTAGAGTTAATAGACAAGATGTTATGGATTGAGGTGATAGAATGGATAGTTTATTTGATATGACGCCCACCAATACGTATGAACCGTTACCGGTGCGTATGCGTCCTACCACATTAGACCATTTATATGGTCAAGAAAAAGCGGTAGGGAAGGGGACTTTCTTACGAGCTATGGTTGAAAAGGATACAATTCCATCTATGCTTTTTTATGGCCCATGTGGAACGGGTAAAACTACACTAGCAGGTATTATTGCTAAGGTTAGCAATAGTCATTTTGTAAATTTAAATGCTACTAATGCGGGCATAGGTGAGTTGCGTAATATCATAGAGGATGCTCGTAAGCGGGTGCGATCTTTACAACAACGAACCATTTTATTCCTCGATGAAATTCACCGCTTTAATAAAAGCCAACAAGATGTGTTATTACCTTGTGTAGAGGATGGCACAATCATCCTCATTGGCGCTACCACAGAAAATCCATTTTTCGAGGTAAATAGACCTCTTTTATCTCGTCTAAGATTAATTACCCTAGAAGCGCTTACACCAAAGGCTATAGGCCAAATTTTGCGCCGTGCTATTACAGATGAAGAGGTAGGCCTTGGTAAACGGCATCTACAGGTGACAGATGAGGTTCTTGAAGATGTAGGGATTTTCGTCAATGGCGATGGGCGTATGGCGTTAAATATTTTAGAGCAGGCAGCAGCAATGGTACCTGATGAAGGGGCTATTACTATAGAGGTCCTTGAAAAGGTCGTAGGCCGCCGTATTTATACATACGACAAAAAAGGCGATAGTCACTACGATACGATTTCTGCGTTTATTAAAAGTATGCGTGGTTCTGATGTACAAGCGACGGTTCATTATCTCGCTCGTATGATTGAAGCTGGCGAAGATCCAAACTTTATCGCTCGTCGTATCGTAATTTGTGCTGCTGAAGATGTAGGTTTAGCAGATCCTCAAGCTTTAATTCTCGCCAATGCAGCCGCTCAAGCCGCTCATATGGTAGGCTTCCCGGAAGCGCGCATTATATTATCTGAGGCGGCTTGTTATGTAGCCTTAGCGCCGAAAAGTAATTCTGCTTATATGGCAATCGATGCAGCCATTGCTGATGTGCGCCACAAGGATTGTGGACAGGTGCCAGATCATTTAAAAGATAGTCATTATAGTGGGGCTAGCAAACTAGGCCATGGGAACACTTATAAATATGCTCATAACTATCCAAATGGCTATGTAAAGCAGCAGTATTTACCAACACCTCTTGTAGATGCTACATACTACAATGGTATTAAGAGAGGGAAAGAAGAACAGTTACTTCGTGACTGGGAGGAACGGCGTAAAAGTTAACTAAATACTTCGATATATGCTATAATATAATGATTAGTTAATTTACTGTAATGTTATATAAGTAAGGGGTTTGTATAGATTTATGGCAGAAGAAAAAACTTCCACCAAAAAACGCAATACACGACGAAAGCGAACAAGTACAAAACAGCAAACTAAATCTCAAGGATTTTCCTTGCGTAGCGAAGTTAAAGGTTTAATTATCATTGCCTTTGCAGTTATTTCCCTGCTCGGATTCTTTGGCTTTGAACTCGGTCTTGTCGGTGAAATCTTAACAGGTATATTCCGCTACGGCTTCGGCCTAGGTGGGATTATTCCTTGTTTGTGTGTTTTCTGGGTAGGTTGGAGATTATTATATAAGGGGACATTTATTTCCATTACAAAACGAGGCATTGTAATGACCTTGTTTTTCTTATTCTTGTTAGCTCTCGTTCCGTTGTGGCGCGTTCCTGAGGGGCAGGAACTTATTACAACACAATTGGCTAACCAAGGTGGTGTTGTAGGTGGCGCCATTGCTACATTCATGCGCACTTTATTAGGTAATTTAGGTGCTATTATTCTTGATGTATTCTTATTGTTAGCCTTTGGTCTTCTTATTACTCGATTATCTTTGCGCAGTGGGTTGCAAAAGGCAGCGGATAAAACTCAAGTAGGTTTAGATGTAGCAAAAGAGGTAGCTGCTGAGAAGGTAGCCGTGGCGAAAGAGGTCTTTGAGGACTGGAATGAGCAACGTAAAGAGGCGGCGGCACAGCGTAAAGCCTATAATAGGGAAAAAGATACGCGCTTTGAAGATGCTGCAGACCAAGCATTAGATACTTTAGAAAAACGCGGCATTACTACTGATAGAGACAGCTTTGAAACTGATACCTCTGTAGAGGTGGAACCGATAGCGGATACAGTCACAACTGTGGAAACACCAAAGGCTCCTACATCTTGGAAAGAATTAGCCGAGATAGAGGCACGCAATCGAGCAGCAGAACAATTGGCGAATATTTCTGAAGCTTCTGGTGATGCGAAGTCTTATGATGCGGATGATTTCGATCAATTCTCAGATACTAGTAGATCTACTGGTGATGATTATGTGTATGTTCCAGATGAGGATTATACATATACTCCAGATGAAGGATATTCCGATGATTCTGAATCAGGAGACAATACTCATGAGGACCAACCGGAGTTCACATATCAAAATACAACGATGGGTCCATTGGAAACTAACCATGCTGCCATAGCGTCTGCGGTGCCTGGAACAGGTGCTGCTGCAAGCTCTGTAAGTGCTGGTGCAGGTATGACTGGTATGAGCTTACAAGTACCGTCTACCATTAGTACTACAGAAGATACAGCACAAGTAGCAGTGTCTAAAGAGGGTCAAATTCACCGTACCTATGATAGACCTTATCATTTCCCAAGCCTTGATATTTTGGCGAAAGGGAAGGGGAGTCAAAGCAATGGTGAAGAAGTAGCTCAAAACGCAATGATGCTTGAAAATGTATTGAGCAACTTTGGCATCACTGCTAAGGTCGTTAATGCAACACAAGGTCCAACTGTTACGCGTTATGAAATTGAACCTGCACCGGGTGTAAAGGTTAGCCGTATCGTTAATTTAACAGATGATATTGCCCTTAATTTAGCGGCTCAACATATTCGTATGGAGGCTCCAATTCCTGGTAAATCCGCTATTGGTATTGAGGTTCCTAATAAGACAACAGAGGCCGTGCATTTGCGCGATGTTCTTGATTGCAGTGACTTCAAGGATGCGCGTGGTGGCATTCCTGTTGGTCTTGGTAAAGATATTGCAGGGAAACCTGTTATTACAGACCTTGCGAAGATGCCTCACTTGCTTGTAGCAGGTACTACGGGTTCTGGTAAGTCTGTATGTGTTAATACCTTGATTTCCAGTATTCTTTTTAGTCGTAAACCGGAAGAGGTCAAGTTATTATTAATCGACCCTAAGATGGTTGAATTGTCTATTTATAACGGCATTCCTCACTTGATGGCGCCAGTTGTAACAGACATGAAAAAAGCAGCTGCTGTATTGCGTTGGGCCGTTCGTGAAATGGAGGCTCGTTATAAAGCCTTTGCAGCATCTGGTAAACGAGATATTAAGAGTTATAACGAAGCGCATCCTAAGGCGGCTATGCCGTTGATTGTATTAATTATCGATGAGTTAGCTGACCTTATGATGACAGCTCCTGATGATATTGAAGAATCTATTAGCCGCTTAGCACAAATGGCGCGTGCTGCGGGTATTCACATGGTACTTGCTACACAACGTCCATCTGTTAACGTTATTACCGGTTCTATTAAGGCCAATGTGCCGAGCCGTATTTCCTTTGCTGTAGGTTCTCAAATTGACTCTCGTACCATCCTCGATATGGCGGGGGCAGAAAAATTACTTGGTAAAGGTGATATGTTGTTTGCTCCAATCGGGGCGAATAAACCAATTCGTGTACAAGGTGCATTTATCTCTGATGATGAAGTTGAACATCTTGTGGAATTTGTAAAAGCTCAACGAGAACCAGAATATGATGATACTGTTACACAAGAGGCTGAAAAGGAAACAGAGAAAGAATCATCTGAAGAAAATGATATTTACCGCGATGAATTATTAGAACGTGCTGTTAATCTCGTTATGGAATCTGGTCAAGCATCTGTATCTATGTTACAGCGTCGATTCCGCATAGGTTATACTCGTGCGGCTCGCCTGGTAGATACGATGGAAGATCTTAAAATTGTTGGTCCTAGTATGGGCAGTAAGGCTCGAGAAATTTTGATGAGCCCTGAACAAGCAAAGGCTCGATATTTCTCAGACTCCAATGATGAGCAATAATTAAATGATTACGTTATGAGTTTTATGTAGATTAAGAGAGGAACGAAAATGGCTGAATTAGGCGAAGAATTACGACGTGAACGGGTAAGACGTAATCTAACCTTTAAAGATGTGGAGCAAGTGCTTCACATTAAGACAACCTATTTGGAAGCTATCGAAGATGGCAAATATGACATCATTCCTGGTCAGGTCTACGTAAAAGGCTTTATTCGTAATTATGGTAATTATTTAGATCTTGATGGGGATCGCTTGGTGAAAGCCTACCAAAGCCAAGTAGGGGATATTGATACTTTTTCTTTACGCTCTGTGACGAGACAGAAAGCGCAATCGACACCAAATTTGGTGCAAAGTGAATTTGTTGAATATCAAACATCTAAAAAGCGCATGTCCTTAGAAACACGTCAACGTAAACGTCAACGCTCTATCGTACAAGAACGCATTATTTTAGGCATAATTTTATTCTGTATGGCATTATTTTTACTATGGTTATTCCTTTTCTAATAAAAGGAAAGAAAGGCATTTACTCAATCGATGGATAGATTTTTAGTAACAGAACCTTCGGATATGAAGGAACGTGGCTGGGCCGAATTAGATTTCGTTCTCATCAGTGGGGACGCCTATGTAGACCATCCGTCCTTTGCTCCTGCCGTTATCGGCAGGTACCTAGAGTCCAAAGGCTATCGTGTAGGCATTATAGATCAACCAGATTGGAATGATGTAGAGGCTTTCAAAAAACTAGGTAAACCGCGTCTAGCGTCCCTTGTTACAGCAGGGAATCTAGACTCAATGCTCAATAAATTTACGGCCGCAAAGAAGATTCGCCGTCAAGACGATTACTCACCAGGTGGTGAAGCTGGACATCGTCCAGATCGGGCTACCTTGGTATATGCAAACCGTATGAAGGAGGCTTACAGTGATGTGCCTCTTATTATCGGTGGCATAGAGGCATCTTTACGCCGCTTTGGTCATTATGATTATTGGTCAGATACTGTACGTCGTTCTATTTTAGTTGATTCTAAGGCCGATGTTCTTGTTTATGGTATGGGTGAACTTCAAATCGTTGAACTAGCTGATTCGTTAGACCAAGGCAGATTTAAAGAGTCCTTGCCATCTATTCGCGGTATTTGCTATATGTCAAAGGATATCCCTACCATAGACTGTGTTGAGTGCCCGTCTTTTGAGGACATTAAAGCCGATAAGATGGCTTTTGCTGATGCATTCCGTATGCAGTATGATGAACAAGATCCGTTCTATGGTCGTATAGTGGTACAAAAACATGGTGACCGATATGTCGTTCAAAACACGCCAGCATTGCCACTTACGCAAGAGGAGATGGATGGCGTATATAATTTGCCGTATACTCGCAAGTGGCATCCTAAATATGATGATAAGGGCGGTGTACCAGCGTTAAGCGAAGTACAATTTAGCCTTGTTAGTCAACGTGGCTGCTTTGGTAGCTGTTCTTTCTGTGCCATTACAAATCACCAAGGTCGTATCATTCAAAATCGTAGCCATGAGTCTTTAATCGATGAAGCTCAGACTATGATTAATATGGACAATTTCAAGGGCTATATTCACGATGTTGGAGGCCCTACGGCAAACTTCCGTCATTTAGCATGTGATAAACAAGCTGTATATGGCGCTTGTAAAGGCCGTACCTGTGCGGCTCCAGAGCCTTGTGAAAATCTTAATACAAATCACGATGATTATATTGCATTACTCCGTAAATTACGTAAGCTGAAAGGGGTAAAAAAGGTATTTGTTCGCTCTGGTTTGCGCTATGACTATGTGCTAGCAGATAACAATAAAGACTTTGTACGAGAGCTGTGTGAGTTTCACGTTAGTGGCCAATTGAAGGTAGCACCAGAACACGTATCTAAACGGGTTACCAATATGATGGGGAAAGCGGGTAAGGAAGAATTCCTTACTTTCAAATCTTGGTTTGAAGAGGCTAATAAAAAGCTTGGTAAGAAGCAATATTTAGTGCCATACTTTATGAGTTCTCATCCTGGTTGTGCCTTGGAAGATGCTATTGAATTAGCGGAGTTCTTGCGTGATCAACATATGTATCCAGAACAAGTACAGGATTTTATTCCTACACCGGGGAGCCTATCAACTTGTATGTACTATACGGGTATTAATCCTCTAGATGGAAAGCCTGTATACGTAGCCAAAAAAGGTAGAGATAAAGCTAAGCAACGTGCTTTAATGCAATATAAAAATATTGAAAATTATGATCTTGTAAAAGAAGCACTCATTGAAGCTAATCGGCGTGATTTAATTGGATTTGGACCAGAATGTCTGATTCCACCACGCCCAATTGGTCGCAATAGTAATCGTACTGGTACGGGCAGTGGCAACCGCAATAGTGTACAAGCTAATAATCGTCGCAGCGGACGTCAGTCAGGTGAGCAGCGTAGTAAGGGACGATCATCTCGCAGTGGTATGACTAAAGGTCGTCCATCCAACAAAAGCCGTGGTGGTCGTTAATTATAGAGATTAGTTTTATCTAATATTATTTGGGGATACTTTATGTCTTATAGGAGGCATATATGAAACGATGGATTGCTCCGGGCATTTTAGCCCTTTTTGTGGTAGGGATGTTGACCTATGGCGTAAACTTTTACCATCAAGAACAATTAGAACATGAAAAAGAGCCTGTTCGTGGTGAGATTATAGTTTATACAGACTTACCGAATAATATAACTACATTGCTTGCCGATCGTTATGAAGAGGAGAAGAATGTAAAAGTTACAGTTATGCCTCTTACAGAGGAGCAAATGGCGCAACGTTCGGCCTCAAATGTAGCTGATACATCTGGTGATATTGTACTTACCTCTGAGGATAACCTCGTTGTAGGTGCTAATACTGGAAAATATGCACCTATCGTTAATGAGAAAATTGACGAGGTTCGTGACAATCTAAAGGATACAAATGGATATTGGGTAGGTCTTTGGTATGATCCAATCGTATTTGTTCAAAATGATACCTTCTACAATGGGGTTGGTAAATATATTACTACATGGGATACATTGGCAAAACAAGGGGATTGGACCATTGTAATGACCGATTTTGTAGCCTCTCAGAATGCGGCGAACTTGTTATATAACATGGTGGAATATAGAGGGGAGCCTGAAGCGTTAAACTATTTATATAGCTTAAAACCTCATGTAATACAACATGCTAAGTTCTTGTCTACCCCAGTTCGTTTAACGGCGCTTGGAGAGTCTAATATCGGCATTGGTAATTTATCTGATGCGGCCCAATATACGCGTCATGGATATCCAATTAAGGTCATTTACCCAACAGATGGGACCTCTTATTATGTAACTGGGGCGGCCGTATTAAAAAATTCAAAACACAAAGCAGATAGCGTCGAATTTATTAATTGGTTGTTATCTACAAAGACTGCAAAGTATATGGTTGAAAATAACTTCACCTATATATTTACAAACCCAGAAATGGATGAGCCAAAAGACTCATTGGGACATGAGCTAATTTTATGGCCTGTAAATGGCGGTTACACCATTGATGGTAAAAAATTATTACTAAATCACTGGGTTAGCCAAGTGCGTTTCCGTAAGGAATAACTCAGTTATATAGATCCTATTAAGGTAGTAAATTGAAAATAATCTTGTTAAGAAAGGATATAGAATGGGTAAGAAATTAGGATATGTTAGCCTAGGTTGTGCTAAAAACTTAGTAGATACAGAGGTAATGTTAGGCTTATTGAAAGATAATGGCTATACGATTACAGAGGACCTAAGCGAAGCAGATCTTATCGTCGTAAATACCTGTACTTTTATTGAGAAAGCCAAAGCGGAGTCTATTAATACCATTCTTGAAGTAGCTCAATATAAAGAAGATGGTACATGTAAAGGCCTTATTGTAGCAGGTTGCTTAAGCCAACAATATCAGGATGAGCTATTCAAAGAAATTCCTGAAATTGATGCTTTGATCGGTACAGGTGCATGGGACCAAATCATGGTTGCTGTTGATGCTATTGAGCATGGCAATCGTAGTTGTATCATGGAAAATATTACAAATATCTATGATGAACGCATGCCTCGTATTCAAACAACACCTCGTTACAGTGCATATGTAAAAATTGCGGAAGGCTGTAACAATGGTTGTACCTTCTGCATTATTCCAAAGGTGCGTGGTGCATTCCGCAGTCGTACTATCGAGTCTATTAAGGCTGAAGTGGAACGATTAGCTGCAGCAGGTGTTAAGGAAGTTGTTCTGATTGCTCAAGATACAACTAGTTATGGTATTGACCTTAACGATGGAAAGCCTTTGTTGACTACATTGCTTAAGGAGTTAACTACGGTAGAAGGTATCGAATGGATTCGCATGTTATACCTATATCCAACATTCTTCTCCGATGAATTGTTAGATCTTATCGTTAATGAGCCAAAACTTTGTAAATATGTAGACATTCCATTACAACATGTTAATAACGATATTTTAAAACAAATGAATCGTCGAGATGATCGCAATGATATTGAACGGTTGCTTAAGAAAATTAGAAATGCTCCTACACATATTACATTGCGTACATCTATTATTGTTGGCTTCCCTGGTGAAACAGATGAGCAATTTGAGGAACTTTGCGACTTTGTAAAAGAAATCAAATTTGATAATATGGGTGTATTTACTTACTCTCAAGAGGAAGGTACACCAGCTGGTGCGCGTGAAGACCAAGTGCCAGAAGAGGTCAAAGAAGACCGTTATCATATTCTCATGTCCATCCAAGCCGCTATTTCTGAAGAAAATAACCGCGATTTAGAAGGTACTATTGACTATGCAATGGTAGAAGAAATCGAGGAAGGTGAGAATGGTACATTACTCGCTAAAGGACGCTTAAAATCTCAAGCACCTGATGTAGACGGTAATATGTACATTGAAGACTGCGGAGAAGAGATTCAACCTGGAGATATTCTTAAGGTACAAGTAGAGCAGGGCTTTGCTTACGACGTAATAGCTACGGTTGTAGAATAAAACACAGCTCGATACATTCGATTGTGGAGGTGATCTGATGATTGTAGAACTCATTTCTACAGGTTCAGAGTTATTGCTAGGTGATACAGTTAACACTAATGTATCTTGGCTAGCACAAGAATTAAATAAATTAGGATATACTATTGCTCATCAATCTGTCGTAGGGGATAACCCAAAGCGTATGGCTGAAGTTTTTCAGTTAGCTAGCTCTCGGGCAGACATTGTTATTAGTACTGGTGGGCTTGGCCCGACACAGGGCGATATTACACGGAATGTATTGGCCGATTCTGTGTGCCGAAAGATTATATTTAATCAAGAGGCTATGGATGAGGTTGAAAAATTTTTCCAACGTGTAAAACGTACTGTGCCTGATGCAAGTCGTCGAGAAGCACAATTGCCAGAAGGTGCAAAGGTACTACATAATCCGGTAGGTGTAGCACCAGGTGTTGTCGTTGAAGACGGAGATACTACATATATTCTTTTGCCAGGACCTCCTGGTGAAATGAAGGGCATGTTCCAAGATAGTGTAGTTCCATATTTGTATGAGCGCTTTGGTTCACAAGGTGTGGTTACCTCTTATCGATATGGTATATATGATATTCGCGAAATTGATTTGGAAAATACCTTAATGGATCTCATTAAGAATCAATCAAATCCGACTATAGCGCTATTAATCAAAAAAGGCTATATTGAGGTGCGCATTACGGCTAAGGCTGATACCTTAGAGGCCGCATATGAGCTTCTCAATCCTTGGGATGCTATCATTCGAGAACGGTTAAGCTCTCGGGTAGGTCGCGATTTATCTATTTCCATGGAGGAAACTCTGGGTCGTGCTTTATTAGAGGAACATAGTACGATTAGTACTGCTGAATCCTGTACTTCTGGCTTAGTCGGTAAGTTGTTGACTAATGTCAGTGGCAGCAGTGAATACTATATGGGCGGTGTTATCTCCTATAGTAATGATGTCAAACATAGTGTATTAGGTGTACCTCAAGATATGTTAGATACCTATGGGGCCGTAAGTGAGCAAGTCGCGAAGGCTATGGCTGAGGGGGCACGAACTGTTGGTCAAACAACATATGCCGTTTCTACAACCGGTATAGCTGGTCCTGGCGGTGGTAGTCCTGAAAAGCCAGTTGGTCTTGTATGGTTTGGGGTTACTGGACCTCATGGAACAGTGGCTCATAAGGCTAATTTAATTGGTAATCGTGAAGATATTAGACAAAGTGCAGCAGAACTAGCACTTTACTATGTTTATACTTATATAACAGAAAAGGGGAAATAAAAGAATGGCTGTAGATGGCAGACAAGCAGCGTTGGATAACGCGTTAAAACAAATTGAAAAAGACTTTGGTAAAGGCGCTATTATGCGTCTTGGTGAAGCAGCAGATCGCATGAACGTAGAGGTTATCTCCTCTGGTTCTCTTGCAATCGATATCGCTGTTGGCGTAGGTGGGTTCCCTCGTGGCCGTGTAATTGAAATCTACGGTCCAGAATCCTCTGGTAAAACAACAGTAGCTCTTCACGCTGTAGCAGAAGCGCAAAAACAAGGTGGGATTGCAGCTTTTATTGATGCGGAGCATGCGATGGATCCTGTATATGCTCGTAATTTGGGTGTAGATATCAATAACTTGTTGATTTCTCAACCAGATAATGGTGAACAAGCTCTTGAAATTACAGAAGCCCTTGTTCGCAGTGGTGCTGTAGATATCGTCGTAGTTGACTCCGTTGCAGCCTTGGTTCCTAAAGCAGAAATCGATGGTGAAATGGGCGATGCTCACGTAGGTCTCCAAGCTCGTTTGATGAGTAAAGCATTGCGTAAATTGACTGGTATCATCAGCAAATCTAAAACTGTTGTTATCTTTATCAACCAATTGCGTGAAAAAGTAGGCGTCATGTTTGGGAACCCTGAAACTACAACAGGTGGTCGTGCGTTGAAATTCTATTCTTCTGTACGCCTTGATGTTCGTAAGGGTGAACTTATTAAAGCTAACAACGAAAACGTTGGTGCTCGCACTAAAGTTAAAGTAGTTAAAAACAAAGTAGCACCTCCATTCAAAACAGCAGAATTTGACTTGATGTATGGTGAAGGTATTTCTAAAGCAGGTACTCTTATCGATATCGGTACAAATATGGAAATCATCAATAAATCTGGTGCATGGTATTCCTATAACGGTGAACGTATGGGTCAAGGTAAAGAGGCGGCTAAACAATACTTGCTCGACAATCCACAAATCGCAGATGAAATCGATCGTATTATTCGCGATACATTAGCTGTTGGTACAGAAGAAATCGATGTAATCGGTGAAGAAGTAACTGAAGAAGTATAATCATGAGTGAAGAAACGATGCAAGCTGCTATGGATCAAGCGTATCGCTTCCTAGCTCAACGATTTCTTAGTTCTTATGAACTGACACAAAAAATGAGACGTAAACAAATCGAGGACCCAATCATTGAGCGGGTCCTTGAACGTCTTAGAGACTATGATTACATCAATGATGAGCGCTTATCTGAGCAAGTATTGGCGTACTTGATGAAAGAACAAAAATACGGGGCCTATATGATTAAGCAAAAGATGAAACTGCGAGGTCTTACAGTGCCTCAGGAAATCTCTAATTATGATGAAGTGAAAGCCGCTTATCGCGTTGTAGAGAAAAAGTTTGGCTCCATTCTCAATGAAGAACATACACCTCGTGTAAAAGTATTTAATTTTCTCAAATATAGAGGATTCTCAACGAGTACTATCCAAGTTGTATGCAATGATTTTTATGAATAGATAGTGCTTTTTAAGAGGCCTTACTAGGCTTGTAAAATCTTGACAGAAAGGGCTTTCAAGTCTAAAATTAATAATAGCCTTATTTATTTATATGATGATATGGCTAAATGATAATTTAATGCATGAAGGGCATAAAAAGGAGCATGAAAGCTCAATTTTGAGAATTTAAGAGGAGGTGAGACTGATTTTAGAGTATAGTCTAATTGCAGTGGTAATGGTACTGATTGGACTAGGGGTAGGCTATTTTTTAAGAAAAAATATTGCTGAAGGAAAACTGAATCAAGCTGAACAAGAGGCTGCACGTATCATCGCTAACGGTGAACGCACAGCTGAGTCTAAAAAGAAAGAAGCTTTATTAGAAGCGAAAGAAGAAATTCATAAGCTCCGTTCTGATGTAGAACGAGAAAATAAAGATCGCCGTTCTGAACTTCAACGTATGGAACGTCGTATTCTTCAAAAAGAAGAATCTTTGGATAAAAAATTAGACAATATTGAGCACAAAGAGGAAGCTTTACATCGCAAAGAAGCTGACTTAGCCCAAAGCCGTGAAAAAATTGAAGCTTTGTATGAAAAACAAATGGCAGAATTGGAACGTATTTCTGGTATGACATTTGAAGAAGCTAAGAATATCTTGTTAACGAATGTGGAACAAGAAATTCGTCATGAAACGGCGATTATGGTTAAGGAAATGGAGCAGCAAGCTAAGGATGACGCGGAGAAAAAAGCAAAAGAAATTATCTCCTCTGCTATCCAACGTTGCGCAGCTGACCATGTAGCGGAGACTACCGTATCCGTAGTGGCATTGCCTAATGATGAAATGAAGGGTCGCATTATCGGTCGTGAAGGCCGTAATATTCGTGCACTCGAAACATTAACAGGTATTGACTTGATTATCGATGACACACCAGAAGCAGTTATTCTTTCCGGCTTCGATCCAATTCGTCGTGAAGTGGCTCGTATTGCTTTGGAAAAATTGATTGTAGACGGTCGTATCCATCCAGCTCGTATTGAAGAAATGGTTGGTAAAGCTCGTAAAGAGGTTGACCAAACTATTAAAGAAGCTGGTGAACAAGCAACATTTGAAGCTGATGTTCATGGCTTACATCCTGAAATTGTAAAGATTTTAGGTCGTTTGAAATATCGTACTAGTTACGGTCAAAACGTTTTGAAACATTCTATTGAAGTATCTCATTTAGCAGGTTTGATGGCAGCTGAACTAGGCTGTGATGTAACATTGGCTAAACGAGGTGGTTTGATCCATGATATTGGTAAAGCATTAGACCGTGAACTTGAAGGTTCTCATGTTCAAATCGGTGTTGATGTGGCTCGTAAATATCGTGAAAGCGCAGCAGTAATTAACTGCATTGGCGCTCATCATGGTGATGAAGAGTTCCAATCTGTAGAAGCTGTATTAGTTGCAGCTGCTGATGCTATCTCTGCGGCTCGTCCTGGAGCACGTCGAGAAACATTAGAAAACTACTTGAAACGTTTATCTAAATTGGAAGAAATCGCTGAATCCTTCGAAGGCGTTGAAAAATGCTTTGCTATTCAAGCAGGTCGTGAGATTCGCGTTGTAGTAAAACCGGATAAGATTGATGAAGCTGAGTCTACATTACTTGTTCGGAATATCGTAAAACGCATCGAGTCTGAACTCGAATATCCAGGCCAAATTAAGGTCGTAATTATTCGTGAAACTCGCGTTGTGGATTACGCAAAATAATATGCTATAAGCGATAAGTATAGGCTGCAATGATTTCATTGCAGCCTATTATTATCAAATATTATTCGCAGACTATTAAAAGATACGGCGTATAGGAATCACCATGTATTGATCCTAAATAGATGGTGATTCCTATGATTCGTATCAGTTACTCAATCGGTCGACTTGATAATTGATTAAATTACTTTACAAATAGAGGATTTTTTATTTGTATATCGAATTAATATATATAAGGGAAGGAGGCGTTGGCTATGAGCCGATATTTTGAAAATGAATTGATTGAACAAATCAAAGATGCAAATGATATTGTATCTGTAATATCTGAGCATGTAGCCTTAAAGAAACGGGGCAAGAACTATTGGGGTTGTTGTCCATTTCATAATGAAAAGACGCCGTCCTTTAGTGTTGCCCCTGAAAAGGGCTTTTATTATTGTTTTGGCTGTCATGCATCGGGAAATGTCATTAAATTCCTTATGGAACTTGAGCATTTAAGCTTTGTTGAGGTCTTAGAGCGCCTTGCTAATCGCGCTAATATTCCATTGCCAGAGGCTAAGCTTTCACCAGAACAACGAGCTCGAGACGAACGACGGAAAAAACTATATGAAGCGTCAGAACTAGCGGCTACATTTTTCCATAACTGCCTTACTCAAACATCGATTGGTAAGGTTGGCCTTGATTACTTAAAAAAACGGGGCCTTACAAAAGAGACGATTGAAAAATTTAAATTAGGCTTTGCTCCAGATGGTTGGGATAAGTTGTATCGTGCCTTTCACGAACGCGGCATTGATGATTCCATTCTCTTGGAGCTAAATCTAGTTCGTAAAAATCAAAAAGGGCAGTTTTACGATTTCTTTAGAAACCGTATTATGTTTCCTATTATGGATGGTAAAGGTCGTGTAGTTGCCTTTGGTGGACGTGTCATGGATGACAGTACGCCAAAATATTTGAACTCACCAGAATCAGCCATCTTTGAAAAGGGGAAACTATTATTTGCCTTTGATAAGGCTTATAAATCCATTCGTCAAGAACGACAGGCTATCCTTGTGGAAGGGTATATGGACGTTATATCTGCCCATAACCATGGTGTTACTAATGTGGTAGCATCTTTGGGGACAGCTTATACACGAGACCATGGGCATATCTTGATGCGGCAGGCCGATGAAATTGTGCTGGCCTATGATATGGATGGAGCAGGTCGTCAAGCGGCGGCTAGAGCTATAGAATTATTGCAAAATACGGACTTCAAGGTGCGTGTCCTCGCTATGCCAGATGGCAAAGATCCAGATGATTATGTACGTAATCATGGAGGACAAGCATTTAAAGATTTAGTGGCTAAAGCGGTTAAGCCTCTTGATTATTTATTGAGTGAGTCCCTAATTAAACACGATACAAATGATACGGAAGGGAAGCAAGCTGTTTTGGCTGATGTATTCCCGTATATTGCTAATATAGATAGTCAAACACAACGGGATGATGCATTAAAAACATTGGCATTACCTTTGTGGCTTGATAATAGTAGTATCTTTAGATATTTCAGAGACTATGTAAAAAAAGGACAAATTGAATTAGTGGATACTGCATCTGCACCTTTGCCAACACAGGATTTACCTAAAGGTGATGCAGAGAAATTATTGTCCTTAGCCTTTACAGATGGTGAAGTGTTACAACATATGATGAGCTATTTGCCATTAGAGGACTTTGAAAAAATTGAATATCGCGGTATAATAGAAAAGATATTCACCTTATTTAAACAAGAAGGTCGTCTAGATGATACTACCATTCAGTCTGTTTTATCCCCATCGGAGTATGATATTTACTCTAGATTGGTTGTTATGAGTGAGGATGAATATAAGGTGCAAGTGCCTGGATTAATCCGCAAGATAAGGCTTCATTCATTGCGTGAACAGTATAAAGCGCATTCAATTATGGCGGATCAACTAAAACGGGCAGGAGATTCGACATTTATTAGCGAATTACATAAGTGTCAGGAAATACAGAACTTAATTAGAGAATGGTCTAAGTAATATAATGTAAAAAGGAGAGCGCTGTGGCTAAGAAAGTACAAAAAAGTCAAATAGAGGAGATTGTTGAACAACTTCTTGAAAAAGGCCGAAAAACCGGCGTGTTGACACAATCAGAGATTTCAGATGCTCTTCATGAGCAGACTGATCTTACTGCAGAACAATTAGATGATATTTATACTACATTTGGTAAGTTAAATATTGAAGTCGTGGCTGATATCGACGGTGAGGACGCTGATGCTAATCCAATAGAGCCAGAAGAAGAGGATGAAGAGGATACTTCTAGTGAAAAGAATATCTCCATCGATTTAAGTGTAGACTCTGGCGTTAACATTGATGATCCAGTACGTATGTACCTCAAAGAAATCGGTCGTGTTCCATTGCTTTCCGCTGATGAGGAAATTGTTTTAGCTAAGCAAATTGAAGCTGGCGCAGCAGAAGATGCTACATATAAAGACATTCAACTTGCCAAAAAGGCTAAGAAAAAATTGGTAGATGCTAACTTGCGCCTAGTAGTAAGTATTGCAAAACGCTATGTAGGTCGTGGTATGTTATTCTTGGACTTGATTCAAGAAGGTAACTTGGGCCTTATTAAAGCTGTAGATAAGTTCGACTATACAAAGGGTTATAAATTCTCCACATATGCTACATGGTGGATTCGTCAAGCCATTACTCGTGCTATTGCGGACCAAGCTCGTACAATTCGTATTCCAGTACATATGGTAGAAACAATCAATAAATTGATTCGTATTTCCCGACAATTGTTGCAAGATAAAGGTCGTGAACCATTACCAGAGGAAATTGCAGAAGGTATGGGGATTACGGTAGAGCGTGTGCGTGAAATTCAAAAAATCGCACAAGAACCAGTATCATTGGAAACTCCAATTGGTGAAGAGGAAGACTCTCACTTGGGAGACTTCATTGAAGACCAAGATGCTATTGCTCCAGATGATGCAGCTAGCTACATCTTATTACAAGAACAAATTGAAGATGTATTTACATGCTTAACTGACCGTGAGCAACAAGTATTGATCTTGCGCTTTGGTTTGAAAGATGGTAAACCACGTACATTGGAAGAAGTAGGTCAACATTTCAATGTAACCCGTGAACGTATCCGTCAAATCGAAGGTAAAGCGCTTACTAAATTGCGCAATCGTGGTAAACGGGATAAAATTAAAGACTTCTTATAAGATATTGAATCTCTTAAGGGTTGTAATACAGTGCTATTGTGCTGTGTTGCAACCCTTTTGTGATATAATTAAAGATAGTAAACGTAAGTGATAAACGTAAGTGATAAAAGTATGTTAAAGCCTTTTAATGTAATACATAGCAAATTTTAAAGTGCATATAATATATTAAAGTTCATATAATATTTAGGAGATATAATGTTTACAGTTACAAAACGATTAGAGGTGAGTGCATCTCACCAATTGAAATTAGATTATCCAAGCAAATGTCAAAATCTTCATGGGCATAATTGGATTATTACGGTTCATGCTCGTTCTGAAGAGTTAGATCATAATGGCATGGTAATCGACTTTACCATTATTAAAGAAAAAATACATGGCCGCTTAGATCATCGCCACATCAATGATGTATTAGGCGATATCAATCCTACTGCTGAAAACATGGCAAAATGGATTGCTGATGAGTTGGGCCCTAAATGTTTCAAAGTAGAGGTTCAAGAGTCTGAAGGGAACACAGCTATTTATGAACGTGATTGAAATCTTCGCTTCTATTGATGGTGAAGGAAGTCGACAAGGGCTATTAACCACATTCTTACGCCTTCATGATTGCAATATACGCTGTTCATATTGTGATACTACCTATAGTTATGGTATTGATAGTACTTTCACAGACATGACCGTCCGAGAGGTCGCTAATGCTATTGAAAGTTTAGGCAATCATCGAATTACCATTACGGGTGGTGAGCCACTATTACAAGAAGCTGCTGTAGTGGAGCTAATTGATGAATTAAATCGTCGTAAATCTGTTAAAGTAGAGGATAAACCGTGTGCTGATAAACAATCGACTACGAAAAATAACGTATCTGAAGATGCTCAAGACGTATTAGATGGTGAAAGTCCCTACGATTTCAATATTGAAACAAATGGTACGATTATACCGAGCTTTCACCGAGAAAATGTGTGGTTTACCTACGATTATAAAACACCATCCTCTTTAGCTGAGGAATCTATGAATTTAGATATATTCAAAGTTTCTAAGGAACAGGATTTAATTAAATTTGTAGTAGGTTCCGTAGAGGATTTAGACTGTATGCGTCATATGATTAATCAATATCCTACAAAGGCTCAAATCTATGTATCACCAGTGTGGGGAAAAATAGAGGCAGCTGCCATTATTGATTATATGAATGAACATAATCTACAAAATGTACGATTCCAATTACAGATTCATAAATTTGTATGGGATCCTGATGCGAAAGGTGTATAGTATAGTTAGGGTGTAGGTAGAGTATCGAGTGTTTTTTTATGCAGTATGATACATTATGATATGATGACACCTTGATATAAAGGGGAATATATGGATACAGAAAAAATAGAATCACTTGTATATCAATTGCTAGAAGCCTTGGGGGAGGACCCTAATCGTGAAGGTTTAGTAGAAACGCCTAAGCGCGTAGCTCAAATGATGGCAGAGGTATACGAAGGGATTCAGTATACGAATGCTGAGATTGCAGAGATGTATGGTAAGACCTTTGAAGTTGATACAAATCAAATGGTTGTAGTAAAGGATATTACGTGTTTTTCCCATTGCGAACACCATATGGCTTTAATGTATGATATGAGTATTAGCATTGGCTATATTCCTAAAGGTCGTGTTATTGGCTTATCTAAAATACCTCGTATTGCTGAAATGTGTTGCAAACGATTGCAATTACAAGAAAAAATTGGAGAAGATATAGCTGAAGTTATTTCACTAGCTACAGGGTCAGAGGATGTTATTGTTCATATTACATCTTCTCATAGTTGTATGAGTGCGAGAGGGATTAAATCTACAGATAGCCAGACTACTACATTAGCTACAAAGGGCGTATTTAACGAAGATAATATGATTCACCGTTTTATGTTGATGAAACAGTCGTAGACCAGATATCTTGACTAATAGTCAGGCTATTCGGTATAATTAATGAGCTAGAAACTAACTGTGGGCCTATAGCTCAGGGGTAGAGCAACCGGCTCATAACCGGTCGGTCCCTGGTTCGATCCCAGGTGGGCCCACCAATTATGTTGATATCTACCGTCCTTGAGATTTCAAGGGCGGTTATTTTTATATGTAATTCATTTATTTCTTAGATACAATAGTCATTACTAAGATAGATAGTAGATGATACTCTACAGTATCCATCATCTGATTTGTGAGTTTACTAAGAGATAAATAGCAAATAGAGGAATTATGGAACCTAGACCTATGATGGATCGCTTAGAGGCGGTTTTTTCGATTGTGCCAAAGGCTCATGCAATAGCTGATATAGGTACTGATCATGGATATTTAGCAGTAGAACTTATCAACCGTAATCGTGCTGACTTTGTTATAGCCGGTGATGTACATAAAGGACCTTTAGAGTCTGCAAAGGAATATGTTCAATCTTGTGGATTAAGCTCTAAAATTGATTGTCGTTTAGGAGATGGTCTCAAGGTTACGGAGAAGGGCGAATTAAATGGTGCCATTTGCTGTGGTATGGGGGGCTTCTTGATGCGCGATATCGTAGAAGAAGGGCCTGAACCGTTGGAATTCTATGTATTACAACCACAAAATGGGCAAAAAGAATTGCGTCAGTATATGGTGCAAAAAGGCTATGTTATTGTTCTTGAAATTATTGTTGAAGATACCGGTAAATTATATACTGCGTTTTTAGCGATTCGCGAGGATTGCCTGGAAAACTATACGGGCACAGCAAATCATGAAAATGTGTATGCCGCATTGCCTGAAGAATCCTTGCTATGGTCAGTAGGAGCTCTTCTTGAACAAGAACGTCCACAACTTTGGACGAAATATATTGAATATTTAATATATCAACGACAATGTGCCTTAGATGGTATGACAGAGAAATTGAGTCATACTGATAAATATCGGGATTTAGAGCGCGAAGTCGAATTTCTTCGCAGCCTTTTAGAAAGTAGATAGAAAGAAGTGAGTTTTATGACAACTGTTCAACAAGTCATTGCCTTAATGGAACAATTAGCACCTCGATCTTATGCCGAATCTTGGGATAATGTAGGCCTAATGGTAGGCGACAGAAGCGCTATGGTTACAGGTGTATTAACTACATTAGATGTAACAGAGGAAACCATTTCGTATGCCATTGAACATAACTGTAATTTAATCATTAGTCATCACCCGTTAATTTTTAAAGGATTAAAACAATTATCTTGTGATACGACTCAAGGTCGCATGATTCATAAATTAATCCAACATAATATTGCCGTGTACAGTGCACATACCAATCTTGATATTGCACCTGGTGGCTTGAATGATATGTTGGCAGAACAATTAGGTCTTATAGATGTTAAGGGCTTTATCAAAACTGGGGAAGACGCATTGTATAAGATAACTACCTTTGTACCTGAAAATGCAGCTGATGCGGTTCGAATGGCAATGGGGAATGCTGGTGCTGGACGTATTGGTAACTATGAATACTGTAGTTTTAGTGCTCATGGTGAAGGTCGCTTTGTAGGCAATGATACCTCTCATCCTGTAATTGGTGAAGCCGGATCTGTGACCGTAGTACCAGAAGTACAAATCAATGCGTTGGTAGATGGTATACATTTGCAACACGTCATTGAAGCGATGAAAGATGCACATCCTTACGAAGAGGCCGCCTATGAGGTACTATCCTTAGTTGAGCCGAAAGAGGCGACTCAATATTTAGGTCGTATTGGTAGATTACCAAACGCCTTAGATTTAGATACATTCCGTGAATGGGTACAGGAAGCATTACCAGACGCTAATATTCGTTTTGCTGGCATAGCGCCTAAAGAAATTCAATCCATAGCACTATGTTCTGGTGCCGGTGCTGAATTTATTAAGGATGCAGCTCGCTTGCATGTAGACGCATATGTTACAGGCGATGTGAAATATCATGATGCACAATTATCTAAAGAGCTTGGATTGCTTGTAGTTGATGCAGGCCATTTTGGTACAGAATCTATTGTTGCTAGAGGTTTACGTGACTATTTACTTAGTAAAGATGTACCTGTTCCTGTGAAAGCTTTTACGGAACAGAATGATTTCTTTTTCTTATAATATTGCATTTTCTTGCAACAAATAGGCTAGCTATGATAAACTGAATTGAAGCAAGTATGAAAGACGGTTGCGAGTCCATAGGACTCGAGGAAAGTCCGAGCTCCATAGGGCAGGATGCCAGATAACGTCTGGCGAGGGTAACCTTAGGGAAAGTGCCATAGAAAAGGAAACCGCCACGTCAGTGGTAAGGGTGGAAAGGTGAGGTAAGAGCTCACCAGCAGTCTGGTAACAGGCTGGCTCGGTAAACCCCATCCGGAGCAAGACCGAATAGGGAAGGGTTAAGGGTGGTCCCGCCTACCTTCCGGGTTGTGTCGCTCGAGCGTGCAGGCGACTGTACGCCTAGAAAGATAATCGTCACCGCGCAAGCGGAACAGAACTCGGCTTATTGATTGCTTGCTTCCATATTTAAGATATAATTTATAGTATATAAGATTGTAGATCTTTGTTAGGAGAACTTCATGGCAATTACAGCGATTACTAGTGTGCAAGAATTTGATGAAAAAGTACTTGGCTCTAAAGGTTTAGCTATTGTTGATTTCTGGGCTGCCTGGTGCGAACCTTGCACTGTTATGCGTCCAGAAGTAGAAGCAGTAGCTGAACGTTTAAAAGGACAAGTAGAGTTCTTTAGTGTTGATGCAGAAGATAAAAATCTTCGTGGTATTTTGTTGAAAGAAGATATTGATGGTATTCCATCTATGGTATTCTTCCGTGATGGCAAAATGCTTGATTCCCTTGTGGGTTACAAGAAAGCTGATGTGCTTGAGTCCCTAATCAAGGAAGTTATCTAATTTATTGATAACTAATGAATTTTACAAAAAATATATAATACAAGGCTGTATGCAAGTTAAATAAACTTTCTTGTATACAGCTTTTTTATTTGAATTATATAGTTTTCATAAATATTAAGTGATATAATAAAGTAGTAAGAATATGATTGTTATCATAATAGCTGTGACGAATTAGATAGTACATTATTTAATTTTCATAGTATGATTATTATCATAATAGTTGTAGTTCATTAAGTAATATTAATATATTGCGCAAAGTTGTTGTAAGGAGGCTATATTCCGTGAAGAATCGTATAAACAGTTTATGGACACTCTTCCAAGAGCGACGTTTGAGTCGACGCACATTTATGAAATCCTGTGTAGCACTCACCGCTATTCTAGGCTTGCCACCAACGATGTTAGACACTGTTGTTAAGGCAGCTGAAACAACTGAATTGCCTACGGTAATTTGGCTACATGGTCATGAATGTACTGGTTGTAGTGAGTCCTTTATTCGCTCATCTTCTCCATTTACATCTGATGTAATTTTGAATATGATTTCTCTTGAGTATGATGATACTTTGGCGGCTGCATCTGGTGCACCATTAGAGGAACATTTAGAGAAAATCATCAAAGAAAAAGCAGGCAAATACATCTTGGCTGTTGAAGGTGGTGTGCCACTTGATGAAAATGGTGTTTACTGTACAGTAGGTGGTCGCACATTTAAAGAATCCTTATTAGAAGCGGCTAAAGGCGCAGCAGCAATCATTGAATATGGTTCCTGCGCAGCTTGGGGTGGTATTCAAGCGGCTAAACCAAATCCAACAAATACAGTATCTGTATCTTCTGTTGTATCTGGTAAACCTATTATCAAAGTTCCGGGTTGTCCTCCAATTCCAGAGGTTATGACTGGTGTAATCATGCACTATGCATTATTTGGTCAAATTCCACCTCTTGATTCTCAAGGTCGTCCTAAACAATTTTATGGCAATCGTATTCACGACACATGCTACCGCCGTGCCTTCTTTGACTCTGGTCTCTTCGTTGAAAAATTCGACGACGATGCATCCAAATCTGGTTGGTGCTTGTATAAAGTAGGTTGTCGTGGACCTCAAACATATAATTCTTGTGGTAACTTACGTTGGTGGAATGGTTTGTCCTATCCAATTCAATCCGGTCACGGCTGTATTGGTTGCTCTGAAAAGGGCTTCTGGGATAATGACGTATTCTACAAACGTTTACCAGATATTCCATTAGCTAATACCATCACAACTGCTGATACAATCGGTACAGTGGCTGCTGTTGGTGCTACTGCAGCAGTTATCGTTCATGGTGCTGCAACTCTTACGCGTAATAAAATTCTTGATATGAAAGAAGAAAAACGCTTAAAAGAACAAGGCTTATGGGATGAAAAGAAACATAATAATGGAGGAGGTCACTAATGAAACGCGTAGTAGTAGATCCGATTTCCCGTATTGAAGGTCATTTACGGGTAGAAATAAAAGTTGATGAAGCGAGTGGTAAAGTAGAGGACGCATTGTCTTCTGGTACTGCTTGGCGCGGTATCGAACTTGTTGCTAAAGATCGCGATCCTCGTGACCTTTGGGCGTTCGTACAACGTATTTGTGGTGTATGTACTACAACACATGCCTTGGCAGCATTACGTGCTGTAGAGGATGCTCTTGGAATTACTATTCCTAAAAATGCAAACTACATTCGTAATATCATGCATAGCTCTTTAGATGTACATGACCATATTGTTCACTTCTATCATTTACACGCTCTTGACTGGGTTAGCCCTGTAGCAGCTCTTAGTGCAGATCCAGCTAAAACAGCACAATTACAAAATGATGTATTAAATACTTATAATGTAAGTGGTTTAGCGCCTGCTGAAACTGCGTCTAAAGACTCTGCATATCCTAAAGAGTTCCCTAAAGCTACAACTGCTTATTTCACAGCTATACAACAAAAGATTAAGAAAATTGTAGAATCTGGTCAATTGGGTATTTTCTCCGCTCAATGGTGGGATCATCCTGATTATAATTTGTTGCCACCAGAGGTTCATTTGATGGCCGTATCCCATTACTTGAATATTCTTGATCGTCAACGTGATATCGTAATTCCTCACGTTGTATTTGGTGGTAAAAACCCTCATCCGCACTATGTTGTAGGTGGCATGCCATGTTCTATTTCTATGAATGATATGAATGCGCCTATTAATACACAACGTCTTGCTGCGGTAGAAGAATCTATTGCATTGGCTAAAGATTTGGTAAATAATTTCTACGTGCCAGATCTATTAGCTATCGGCAAAATGTATGTAGAAAAAGGCATGATTGATGGCGGTGGCCTTGCGAAAAAACGCGTTATGTCCTACGGTGACTATCCAGATGATACATATTCTGGCATTTCTAATGGTGACTACCATAAAAAATGTGTGGTTCGTTCTAATGGCGTAGTTGAAAACTTTGCATTAGGCGTAGATAAAGCTACATTTATTCCATTAGAAGGTAAAGACTTCATGGATCCTCAATACCTCAGTGAAGAGGTTGATCACTCCTGGTTCACATATCCAGATGGTAAAAGCTCTCTTCATCCTATCGAAGGTGTTACAGATCCTAAGTTTACAGGCCCTAAATCTGGTACAAAAGAAAAATGGGAATTCCTTGATGAAGATAAAAAATATTCTTGGATTAAATCCCCAACTTTCAAAGGCAAAACTGCAGAAGTTGGCCCATTAGCAAAATATATCGTTGTATATACAAAAGTAAAACAAGGTATCATTAAAGATCCAACTTGGGCAGAGTCTATGATTGTTCGTCAAATCGATACAGTATCTCAAGTACTTGGCGTTCCTGCTCACGTATGGATGACTACAATGGTTGGTCGTACAGCATGTCGTGGCCTTGATGCACAAGTAGCAGCAAATATGAGTCAATACTTCTTTGATAAACTCGTTGCTAACATAAAAAATGGTGACACTACTGTAGCTGATATGACTAAATTTGAGCCAAATACATGGGATAAAGATGCTAAAGGTGTTGGCCTTGTAGATGCTCCTCGTGGTGGTTTGGGTCACTGGATTCATATTAAAGATGGTCGCTCTGCAAACTATCAATGTATCGTGCCATCTACATGGAATGCATGTCCTAAGACTGCAGCTAACGAACATGGTGCCTACGAAGACTCCATGATTGATACACATGTAAAAATTGCAGATAAACCACTTGAAATTTTGAAGGTAATTCACTCCTTCGACCCATGTCTCGCATGTGCAACCCATTTATACAATAAAAAAGGCGAAAAAATTGTTTCCGTCAATACAGATGCATTGTGTAAATAAAGGGTGGTGGGCTTATGTTAATACATACTGACAAAAAGGCGTATGTCGTATTTAGTCTATGGCTGCGCATATTCCACTGGACTATGGTGCTTAGTGTAACGGCCTTATTCTGGACTGGCCTATATATAGGTGATCCAGGATTTGCGGCTATTACAGGTAATCCAGAACCAACCTTTGCAATTGACGGCTGGTTCTCTATGGAAACTATGCGTCGTATCCATTTCATTGCGGGTGTTATCTTAACATTCTCCTTTATCTTCCGATTTGCTGGTGCACTTTGGAATCGAGGAGACAGATTATTACCTAAATTCCGTCAAAAACGGTATTGGTACGGTCTTAAAGAAACTACATTGCACTATTTGATGATTCCTCAAAAGCATGAACATCATTGGCTTCGTAACTCCTTAGCGAGAACTGCGTACATGATGGTGTACATTATGTTCTTCTTTGAAATCTTAACGGGTTTTGCCATGTTTTCAATGGTTAATCCTAATGGTATTTTAGGAACTTTATTTGCTCCAGTTGTTACATTATTTGGTGGTGAATACAAGGTTCATATTATCCATCACTATATTGCTTGGGGATTCTTGTTCTTTACTATCGTTCATGTGTACATGGCATTCCGAGAAGACGTTATGGAAGAATCTGGCGAAGTATCTGCTATGGTTTCTGGTATGAAGTATTATGCGCATGACCCAATCGATATTGAAGACCTCAATGGCAAACGCCGTCGTGGTGAACGTATCGATAAACCATCTGGTACAACATATCGTCCAAGTGATCCTAACGATCCTAGAGAAAGAGAATTACAAGAAAATGACTAATACAAGTACTGAAATCATCAGTGGCTTGGAACAATACGCGGACTCAGAGGGTCCGCGTATTGATTTAAATAGCCTTTATGATGATGGTAATAATGAAATCGTCCTACTCGGTGTAGGTAATATATTACTTACTGACGAGGGGTTAGGGGTTCATGTAGTAAAAGAGTTGAAAGAGTCTTTCACATTTACACCGTCTATTTCTATTATTGATGGTGGAACGATGGGAATGGAACTGCTTACGTATATGCGTGGTATGAAGAAAATTCTTCTCGTAGACGCTATCAATGGTGGGGAAGCTCCAGGAACTATATATGAGTTCCCTCATAAGGAATTAGAACAATATTTTACAGAACATATTTCTGTACACGAAGTAGGAATGCAAGATATTTTACGTATCCGCGCCATTCAAGAAGACCCCTTAGAGGATGCAGTCGTTATTGGGGTGGAACCAGAATCGTTAGAGATTGGTTTTGAACCTAGTGCACCTATACAACGAGCTTTACCAGAGGTGAAAGAGCGTGTACTCAATGTGTTACGAGAATGGGGTGTAACTGCAGAACCTAACACTTAAACTAATCGGTTTATAGGATGTAAATTTATCTCTAATAGGAGTATTTATGATTGAGAATTATGGTAATGTTCGCGCTGTGTTAAATGAGTTGCGTTTAGCACTTAAAAATTTGCGTGAAACAGGTGAGACTTATTCTATTTATATAGAGAAAACAGGTCTTTCAGAAGAAGAGCAAGTGGAGGTATTAGAAACACTTGGTCGTGGTCATATTACGATTAACTTCAATGAAACAGATCAGCCTGTAGAGTGGTATGAATCTCAATTCTCTGGAATTTGGATTGGCACCTTTAAAAATGGCCGAGATGATTCGATTTTGCACACTGTAGAGGTTGCTAAGTATCCAGTCGTAGCTGGTGCATATGAAGAGGATATGGAACTAGCAGAGGCGGATTTACAATCTTGGATTGATGCTGCTGGCCTATAATATAAGAGACCCTTATCAGGGTCTCTTTCTTCTCTGTAGGAGATTATTGTGGTGATTTAGTTAGTTAGAATCATTAAATTAGCTTTGTTTTTATAATGTTAGTATTTTATTCATATTTTGAGTATATATAATTGGTTTTATATATAGAAAAATTTGTAAAATTACGATGAGTTTTATGAAAATTAGATGAAATTAGTTGAATTTCTTGTATTTAGTGTAGAAAATATATTTGATTTTTTGATTAATTGTTAATTTAACTAGTTAATAACAGAATTTTTTAGCTTTTTACTAATATAAATTTATTTTATAATACTGTTTATTGAGTAGTTTTATGTATAAAATAATATTTCACTTATTTGATATACTTATATATAAGGTAAATGAAGAGAAAAAGCGGTAGAGTACGAAGAAATCGCTTATTTACTGAATTTGTAGATATAAATTCGCCTATTGTTAACCTTGGTGATTTGCCTTAATTTACTAATTAACTTAAAATATGTGAGTAAAATACTTTGGAGGATTTATGTTACTTTCTATTGTAGTGC
>CABSJA010000006.1 GCA_902477915.1 uncultured Veillonella sp.
CAATCGTTTCATCACCAATGCGATCAATAATAGGTCGAATCATAGATTCAACAATAATATGTTTTGCTTCTACTTCACTAAAGCCACGGCTCATGATGTAGAACAATTTATTATGATCAATTTGGCCTGCACTTGCTGCATGGTTACCAACTACATTATCTTCTTTACACAATAATAGTGGCAAGGAGATAGATTTTACAGTAGGGTCTAACAACAAGCAAGTATCTTCTTCCGCGCCTTCAGCTGCAGTTGCACCATGAAGGAAATCAAGGGTACCACGGAAGGATTTTTTAGAATTACCGCTAAGAGCACCTAAGGTATGAATATCACTGTAGGACTTTTTGCCACCATGACTCATAACCATAGAAATATCAAATTTTTGCTCTTTATTACCAAGATAAGCAATATCATGAATCATTCGAGATTCTTGACCTACTAAATCGTGATAGTAATTCAAGATGTTTTCACTACCACCAATTTCAATATTGATGTATTCTACATCTGCTTTATCTTCTAATTTAGTGTATCGATGCTCGATATGTTGTACATGTTCAGGTAAAAGATTTACCTTTTTCACTACAACTTTACCGGCTTCTTTAACATCGTATTCGTTTAAATAGCTAACATTTGTCAATGCATCGCCAGAACCAGTTACATAGAATTGTACTTCTAATTCAGCACCTTCACCAACGATAAATTGGAAACGGTTCGCCACACGAGTATTAGCATCAATGCGGATACCTACTACTTCTTTTGCTTTAGCAGGTACATTGATGGCATAGCCTTCCGCTTTTTCCACTAATTCTAGAACAGCTTCTTTATTTGCACCTTCATAATTACCATCTAGTAATGCTGTACCAGTAGGTAATGGTGAAAGAATATTTTGATTCGCTTCTACAGCGATGGATTGTACCGCTGCATCTTCTCCAGCTAGAGAACTTACAGTATGATTAACGCGTAACCATCTGAATGTCGGTCTAGGGAGTTCATTAAATAGTAATTCGCTCATAATTCCTCCTTAACCGATAGAACCTTCTAATTCAAGATTGATTAGATTGTTCATTTCTACTGCATATTCAAGTGGCAATTCTTTAGAGATTGGCTCTACGAAACCACGAACAAGCATAGCGCGAGCTTCTTCTTCGCTGATACCACGAGTCATGAGGTAGAAAATTGCTTCATCGGAAATACGACCGATTTTTGCTTCATGACCTAAGTCTACATTATCGTTTTCTACGATAATTGCTGGGATTGTATCAGATTGAGACTCAGCATCAAGCATCAAGGATTCACAAGAAACTGTTGCTTTAGAATGTTCAGCTTTAGGACCAATTTTCAAAAGGCCACGATAAATTGCAGCGCCACCGGATTTAGAGATGGATTTAGAGTTTACATTACTTGTTGTATATGGTGCATTATGTACCACTTTACAACCTGTATCAAGGAATTGGCCTTCACCAGCGAATGTTACACCTGTAAATTCAGCATGTGCACCTTCACCGTTAAGAATACTCATTGGATACAAGCAGGAAACTTTGGAACCAAAGGAACCAGATACCCATTCGATTGTACCATTTTTACCTACTACACAACGTTTTGTGTTAAGGTTGTACATGTTCTTGGACCAGTTTTCAATTGTAGAGTAACGCAATGTAGCATTGTCTTTAACGAACAATTCAACAGCGCCGGCATGAAGGTTAGATACATCATACTTAGGAGCAGAGCAACCTTCGATAAAGTGCAATTTAGCACCTTCTTCTACAATGATCATAGTATGTTCAAACTGACCAGCACCTGGTGCATTCAAGCGGAAGTAAGATTGCAATGGAATCTCTACTTGTACGCCTGCTGGAACGTATACGAAGGAACCACCAGACCAAACTGCACCATGAAGAGCAGCCCATTTATGGTCTGTAGGTGGAATCAATGTCATCCAGTATTTTTTTACGATTTCTTCATGCTCATGAAGTGCAGTTTCGATATCAGTATAGATAACGCCTTGTTTAACAAGATCTTCTTGGATACTGTGGTATACAACTTCAGAGTCATATTGAGCACCAACACCTGCAAGAGATGTTTTTTCCGCTTCTGGAATACCTAAGCGGTCAAAAGTACTTTTAATTTCTTCTGGAACTTCGTCCCAGTTTTCTTTCATATCTACTTTAGGCTTAACATAAGTATGGATATTAGCCATATCTAAGCCAGAAATATCAGGAATCCAGTTTGGAATCCCCATACGATTGTAGATTTCTAAAGATTTCAAACGGAAGTCAAGCATCCATTCAGGTTCATTTTTATTAGACCAAATTTCACGGATAATATCTTCTGTTAAACCAGCATCAGAAATATAAGAATATTCAAAGTCATTCTTAATATCGTAGACACCACGGTCCATATCCGCGACTTGGGTTTTCTTTCTTTCTTCCATTGTGCCTCCTATGCTAATGCTTTGTATGCGTCGTAACCTTTTTCTTCGATTTCACGTACAAGAGAAGCATCACCAGTTTTAACGATCTTACCGTTGATCAATACATGAACATAGTCAGGTTTTAATTTTTGCAAGATTTGGTTGTGGTGAGTGATGATCAATACAGCATTGTCTTCGTTGTGGAAACGTTGTACGCCTTCGGATACGATACGAACTGCGTCTACGTCAAGACCGGAGTCAGTTTCATCAAGAATAGCCAATTTAGGATTCAAAATGGACATTTGAAGAATTTCATTTTTCTTGCGTTCACCACCGGAGAAACCTTCATTTACATAACGTTGTGCATAGGACAAATCAAAGGACAATTCATCCATTTTTTCTTTCAATTCTTTTTTGAAGGATAAGGCACGTACATTTTCACCAGTAATTGTGGATTTAGCTGTACGAATGAAGTTTTCTACAGTGATACCAGGAATAGAAATAGGGTTTTGGAAGGACATGAAGATACCAGCTTTTGCACGATCGTTTACTGCATCTTCTGTAATATCTTTACCATCAAAAATAATGGAGCCACTGTCTACAGTATATGTAGAGTTACCCATGATAGCATTAGCAAGTGTAGACTTACCTGCACCATTTGTGCCCATTACAACGTGAATTTCACCTTTATTAATTGTTAAGTTGATACCTTTCAAGATTTGTTTATCTTCAACGGATACCTTTAAATCTTTTATCTGAAGTAATTCAGCCAAAATATTCACTCCTTTTTATTATGTATCCTCAATATCGAGGCATACAATCGTTATATGTAAAACGTATATACTGACACATATAAAAAGGCGGTACGCACTAACGTGAATACCGCCGTAATTCTCGCCAACTTAGCAAGTATGTGCATAACAATCTATACTCATTATACATTCTTATCTAAATGATAGCAAGATATTCCTACTAAAATATACAGGAATTAAAAGAATATCATATATTACATATATTGATAGGCTTTTAATAATATTCATTCTCATCCTATTCGATTCTCAATATTAAATTATAGGTTGGAGAAATCGAGGGTGCCAAACAAATCATCATATGTTTCAGCACGACGAATTTGTGTAACAGAGCCATCTTTATGTAATAACAACTCAGCAGAACGCAATTTACCATTATAGTTAAAGCCCATAGAATGACCATGTGCACCAGCATCATGAATGATGATACGATCACCAATATCAATTTTTGGCAATTCACGTTGGATTGCGAACTTATCGTTATTTTCACATAAGGAGCCCGTTACATCATATACATGGTCCTTAGGCGCATTTTCTTTACCCATTACAGTAATATGGTGATAAGAACCATATAATGCTGGACGCATAAGATTTGCCATGCAAGAATCAAGACCAATGTAATGACGATAAATATCTTTTTTGTGAATCGCTGTAGAAACTAGGTAACCAAATGGACCTGTAACCATACGACCACATTCATAAGCTAATGCTACATCACCAAGACCATTAGCTACGAGAATTCTATTGTAAGCCTCTTCTACACCCTTGCTAAGCGCTTTGAAATCTACAGGTGTTTGTTCTGGTTTATAAGCAACACCTACGCCACCACCAAGATCGATAAACTCAACATTGATGCCAAGCTCATTTTTAATATCTACGGCAAGATTAAAGCAAAGTTCAGCCGTGCCAACTAAGCCATCGATATCAAGTTCATTAGAAACAACCATTGTATGGATACCAAAGTGTTTTACACCTTTTGCTTGTAGTTGTTTGTAGGCTTCAAAAATTTGTTCACGAGTCATACCGTATTTAGCTTCTTCCGGAAGGCCAATAATTGTATTGCCCCCTTCTTTTAAGGAGCCTGGGTTATAACGAACGCAGAACGTATCAGGCAAAGAACCATGATTTTTTTCTAAATATTCAATATGAGTAATATCATCTAGGTTGATAATAGCACCCATTTCTAGTGCTTTTTTATATTCTACATATGGTGTGTCATTAGATGTGAACATAATGTCATGACCTGTAATGCCCACTTTTTCGCATAGCATCAACTCTGCCAAGGAAGAGCAGTCTGCACCTACCCCAAGTTTTTGTAACACACGCATAATATATGGATTTGGAGTCGCTTTTACAGCAAAATATTGTTTAAACCCTTTATTCCAAGAAAATGCATCGATGAAAGATTTCATATTTTCAATGATACCTTCTTCATCGTAAATATGAAATGGTGTTGGATATTGGGCAATAATATTTTCTAATTGTTCAGCTGTAAACGGAACTGTTTTTGTATTCATAATAACCTCGCTACACAAATAAAAGACTCATCAATCGACGAGTCTATTATCCTAATTATTATTTAAATAAAGCTTTATCTAGGCTATAGCGACCTGCACCTGCGAAGAATAACATAAGTGCACCAAAGCCCATTTGAGATGGATAGTCCCAACTAAAGAAGCTGCCACTAAGATTTAATATTGTGGCCACTGCTAATGTACCAATAAGTAACAAAGATCCAATCCGTGTAAATAGACCAATTGCTATAAGTACGCCGCCTATCATTTCTGCATATGCTGCCATAGTACCTAATATTTCATAACCACCAGGTACACCTAATGGTGCCAACATAGCTCCAACTTTATAAAGGCCTTCAGCACCGCTCAAATACTTTAAATATCCATGATAAAACATGGAAATACCAAGTGCCAAACGATAAACTAAGAGGCCAAAATTAACATAATTAGGTTTACTTTTAAAAATAAAGCTCAACATAGTAATCCTTCTTTCAGGTTAAACAACATCGAAATAATTCGATAACCATATTATAAAGGTCAGTAACTACTGTGTCAAACTAGACTCAATATTAAATTCTATAGAATTATAACATATGTTGTATACAAAATCAATTTTATCGATTTGATAATCTACATACAAAAATAATCCTAATGAAAAAGTGAACATATAGTTCCTAATTCATTAGGATTATTCTAAATCTTATAGATTATGCACTAAGCAGTTGATTACATCATACCGCCCATGCCACCCATTGGAGGCATTGCAGGAACTGCAGCATTTTCTTCTACTTTGTCAGCTACGATTGTTTCAGTAGTCAATACAAGAGATGCAATGGATGCAGCATTTTGAAGAGCAGAACGTGTAACTTTTGCAGGATCCACGATACCAGCTTTTACCATGTCGATGTATTCTTCAGTCAAAGCATTGAAACCAACACCAGCTTCAGTATTTTTAACTTTTTCAACTACAACGGAGCCTTCAAGACCAGCATTGTAAGCGATT
Organism: uncultured Veillonella sp.; assembly: GCA_902477915.1. Classification (GTDB taxonomy): domain Bacteria; phylum Bacillota; class Negativicutes; order Veillonellales; family Veillonellaceae; genus Veillonella. Next base: position 5,734 of record CABSJA010000006.1, read on the forward strand.
TGACGAAGAGGTTCTTCTACTGCACGTTTAACAAGGTTGATACCAGTTTGAACGTCACCAGTTTCTTCTAATGTGTTCAATGCAGGGATAATATCGATGAATGTAGTACCACCACCAGCTACGATACCTTCTTCAACAGCAGCACGAGTTGCGTTCAATGCGTCTTCGATACGAAGTTTTTTATCTTTCATTTCAACTTCTGTAGCAGCACCTACTTCGATAACTGCAACACCACCGGACAATTTAGCAAGACGTTCTTGTAATTTTTCACGGTCGAATTCAGAAGTTGTTTCTTCTACTTGTGCACGGATTTGGCTTACGCGTTTAGCAATTACATCTTTATCGCCTACACCATCGATGATTGTAGTTTCATCTTTAGTAATGCGAACTTGACGAGCTGTACCAAGGTCAGTAAGTTCTACGGAATCAAGTTTACGGCCCATATCTTCAGTAATTACAGTACCACCTGTCAAGATAGCGATATCTTCAAGCATAGCTTTACGACGATCACCGAAACCAGGCGCTTTAACAGCTACAGCTTTGAATGTACCACGCAAACGGTTTACTACCAATGTAGCCAATGCTTCACCTTCTACATCTTCAGCGATGATAAGAAGTTCTTTACCTACTTTTACCACTTTTTCAAGTGTTGGCAACATATCAGCGATAGCACTGATTTTACGGTCAGTAATCAAGATGTATGGGTTATCCATAACAGCTTCCATACGATCAGGATCAGTTACCATGTAAGGAGAAATGTAACCGCGGTCAAATTGCATACCTTCTACTACGTTTAATGCAGTTTGCAAGCCTTTGGATTCTTCTACAGTGATAACGCCGTCGTTACCAACTTTTTCCATAGCTTCAGCAATCAAACCACCGATTTCTTCGTCAGCTGCAGATACGCTAGCAACTTGAGCAATTTCAGCTTTACCAGAAACTTTAATGGAGCGTTTTTTAATTTCTTCTACCAAAGTTTTTACTGCTGTTTCAATACCTTTTTTCAAGATCATTGGATTAGCACCAGCTGCTACGTTGCGCATACCTTCTTGAATCATAGCTTGTGCCAATACAGTTGCAGTAGTTGTACCGTCACCTGCTACGTCATTAGTTTTAGTAGCAACTTCTTTAACTAATTGAGCACCCATGTTTTCAAATGGATCTGGAAGTTCGATGTCACGAGCAATTGTTACACCATCGTTTGTGATTGTTGGAGAACCGAATTTTTTATCCAATACTACATTACGGCCTTTTGGTCCTAATGTAACTTTAACAGCATTTGCCAATTGATCAACGCCACGACCTAAAGCGCGACGAGCTTCTTCATTAAACAAGATTTCTTTTGCCATATGTATTACCTCCTAGATAATAACAGTATCTAATGTAAGGGAATGTATATGCCCGTAGGCAATATAGAATATATCAATAGTATGTTTAGCTCTATACAGCTATAAATTAGCTATTATAATACTGCTAAGATATCGCGTTCGCTAATGATCAAATGAGTAGCGCCATCGATTTCTAATTCGCTACCAGCATATTTTGCGAACATAACAGTATCGCCAACTTTAACTTCTGGAGCTACACGTTGACCATTGTCATATACTTTACCAGCACCTACAGCTACAACTACACCTTCTTGAGGTTTTTCTTTTGCTGTATCAGGAAGGAAGATACCACTTTTAGTTTTTTCTTCTTTTGCTTCTAAACGGATAAGAACGCGGTCAGCTAATGGTTTTAACATATGATGTCACTCCTTATTTACTAGTTATTATTTACAATTTATTAGCACTCTAAGTTACCGAGTGCTAATTACATGTATTATTATAACCGATGTCAAAATAAATGCAAGCACAAATTTTGATTTTTTGACTTTTTAGTTTTTATTTGATGTTAGACACAAAAAAACTAGTATAAGTTTTATCCTTATACTAGTCTTTTCATCTATTTAGAAACTTGATTAATTAATGCTTTACAAATATTAACAATACTATCACGTTTCTTCATACTTAGGGCTCGGATACGATTATATGCTTCTTCTTCAGATATAGAGTATAACTCCATCAATATACCTGTCCCCTTTTGAATGATTTTACGATCTTCTAATGACTGTTCTAATTCAGCCATCTTTTCGCGCAGCTCAATATCACTATTATAACGCCCTAAGGCCATTTCTAAGGTGGGAACTAATTGCTCTTCACGTACAGGTTTTATTAAATATCCATAAACGCCAGATTCTCTAGCCTTATTAATTAAATCCTGTTGACTATAGCTTGTTAATAGTACAACTGGTGCTTCATGGTGAAAGCCTATTTGACGTGCTGCTTCGATGCCATCTAACTCCGGCATTTTTACATCCATTAAAACAATATCAGGCTTATATTCTCTGCAAAGTTTAATGGCTTCCACTCCATTAGTGCCTTCTGCTACAACTTCATGACCACAGGATTCAATAATATCGCGTAGATCCATACGTATAAGGGATTCATCATCCACTATTAAAACGCGCATTTACTTCTCCTTCTTCATATGTATTGTTACGAGTACACCAACACCCGTATTTTCTACTGATAATTTACCTTTTAACTCATGGGTAACTAAATTATTAATGATAGTTAGTCCTAAACGCTTGTTGAAATTAATAGAAAACTCTGGAGGTAATCCTTTTCCCGTATCAGAAAAAGCTAATACAATATATTCCTCTGACTCTGTAACAGCTAGACGAATCTCTCCGTTTTTACCATTTAAGCCATGTTCAAGGCTATTGGTAATTAGCTCATTAATTATGAGGGATACATAACTTGCCATATGAGAGGAAATCAACATATCCTCTCCACTATACGTAAAGGTAACATCTTGGTCTTGTTGAACCATACTCATACGCAATAAGCGACATAGCTCGTCATAAATTGATCGGATACCTATATAATCCTCGTCATAATGGGATACAATATCGTGAACTAATGCCATACTTTCAATACGATTTATCCCCTCTTGCAAGGCTTGTTTAACCTCAGGCAAGGTAGAACGTCTAGCCTCCATACGCAATAATCCTGCCACAGTTTGTAAATTATTTTTTACGCGGTGATGAACCTCTTTAATAATCGAGTTCTTTACCAGTAATTCTTGTTGCTGCTTACTTTCACGAGTACAATCGTGAAGGACGAGGAAACAACGAGTTTCATTTCGGCCCATAGCAATAGGAATCATATGTTGACGAATGACCATATCTTGATAGATCTCTTCACTAGTATATATCGTTCTATCATCTAATACTTGTTGAATGGCTGAAACTTTTAAGGTACTACTATAAATCGATGAGCCCACAAGTCGTCGGTCAAATCCTAGCAAATCTACTAGTTGTATAGCGGCCTCATTTCCATACAGAATCCTATGAGAATCATCAAAGATGATTAAACCATCAAAGTAAGAAATTGGTTCGTACGATTGTATTTGCTCATCCGTAGCAGTCAGCATAAGCCGTTGCATCGTATCCGACAAGGTATATTCTTGCTCATATTGCTCCACCTTAATAGACGGAGACACGGTAAAAGCTATGCCCCCAATAATACGACCACCATTATCTACAACAGGAAAAACATGTTGTCGTTGATCATGTTCTACCCCAATAAGCGGTTGTCCATTTTCCATCATAGAATGCCATGTATTATTCCCTTTTAACTGTCGAGTAATAACACCTTGGTCACTTCGTTCAATACACAGCATATCGGCACGATGATGCATAGTACCTTGTGAGGACTCTAGAAGGGGTGTAAAAATCTGTATCCTTTGACGGGTCAATGACTCGCCAAAGGATATAAGTTTACTAATATGCTCTAATAATGAGGTTTGTAATGGACCTAATGGTGTTGTATTTAAAATATCTTGACCGATATCCACGATTAATCCTCTTTCCAAGATACATGACCAATTTCAACACTTGGTTTTGCATTCAATGTTAAATCTGCGAATTTACCGGCTTGGGCCATATAATAAGCGCGACAACCAATCATCGCTGCATTATCAGTGGACAAAATTTTATGAGGCTTGTAATAGGTAAATCCTTCTTTTTCGCACATCTTTTGTAATGCCGTTTGTAAACCTTTATTAGCAGAAACACCACCAGCTATAGTAATACGAGTTTCCCCCAATGTATGCGCCGCATCTCGTGTTTTCTCAACTAATACATCTACAATCGCCTTTTGGAAGGACGCTGCAACGTCCGCTTGATTTATAGGTTCATTCTTTTGCTGCTTACTATTTAAATAGTTTAATACAGCAGATTTCAAGCCACTAAAACTAAATTCGAAATTTCCAGGCTCACTCAAAGCCTTTGGAAATTCAATAGCATCTGGATTCCCTTCAAGAGCTAAAGCATCGATATGAGGGCCACCTGGGTAAGGGAACCCCATAACGCGAGCAATTTTATCAAATGCTTCCCCTGCTGCGTCATCCCGAGTTTGTCCAAGGATATCAAACTCTTCATAGCCTTTTACATGCACTAACATGGTATGACCACCAGATACAACGAGGCTCAAAAATGGAGGTTCCAATTCTGGATTGGCTAAGAAATTAGCAAAGATATGACCTTCCATATGATGAACTGGTACCAAAGGAATACCTGTAGCAAAGGATAACCCCTTTGCAGCAGCTACACCAACCAATAATGCCCCTACAAGTCCTGGACCATAGGTAACGCCAATATGATCGATGTCTTGTAAGGTTACATTTGCATCGCGCAATGCTTGATCTATAACCGATATAACTTGTTCAATATGATGGCGTGATGCGATCTCTGGTACAACACCACCAAATTTTCTATGAATAGGCACTTGGCTAGAAATTACATTAGATAAAACAGTACGCCCATCCTTTAGGACGGATGCAGATGTTTCATCACAACTACTTTCCAAGGCTAATGTGTATATACTCATTCTATTTCCTCTGAAACGAGAGACATAATATAAGCATCCTCTTTTGGCTCTGAATAATAATCTTTGCGAATTCCTTTAACAGTAAATCCTAGATTTCTATACATTGCCAAGGCAGGTAAATTAGATATGCGTACCTCCAAGAAGATTTCATGCATCCCTCTATTCAAACATTCATCTATTAATTCTTTAGTAAGTTTTGAGCCATATCCCTTACCACGAGCGGAAGGTAAAATAGCAATATTCGTGATTTGTCCTTCATCGTATACAAGCCAAGCACCAGCATAGCCCACAATATGATTTCCTTCACAAATAACCATATATAGCTTATTATCGGCCCCTTCAAGTTCAGCAAGTACAGAGTCCAAGCTCCATGGAACAGAAAAGGACTGTTGCTCTATCTCATAAATGGCTTGAGCATCATCTACCGTAGCTAACCGAATCTCCATTATTCTGCTCCTGCCGCTTCGGTAACAACAACTGTAGGATTTTGGTTTAACATGTCTGGATTATCCTTATGGCGTTCCTCCCATAAAACCTCTGCTTCAGAGCGACGGATATAATAAGGAACCATATCCATTGGATCACATATCTCTTCACGGATAACTAAATCGCGTCCCGCTAAAAGTAAAGAACTGGCTTTTGGAATGCGTTGTGAAATATCTAGAATAGTCATATTAGTATCGTTTTCATCTAAAAGCTTTTCAATACGCTTGATACCATCACCTAAGAATAAGACCTCTTCCTTAGTTTCTCGGAACTTTTCTAATAAATCACTAGCAGCTATAACAAAAGGCTCTTCTTTACATACTAGCTCATTGTTTTCATATCGATACAAGCCAGCATATACATGCTTTTTCTGAGCATCGATCACAGTACAGATAGTTCTATTTGTATATGAAACATTATGAGCCAAACTATCCATGGTCATCACACCGTACAATGGAATTTGTAAGGCATAAGCCATAGCTTTTGCAGTCCCCATACCTATACGCAATCCCGTAAATGAACCAGGACCAATGCTAACTATAATACCTTTTAGTTCATTCTTTTTTACTTGTGAGGCTCGCAACAACATGTCGATGTGAGGTATTAGCTGCTCAGAATGAGTTAATCCTGCTTGAATGGTTAGTTCACCAATCAAGTTTGTTTCATCCATTAAGGCCACACTCGATACGAGCGAACTTGTCTCAATTCCCAACCACATATGGGCCTCCTATATCTACTAAATCATCTTTTGTAAGATAATCACTACTTAATGTAATAGATCGGCTTGTATCATCAATACGAGTCAGATATATCCATAATGTTTCATCTGGTAATTCATCAGAAAATTTATCAGCCCACTCCACAATGGATACACAGTCCTCTGTATATTCGTAAAAGCCAATATTTTCTAGCTCACTTATATCATCCAACCGGTATACATCAAAATGATATAAATGTGTTCTATCAACATCGTAAGTATTCATGATAGCAAACGTAGGGCTTGTAATCTCCTCTGTAACGCCAAAGCCTTTCGCAATGCCTTGGGATAGATGTGTTTTTCCGGTCCCCAAATCACCAATTAAAGCAATGCATAAAGGGTCTCCACTTTGTTTGACCCATTTGCCTAATAGTTGTCCAAATTGTTGTGTATCTTCAACTGTATGAGTCTCTAATTGAACCTGTGCCTTATGATTCATGAAAATGATTATATCCTTTCGCTTCTATGGTCTTAATCGTTTTATCTGGTGTTACCATCTGCACCTGAGCTGGTCCAGATACAACTTTACCAATTATTGTAATGCCTGCTAAATTCTCTAATTTAGAAAGCAATGATTTAGGAGCCGTGAATACTAGTTGAAAGTCCTCTCCACCATACAATGCATAGTCCACTGGATTAGTCTGCAAATACTTAGCTAATTCATAAGTCTCCTCATGTAGTGGAATAGCTTTTTCCTCAATAACAATCGATACATTGCTAGCCGATGCAATTTCATTTAATTCACTACCGAGACCATCACTAATATCATTCATACTATGAATACCTAATTGTCTCAATTGTTGGCCCAATTCTATTTGTGGATCTGGACGTTGATGACCAACCTTGGTCATATGATAACCATCTAAATTATATGATAAGGCGCCCAAACCTGTAGCAGCATAACCTACGTAATTTGTAATACCCACAATATCACCTACTTGCGCACCGCTACGCATAATAGCAGTTCCTTTAGGGACATCACCAATAATTGTTACAGTCCACACCATGGGCCCTTCCGTACGCACCGTATCCCCACCAAGTATATTAAGATGATATTTTGCGCATTGATCTTTTATACCTCTATAAACTTCATCAAGAATAGCCGTATCAACATATTCAGGTGCCGCCACAGATAGCACAATTTGACGAGGAGTACCACCCATAGCAGCAATATCACTCAAATTGGCCGTCATGAGACGATAGCCTACATCATAGGGCTTCATATAGTGAAAGCTAAAGTGAACCCCTTCCACCATCGTATCAGTACTAATTAATTGATCTGTTTCTTCCTTAGCACTATATACAGCACAATCATCACCAATTCCTGTAATCACAGTACTTGGATCATGTATCGTATTATCTTGAATGTGGCGAATGAAATTAAATTCCCCTACATCTTTTAATTGCATCTCATCACCTGGCTTCCGATTAGTATACATATTGTATTGTAACATATATAAAAGACAACAAAAATAGCAGATAGTTGATATATCAACTATCTGCTATAAATGTTCCTAAAGGAATTATTTTTTAATTAGATTCGTCATTCTCTTAACAGGTTCTTTAGTATCAAAGGAGCCTACAGTTGGAACCTTTTTACCATTATTGACGAATAGAACACCATTAATATTATCAAAGGATGTCAATGTATTTACAATGGCAGCCATTTGTAATTTAACAGTTAAGTCCCCACCATTACCTTTTACGAAAGCGTCATTCACTTCTACAGAAGCAATGCCGTCCTTTACAGTAACGGATGTAATTTTAATATCCTTGGAGAATACTGGATATTTTTGTGCTCTATCAGCTTTTAACATCGCTAGAAGAGCAGCTTTAGGCGTTACTTTGTCCGCCTCCATCTCAACGGTTGATTGTTTTACCCCTGAGCCATCCTCTGTTGGAACAAAGAAGGCCATCTTAACCATTTCTTGAGATGTTTTTGTTGTTTCTGCATCCTTATTGACTTTCGTCTCTTGCACAGGTTCACTTTTACCCGTTGTAGGTGCTTGATTAGGTGTACAACCCGCTGCAAATGCAAGCAAACCTACGCAGAGGATCGACAGAACTTGTTTACGTAATTTCATCGATTAACCTCCAAAGTAACTAGCAATACCATTGGCAATGCGATTTGCAAAGTCTTCTTGTGTTTGAGGAGATTGCAATACACGTTCTTCATTAGGGTTGGAAATAAAACCAAGCTCTACAAGAACTGCAGGCATGTTAGAATGTCTCAACACATATAAGTTACCTTCTTGAATGCCACGGTCACCATTGAAACCTGGAACGCTAGCAATTTGAGATTGTACCTTTTGTGCTAATCGAGCATCATTGCCTGTTTTACTATAGTAGTATGTTGCAATACCACCAACACTTGGGTTGTTGAATGCGTTAATATGCACACTGATGAGCGCATCAGAATTGCTACGGTTTGCTACGTTAACACGAGCACCCAATTCATCAACACCACTTGCATTAGGACCGTATACGTCTACGTCTGTAGTACGAGTCATAAGCACTTTAGCGCCACGATTTTCTAGAGCTTTTTTCAAGTACATAGAAATCGGTAGTGTAATATTTTTCTCTTGTACACCATGCGGCCCAACGGCACCAGAGTCACTACCACCATGACCTGGGTCAATCGTAATTGTTTTACCAGATAGACCACCGCTAATAGAATAATTACCGGATCCTGTTGGCATATTTTTCGCAGGATGTGCAGAAGGAGATGGACGTTTGCCATAATAAGCAGGTTTAGGTGCCACACCTTTTTTCTGTACATCTACAACGATGCGATACGGTTTCTGATTAACCGTATCTTTCTTTAGGGAAAATACCTTTACATCACTCGTATCGATAGATGAAGGTGTCTTGATTGTTACCTTCACATCTCTGCCATCTTCTGTGAGTCTAGCAGAACTAGCTATGCTAGAGTCCATATTGATATTCGCTTTAGCAGTTTTTAGCTTTGTGTTCTTTAAGGTAACAGTCGTCGTTTTCCCATCTTTGCTAATCGATGCAGACGCTTTTACCGGTGCTGACAAATCCATAACCATACGAACATATGGTACTGGTGCATCAGTTCGTGTCACCCATCGAGCATCTTCAAGATTAGCTGCCTTTGCTTGAGTCAAGAATAGTGGTATCGCCATCAAGACAGCAAGGCACATAAAAAATAGTTTACGCAATACATTCACTCCAATCTAACTGACATACGTAGTGTCCAAACCATAGAGATGAGTCGATGATATCTTTGTGAATCAAAGTCTCATCGTTCCAATCTATCCATAAACTAATGTTAGATTATAGATAGATTATTTCATACAAACATGAAGATTAGTATGCCGATTATACATATTACTATATAAAGTCTTTATACAGTACACACAAAAATCAGTTGCTTAAAATTAATTTTTGTGCTATGCAATCGACGCTAACGTTCAGTTGTAATTTGCCATTCATTCCCATCCGTACTAATGTGAATACGTCCCATCGTATCTGTACGGTAAATGGCAATATTGTTTTCCTGCAAACGACGTAATGTTACATCGTGAGGATGACCATAACTATTATACATGCCATTTGAAATTAATGCACTTTCTGGTTTAATAGATTTCAAAAAATCTTCAGAGCTACTTGTGCGAGAACCGTGGTGACCTACCTTAAGAACACGGGCAAACAGTCTAGAGTTCTGCTCTTTTATGAGTTTTTTCTCTTCTTGTAATTCTGCATCACCAGTAAAGAGCATAGAGAATTTACCAAAAATTAACTTACCTACAATAGAGTTATTATTAAGATCTGGCGCTCCTTTTTTATCTGTTAAAGGTTCAGTCCAAGGTGCATATACAACAAATACCGCTCCATGACCAAAATCCACTACATCACCACTACGCAATGTAGACCGTTGGATTTTATTTTTATCAATCCATTTTTCATAGGTTTTATACATATTATTATCAACAGAAATGCCATCATCATACACATGTTCAATAGGCATAGCTTTTGCAATAGCATAGAAACCACCCATATGGTCAGCATGAGGATGTGTGATAATTACATTTTTTAGCTTTGTAACCCCCATAGACTTTAACTGTGCCACAATGTTCTCACGATGCTCTATGTCACCAGTATCGATCATACTATATTCATCGCCAACCTTGAGCAATATGGCATCCCCTTGACCAATATCTAGCATATATACGTCTAGGTGACCTTCAGGATTCGTTTGTTTCGTATCAATGGAATAGCCTTCATTTACATTAGTGCTATTCTGAGATGCTGCATTGGCCACATCTTTATTCGTGCATCCTGCAATGGCAAAGATTGGAATGCATAGCACTAATAAAAAGGCTATAAATCGCTGTATTTTATTTGTCATTCTTATTCTCCCAATAATTCACTAATGACACAACCTATCGATGTACTTACATCACTAGGTGTATACCCCCAAGTTTTAGTATCACTTAGTATATCTGCACTTCGACTATGTACATAGACACCTAAAATTGCACCATCTTGTAAGGAATAACCTTGGCTAATAAAACCTGCAATAATACCTGTTAATACATCCCCCATACCGCCAGTTCCCATACCAGCATTTCCGATAGTATTAACATATACCGTACCATCAGGTAGTGCTACAACAGAAGGAATTCCTTTTAGCACTAATACAACTTGATGCGCTTTAGCAAATGCTCTAGCCAAAGTAATATAATGACGTTCAATCCATTTTATTGGTAAATCTATAAGTCTACTAAATTCACCTAAATGAGGCGTCATTACACAGTATGGCAGATTTTTTTGTACCTTATATACGGACTCAATATGGCCATCGCGCAAAGCATCTTTATCTACAGCCCCTACATGCCCCAATGCATATAACGCATCTGCATCAATGACGAGAGCGCCTTCACAGGAATTTATAGCTTGATTTACTACATCTTGAATATCTGTAGTGCGCCCCAAACCAGGACCAATAGCAACTACTTGATGTCCGTCATAAAGGGATTCATTTTCATCGATAGATGTTACCATTACTTCCGGTATGATACGACCTTGAACAACTTGTTTAATTGTATCTGGAACGCCTAATGTAACCTTACCGGATCCACTGTGAACAGCAGCTTCTGCGGCCAACATAGGGGCTCCCACCATATCACTAGACCCACCGACGATTAATGTATTCCCATTTACACCTTTGTGTGCCATAGGGACTCGATAATTAATTAGCGTTTCTGCTAAATCCGAATCAATAGTTATAGTACTATCTCGATCAACTAATACGTATTGCCAAGGTGCGCCTAGCGGTGCAACAATAGCGGTGCCCCCTATGGCCTTACCAGGATATAATAATAAGCCTTGTTTAATAGCTCCAAAGGTAACCGTATAATCATAAGTCAATGTTCCCTCTGAAATTTGACCAGAAGAAGCATCTAGCCCTGCCGGTACATCAATAGCCCACAAATCAAAATTATATTGACTACGCATAGTATCAATATCATGCAAAACATCGATGGTTAAATCCCGCAATCGGCCTGTTAAACCTGTGCCCATAATACCTTCTACAGCGATAGCCACATTGGACCAATCATTGAATTCATCATACATATCAATGATACAACCCATTGCTTCACATCTTTCAAGTTGTACTGCAAAGAGGTCACTACACTTGCTCGTATCACCTACCAGTACAATTTGTACAGGTACGCCTTGTTCTAATAGATGACGAGCGGCTACCAGACCATCTGCCCCATTATTTCCTGTACCACAGATAAATAGCACAAAACTATTGATAGAACGTGCATGATCTAAGGAAAATAAGTCATATTGTCCCCACAAAGCATCCACAATACCACGTCCTGCATTTTCCATTAAAATTTCTAAAGAGACACCTAATTGCTTAGGTACTTCTTGATCTATATATCGAGCATCTTCAGTTGTTAATATTTGCATCTTATGCTCCTTCAAGTATAACTGTACTCATTGCATATGCTTTGCAATGACTAATCGATACATGTGTATCCGTATAGCCTAATGTTTCATAAATATCTTTAAAAGTATCTTGTAAACGAATTAAGGGAGCCCCTAATTCATCATGACCGATTTCTATATCTTGCCATGATCCATGACGCATTCCCGTACCTAATGCTTTAATGAAAGCCTCTTTAGCGGCATATATACCGGCATAAGACTCGTAACGCCCCTTATTTCGACTTTCACAATAATCAATCTCATGAGGCGTATATACACGGTCGCGAAATGATTGAGATTTCTCTAAAGCTTGACGGATGCGGTCAATTTCTATAATATCATTCCCTAATTTCATAATAACTCCTAAATTACCCTAACATTTATATTATACACTCTTAAAGTGGATAAAAACATAGATAAAATCTAGGCATTTACTGAAAATGGTAATGTAGGCAAACTATAAATTTCAACCTTTCCCTTGCGATTAACGGCCACATACATTTGACCATTACGATAATCCATATCTTCTACTTCCATTCCTGAAGTATAAGGACTTATATTCTTTACTACGCCTTCATCATCGACGAAAACGAAGGTCGTTAAGGTTGTAAAAATAGTATTACCATTAGCAGCATAAGCACCATTATTATTTAAGTCGGTATGCTCTGCATCAATCTTATACGTTTTTACCTTATTAAAATTTGAATCATAGTAGTTAATAGTACGATGAGAATTTGTTAAAGGCACAATCGACACATATTGATTACGGTCTTTATCAAAGGCAAAGTTAAATACCTTTTCTTTCAATTTAATAGGCGCTTCAACAATCATACTATCAGCCTCTATAGGCGTAACAATATATCCATCTACAACGGCATTAGTAGTATAGTAACGATTGTTATTCGGATTATAGGTTAACGTATTCATATGACCTAATAAACGTTTTTGACTATATTCATACTTAGCAACCACTTGCAACGTTGTGGGGTTAATTTCATAAATAATTTGCTTTGTATTATCAGCATTTATACATGCGAGGACAAATACATCTTTTTTTGAGTTATAACAAAAGCCTTGGCACTGATTAACAGAACTATCTAATGGTATCTCCGCCAATCGTGTTAAGGGTAAAGGCATTTGGACAGCACTTACAGGTTGTGCCAGCTTTGGTATATCAAAGACATTAGCAATATAATCGATCACACCTTGATCCATATTATCACCTCAATCAAACAAAAATGTATATAATCGTATATTAATTCATAAATATAAATATATAAAAAATAGGCGGTAAGACAAAAGTCTTACCGCCTAAAGTTGGTGCCGGAGGTGGGACTTGAACCCACACGGTGTTACCCGCTTGATTTTGAGTCAAGTGCGTCTGCCATTCCGCCACTCCGGCGTCTCGGAACATTTGTTATTATACAGATATCCCAAAACAATGTCAACACATTTTTTATATTTTATCTAAAATATTTTTAACCGCTTCCATACCGATATCACATTGTTGCTTCCACGTAAGAGCTACACCTGTTATATAGCCTTTACGAGCATATTCCACATCAGTGGGAACACTTTCGGCACCATAATCTAGCTCGCCTGCTAACCAATAGTAATCCTGCCCTCTTGAGTTAATGCGAGCATCAATAATGTTGCTATAAGTTTGTAAACCTTGGCTAACCATTTTAAAATGATCCCAATCACATACTCCACGTAACGGAAAGTTCACATTTAATAGGCCATCAAAATTCCCTTTCACATAAATTTTTTCTATCAATTCATGGATAAAGGGATGCATTTCATCCCCTCGTTCAGGAGAATATCGTTCCACAGATAATGCTAACCCTGGAATGCCATAAAAACAACTTTCCATAGCAGCAGATACAGTACCAGAATATAGCACATCTGAGCCCAGATTAAAGCCATGATTAATACCTGAAATCACAAGATCAGGCATATCATCACTCAATAAATAACTAAGGCCAAACTTCATGCAATCAGAAGGAGTTCCCGTTAGAGCATAAAGGCGAGGATTTTCATCCTCGCCATTGTACGCATCTAATTTTAAAGGGATCTCAGTCGTCAATGCATGGGATTTAGCACTTTGCTCATTTGCAGGTGCTACAACGGTAATTCGATAATATTGACTTAAGTACGATGCAAGACGGCGTAAACCATCTGCTAAAATACCATCATCATTACACATTAAAATATGCATATTCACTCCTACAGATTCTATTTTTTATTCTTATTCATATTTCCCATACGTGTTAATTTCACGTCATTCAAACCAACAGCTCGCGTATGAACTGTATGAGACCATTCCTTATTATGACGACGGAACCAACCTAAAATATTTACAGGAACCCAAGAGTATACAAAAATTGGATATAACAAATAGTAGAACCAAATTTTAGGTGGAACTTTAATTTTTAACAACACAATAAGTGGGAACAAATATTGACCAATACCAATAATTTGCCATACAGACATCGGCATAATTTGATATAAAATATTTGTATAAATCGGCACATATGCATTGATATATGAAAATACTAAATATATAGTTGTCAACAATAAGAAATAAGGCTGACTAACTTGTAAAATGCCATCTAGGATAACGATATTTCCTTGTTTAATACCTGCGGCAAATAATTTAGGAATATATCGATCCGCACAGTCAAATTGACCTTGTGCCCAACGTAAACGTTGTTTACAAGAAGCCATCATAGTCGTAACTTTTTCATCATACACAATGGCATCGTGAGCCCAAGTAGTTTTAAGACCATGTGTTAATAGCTTCATAGAGAATTCCATATCCTCAGTCAAGCTATTACAATCCCAGCCATATTCACGGATGATAGATGTACGTATACACATACCAGTACCACCTAGTGCTGTGGACAAGCCAATGCGGTATTTTGCTAAATGCCACATATGATTAACCATCCAAAACATGATGGAAAATGTACCCGCAACCCAAGAGTCTGTTGGGTTTTTAGAGTTCAAATAACCTTGAATTACAGACTCACCTTTTTCAAGATGATCATTCATTTCTAACATAAATTGAGGATGTACTAAATTATCGGCATCAAAGATAAGAAAGGCATCATATTTCCGATCCATTTTTTCCACACGATCAAACATCCACCCCATGGCATAGCCTTTGCCTACTTCTTCTTTATTGAATCGTTCATGTACATTGGCACCAGCAGCACTTGCTACCTCAGCAGTCTTATCTGTACAGTTATCGGCAACAACAAAGATATCGTACAACTCATCAGGGTAGTCCAAACTACGTAAGTTTTTTACCAACTCACCAACCACTGCTTCCTCATTATGAGCACATACAACGATAGCAAAGGAATTTTTAGGGGTATAGTTTTTATGTACTCGAGACCGCCACATACCAATTACGGCGAGCACAAAATAATAAACCGTATAAATTACGATTATTACCTGCATAGGGATCAATATCAGATCCAGTAGGTAATTCATACTATTATCCTCCACACACTTATTTACGCACCATATTTAACGCCCCATTAGTAAGGCCAAACACTACATAGCCAGCAAAAATCATCACGGCCCATGTATGCCAATCATAAACGAGACAAGCTATAACAAAAATAGCAGTGAGTACAATGGAAAGTTTATTAATATTAACCGCAGATTTACCTTTGAAGTCTGGATATTTTACTTCACTAACCATTAAGAAGCCTACACCTATCATACAAACTACTAGTACAAATTGAGGTACCTCTACGCCACACAATACGTAAGTAGCTGCCAAGCAACCTGCTGCTGGAATTGGCAAACCTTCAAAGTAACCATGAACTTCTTCAGTTTTGATGTTAAAGCGAGCAAGACGGAATGCGCCTAATACAGCAAATGCTAGTAAAGGAACATAAGCAATCCAACCTAAACCGTATAGCTCTTTCATATATAGCATATAAGCCGGTGCTACACCAAAGCCCACTACATCAGATAAAGAGTCTAATTCACGCCCCATAGGACCTGCTACACCTAATGCTCTCGCTACACGACCATCTAAACCATCAGCAACTAAGGATAATAGTACGCAAATAGCTGCATAGAAAGTATTACCTGTAGCAGAGAATGTGATGCCAAGGACACCGAAGGCTAAATTAGCACTAGTAAATAAATTTGGAATAATAGATTTATTCATGACGCAACCTCCCGATAACAGTGTCTCCACCTGTAATATGTTGACCTTTTTCCACGAACAACTCTACATCCTTATCCATGTAGATTTCAGTACAGGAACCGAATTTAATCATCCCGTACAATTGACCGCGTTCAAGCACACTATCAAGATCCGTCCAAGATACGATACGACGCGCTAAAAGGCCCGCAATTTGTGTTACTAATACGGAAGTGCGATCATTTTCAATACAAATAGTATGACGTTCATTTTCAAAGCCTACATCATCTTTAAAAGCAGGCAAGAAACTGCCCATTGTGTAATGACGGTATGTAATTTTACCGTCAATAGGCGCACGATTGGCATGTACGTCGAAAACAGATAAGAAAATAGTTACTTTTTTACATTCTTTATGTAAGTAAATATCTTCGTATACATCAGAAATATCCATAATTTTACCATCTGCTGGAGATAAAATTAAATCTGGATCTTGAGGGATTACACGTTTAGGATTTCTAAAGAAATTGACGAAAAATAATGCCAGAATAAATGAAATAATCGCAATTACATAATGTCCTAAAAATCCTAACACCACAGTGATAATGAGCATAGCCCCTATCAGTGGAAACCCTTCCTTAATTATTGGTCCTGTAGGCACGATTCAACACTCCTCTATTTATTTCTAATAACGGTCCACATAAACTTAGGAATAGCCAACATGCGGCCAATCCGTTGAGGTTCTAAATATAATCGATACAACCATTCAAGACGATTGCGTTGCATCCATTCTGGGGCCCGAGGAATATTACCTGCCAAAACGTCAAAGGAACCACCAATACCAATGGCAACAACGCCATCAAGGTGACTCAATTTTTCTGAAATCCATTGTTCTTGCTTTGGTACGCCTAAGGCAACAAACACTAATTTTGCCTTAGACTCCCCAATAGCTTTAACGATTTCTTGTTCCTCTGCGCTATCGAAGAATCCATCATGAATCCCTGCAATATTTAATGGTCCAACTTGGGCAGATAAATTATCAATTGCTCGTTGAGCAACACCAGGTGCTGCCCCTAAGCAGTATACAGGAATTTGCTGGTCAGCCGCAACTTTAAATAATCGTTTTGTTACGTCTACCCCCGTTACACGTTCAGGCACATGTTCGCCTTGACGCTCTGCAGCCCACAAAATGCCAGCCCCGTCGGGAACGACAAGACTAGCATTATTCAATATGGTATGCAATGTAGGATTTTCATTAGCCAACATAACCATTTCTGCATTAGCCGTGGCTACTAGATGTAGCCCCGGCTCTTCAGTTAATTGCAAAATACGTTGGACTGCCTCATCCATTGTTACACAATCGATAGGCACAGATAAAACAGAAATACGTTTATTCAATGTAATACTCCATTATCAACCACTATAATTTGGTGCTTCAACGGTAATGCTTACATCATGCGGATGACTTTCTTTTAAACCAGCCGCTGTAATTTGAATGAATTGAGTATTTTCAATCATTTCTTGGATGTTATGACATCCGCAATACCCCATACTTGCACGCAAACCACCAACCATTTGGAAAATTGTATCAGCCAACATACCTTTATAAGGTACGCGACCTTCAATACCTTCAGGAACTAATTTCTTAGCTTCTGTTTGGAAATATCGATCTTTACTACCAAGCTTCATAGCCCCTAAGCTACCCATGCCACGGTATACTTTATAGGAACGACCTTGGTAAATCACTGTTTCCCCTGGGCTTTCATCAGTACCAGCTAAAATATTACCCATCATAACTACATTGGCACCAGCCGCAATAGCTTTGGCAATATCGCCAGAATATTTAATGCCCCCATCAGCGATGATAGGAATTCCATAGCGACGACCTACTTGAGCAGACTCATATACTGCAGTGATTTGAGGTACCCCAATACCTGCGATAACACGGGTTGTACAAATAGAGCCAGGTCCAATACCAACCTTAACGGCATCTGCACCAGCTTCAATAAGAGCCTCTGTACCAGCTGCAGTCGCCACATTACCTGCAATAACAGGAATATGAGGATAGGCTTGTTTAATATCTTTCAATGTACGAAGTACACCTGCAGAGTGACCATGTGCTGTATCTACAATAATTACGTCAGCCTTTGCGGATACAAGTGCATCAAGACGATCATATAAATCTTTAGATACACCAACAGCAGCACCTACTAATAATCGACCACTGCTATCCTTGGCAGCATTTGGATATTTTGTCGCTTTTTCAATATCTTTTATAGTAATTAAGCCTTTTAAGTTTCCATCGCCATCTACGAGAGGTAATTTTTCAATACGATGTTCACTTAAAATTGCTTTTGCCTCTTCAAGAGAAGTACCTTCTGGTGCAGTAACAAGGGAATCCTTTGTCATGCAGTCTCCGATTTGGCGAGTTAAATCAGTTTCAAAACGCATATCGCGATTTGTAATGATCCCTACTAGTTTACCATGTTCTGTGATAGGTACACCAGAAATTTTATATTTTCCCATAATTTCTGCTGCATCAGATAGTAAATTTTGAGGACTTAAGAAAATAGGATCAACGATAACACCATGTTCAGAGCGTTTTACCTTATCAACTTCATGAGCTTGTTCTTCAATAGACATATTTTTATGGATAACACCAAGGCCACCTTCACGAGCCATAGCAATAGCCATACGGGATTCAGTAACTGTATCCATCCCAGAACTAATCATAGGGATATTTAACGTAATGTCACGAGTTAATTGAGTTTTTAACTCTACTTGATGTGGTAGCACATCAGAAGCTGCTGGTACTAATAAAACATCATCAAAAGTTAGTCCACGCATACCGAATTTATCGTCTCTCATATTTAATTCCTTTCCGTATAATAAAACAAAACTACGACCCGCCTAGTCCACATTGGACTAGGCGGTCAGTCGTAGCTTAGCGTTCAGACCGCAAAATGCCGCCTTCCATATAATCATCTTTTTTCATATCTACGAAGATAACTTTTACTGCGTCAGCAGGTACATTAACGATATCAACCGCAGCTTTAGTGATAGCTTCACCTAATTGTTTTTTTTGTTCTTTTGTGCGCCCTTCAACGAGCTCTACATGAATAAGTGGCATATTGACCTCCATAGATGAAAATGAAATAAATTTGTTTGTTCTATTATACGGTATGAGGAACAGATACACAAGGGAAAAACCCAGATAAAATCTAATATTATCGCTACTTATGTACTTATTATTCCTACCTCTTAATTATACAATATTCTAAGAAATTTTTCACCAAATCTTTTTTCTAATTCTTCTTTCATTACAGATTCAAGTTTTTCCATTCCATGTTGGCTTGCAAAATCTAATACATCCTTGCGAGCCTGTACCAATATTTCAATATCTTTAATTATATTGGCAACTCGTAAATCAGGTAATCCCGATTGAGCTAAGCCGAATAATTGACCAGAACCACGCAATAATAAGTCTTGTTCGGCAAGTTCAAAACCATCCTGTGTCTGTTCCATCAATTTTAAACGCTCTTGGCTTACATCATTTTTTGAATCACTTACAAGAATACAATAGGATTGATGAGATCCACGGCCTACACGGCCACGCAACTGGTGCAATTGTGATAAACCAAATCGCTCTGCCCCTTCAATGCACATAATGGTCGCATTAGGCACATTGACACCAACTTCAATAACGGTAGTAGAAACGAGTAATGAAATCTCTCCCTTATGGAAGGCATTCATCACTTCATCCTTTTCACTTGGTTTCATGCGACCATGTACAAGGCCAACTTCATAGGCCTTGTAAAAGTACTCTTTTAATTCTAAATACAGTTCTTCTGCTGCCTGTAAGTCTAATTTTTCAGACTCTTCTACTAGAGGACATACTACGTAAACTTGACGTCCTTCTGCCATTTCTTTGCCGAAGAAGTTTCTCAATCGTTCTTTATATGAGCTATCTACAGCATACGTTTTAACAGACTTACGCCCTGGTGGCATTTCTTTAATTAAAGAAACCGCTAAATCGCCATACACAGATAATGTCATGGTTCGAGGGATTGGTGTAGCCGTCATAATCAGCACATGTGGGTATGTACCCTTTTGTTGTAATCGCGCCCGTTGTTCTACGCCAAAGCGATGTTGTTCGTCGATAATGACGAGACCTAAATTATGGAAGTTAACACCTTCCTGAATAAGCGCATGAGTGCCGATGATCATATTAATTGATCCGTCAGCTAAGCCTTCATAGATACGCTCTTTTTCTTTTTTTGTAGTAGAACCAGTTAATAACTCTATAGTAATACCTAAATTACGACATACCTCTGTTATGCCTTCATAGTGCTGAGCCGCCAAAATCTCCGTAGGGGCCATTAATGCCCCTTGGTAACCATTTTCGATGGCCTTCAACAAACTCAATGTAGCCACAACAGTTTTACCAGAACCTACATCACCTTGCAATAATCGTTGCATAGGACGTTCATCTTCCATGTCGATGCGAATGTCTTCTAATGCACGCTGTTGATCACCTGTTAAGGAGAACGGCAAGTTTTCTATACACTGAGCCATTAAGTCCCCATTAGGTCCCATCTTAGGTCCTTTATGACACTGCTCTTTATTCCGCAACAAGGCCAATCCAGATTGCATGACAAATAACTCTTCATAGGCCAATTGATGACGCGCTTCTTCATATCGCTCTGAAGAATCCGGGAAATGCATCATTTTAAATGCATCATAGCGACTCATGTATTGATGTGATTCACGAACCTCAGTAGGCAAAATCTCTTGCAATTCATGATTAGCGGCAAACCAATTGCGTACTGATGAGCGCACCACAAATTGAGACACTCCATCAGCCAAGGCATAAATAGGAACAATGCCACGATCAGGCTCTCCACCATCTCCTAAACTTTCTATTTGGGGCGTATTCATTTGCATAGACCCATATTGAAATTCTGCTTTGCCATATGCATATAGACGCTGCCCTTTTTTATAAAAGTTCTTTTTATACCCTTGGTTAAATAATACAATCTTTAGTGGACCAGTACCATCTGCAATGACCACCTCTAATATAGACAATCTAGGTCGAGGGCGTTTTTCTTGAACAGCTATAACATTGCCTACTACGCCACCGGTCATACCTGACTTTAATTCACCAATTCTATAAATTGTACGGCGGTCTTCATAGCTCCGAGGGAAATATGTCAACAATGATGTTACATTCGTAATCCCTAGCTTATGCAATTGTTTCTCCCGACCAGGACCAATCCCTTTAATGGTCGTTAACCGTTCATCCATAGAAACTCCTTTAAATATACGATAAACACTGAGGATATATCCAATTTCTGTATATCCTTGTGTAAAAGCCCCTTCATATCATAGAATATGATATATAGTATACCTTATATTGTAGTATATTTCATAAAAAGAGCAATATGTACGATAAAAACACTTGCTTTAACTATGTCTTTATGATAATATACTTTTGTTATGTTATAGATTAAGCTTGGAGGTGGAAACTATGGCAAACCTTTGCGAAGTATGTGGCAAATCCACATCTAGCGGTATGAACGTGAGTCACTCTCACATTCGCACAAGAAAAACTTGGAAACCGAACATTCAAAGAGTACGGGCGGTTGTAGACGGTGCTACTAAAAAAGTTAACGTATGCACTCGCTGCCTTCGTTCTAATAAAATTACACGCGCGTAAAATAAAAAGTACATGTACTCTTTGGGGTTCTAGAGCCCCAAAAAAAGCAGTTAGTTCATTTGAACTAACTGCTTTTTTTGTTATCTATGTTCCTATTACTAAAAATCTTACAAGGTAATATTTGGAATATAGTACTGTTTAAACAACTTAATAGCATATTGATCGGTTAAGCCTGCCACATAATCCACTACATCACGAGTGGAGTAAAACTCACGATTACTTTCACAGCCCTCCATATCGTCAGGATGTTCCATAAAGTGAGTAAATAAGTTTTTCACCACATGAGATGCCTTATTTCGATCTGGAATTAAAGCCGGCGCCAAATAAACATTTTTAAACATAAATTGACGGAATAGATTCATGGTCATCTCTATATCACTAGACATAGAAATAACAGGTTTATCTAAAGACTCTCGCACCATATCTTCAACCATGGCGGTAATCATACTAGAAGGAGTCATTCCAAAGTGCTCACGCACTTCAAAAGGTAATTCCTCAGCCGTCAACATACCAGCGCGCTGTGCATCATCAAAA
The DNA here is from genome assembly GCA_902477915.1 of uncultured Veillonella sp. Taxonomy (GTDB): domain Bacteria; phylum Bacillota; class Negativicutes; order Veillonellales; family Veillonellaceae; genus Veillonella. Next base: position 28,290 of record CABSJA010000006.1, read on the forward strand.
TCATGACACAAATAGGCAATGCGGTCTACGATACGAATAATTTGACCTTCCAAAGTGACAGGGATATGTGCCCCTGTATGACCTACGATGCCATCACGTACAGCAGTGGTTAAATTAAGACCTTGATGGTCGCCATGCTTTTCTAAAACCTCAACCATACGCAAGCTTTGTTCATTATGATTAAAGTGACCAACCATATCACGTAACGCATATTCTCCAACATGACCAAATGGCGTATGTCCTACATCATGACCCATAGCGATAGCTTCTACTAAATCTTCATTTAGTCGCAACGCACGAGCCACTGTACGACCTATTTGTCCTACCTCAAGGGTATGGGTCATACGCGTACGATAATGGTCACCTGGCGCAATATAAACTTGTGTCTTATGCTTTAACCGTCTAAAACATTTACTGTGAATAATGCGGTCCCGATCACGTTGAAAGGCAGTTCTAAGTGGATCGGGTGCTTCCTCTAAATCACGGATGGCATCACGGCTTTTAGCTGCATAGGGAGAGAGGAGTAACGCCTCCCTCTCCTCTATTTGTTCCCGTATATTCATTTACCCTCCGATGCACGGTTTTTATCGATCAATTGCATAACTAGAGATGCTGTTTCTTCGATAGATTTATTAGAAACATCTAGTACTTGGCAATGTAAACGACGCATAATAGCTTTTGCATATTCTAATTCAGATTGAATACGCTCAATAGATGCGTAGTTTGCTTCGTCTTCAAGACCGATAGCACGCAAACGTTCACTACGAATATTATTTAATTTGAATGGGTCAATAATAAGGCCCACGATTTTTTTTGCTGGAATTTTAAATAATTCCTCTGGCAATGGTACCTCAGGTACTAATGGCAAATTGGCAGCTTTAATCTTTTTATATGCCAAGAACATAGACAATGGTGTCTTACTTGTTCTAGATACACCAATGATGACTACGTCGGCCTTCTCAAAACCAGATGGATTTTTACCATCGTCATATTTTACGGCGAACTCAATGGCTTCTACCTTTTTGAAGTATTCTTGGTCAAGCTTATGAACCATACCAGCTGTCATACGAGGCTTTGTGGATGCAACAGTACCTACAGCATCGAGAACTGGGCCCATAATATCTACAGCAGGAATATTGTATTCCGCTACTTTTTCATGAAGATATTTGCGCAAAGACTCAGATACAATGGTATGACAAATAACATGATTACCACGTTTTGCATCTGCTATAACTTCATCAATTTGGCTTTCACTATCAATATAAGGAATACGAACAATTTCAATTTGTTCCTTATCATATTGACTCGCCGTAGCTCTTGCTACAGCCTCTGCGGTCTCCCCAAGAGAGTCCGATATTGCATAAATAATTTTTTCTGCCATTCTATCAACCTCAATGTATGCTACATTCTAAAAATACTTTCGCTACCGTCGTTTTAGATACACGGCCTACAACCTTTAGGCGTTTCTTGTTTTCCACATCCTCGCGAACGACGACAGGTAAACAATCCACTTCATAATCTATCATCTTCTGTGCAGCCTCTACTAATGTATCGGTAGGCTCCACAGTTATAACCTTGCTCACAGGGGTCATAATCATAGATATAGGCATTGTGTGCGAATCTGTTTGCCCCATAGAGGCACGCAACAAGTCCTTACGGGATACGACACCTACTAAATAGGAATCATCACACACTAAAATGGTTCCTACATCCTCAGTAAATATAGTGACAATCGTGTCATACAAACTTGTATCCCCGTTGACTACGACGGCTTGAGATAATACATCACTTACCAGAAATGATTTTAATCGCTCCGCCGTTTGTGTTTCTTTTGAAAGTCCCACATAGTAGTAACCTACATTCGGACGCGCATCTAAAACACCTAGCATAGTTAACACCGATAAATCTGAACGCAATGCAGATCTAGTAACCTCTAAATGTTCAGCAATAGCACTGCCCGTTACAGGCCCTTCTTCACGAACGATTTGAGCAATTTGTTCTTGTCGTTTCGACAGTTTCACACGGTAACCCCCTTTCATCTCTGTTTGTATTATATCCTAAGTTACCATTCAGAAAAAGAGGAGACCAACGGGCCTCCTCTTTCAATACCACTATATGATTACCAAGTTAAGTCATCAGATTCTTGACGACCACGACCAGTCATAGCATCGAGCATAATTCGTTGTTCGATTTGAGCCACCATTTTCTTAGTGCTCACAACCGCATCTGGGTTAACAGAAATGGAGTCGATACCGCTCTTCACAAGGAATTCGCAAAGTTCAGGGTATACACTTGGCGCTTGACCACAGATGGATACAGTTTTACCATCTTTGTGAGCCACTTCGATGAGATGGCGAATCGCTCTACGAACTGCTAGATTCCGTTCATCATAGATATGTTGAACTGTTTCGTTATCACGGTCACAGCCTAGAACGAGCATAGTCAAATCGTTAGAACCAATGGAATAACCATCTACGTATTTATTAAATTGATCAGCTAAGATAATATTTGCTGGAATTTCAGCCATAAGCCAGATTTTGAAATCTTTACCGCGTACAAGACCTTCTTGAGCCATTAAATTAGTTACAAGTTCAGCTTCCTCTACAGTACGGCAGAATGGAATCATAACTTGTAAGTTTTTGAAACCAAATTCGTTACGTACTTTTTTGATTGCTTCTAATTCTAATTTGAAAGCAGGTGTATATTTTGGATCATAGTAACGAGCTGCACCACGCCAGCCAAGTAATGCACTGGATTCATGTGGTTCATATTTGTCGCCACCATTGAGATCACGATATTCGCTAGATTTGAAGTCGCTCAAACGAACTACTACTTGGCGAGGAGCTAATGCTTGGCACACTTTACGCATACCTTCAGCCAATGTATTTACGGCAAAATCACTGCGGCCTGTTTCAATAAGGTGTAATGGATGTTCGTGAATGAAAGTAGTCCAAATGAACTCTTCACGCATTAGACCGATACCATCACATGGTAATACACCATGTTTTTCAGCTAAATCAGGATTACCTAAATTCATGTAAATCTTAGTGCCTGTGACAGGAACATATTCAGTTGCAACACTTGCAGTAGCTTGTGCTTCTGGCTTTTTAACGATATCTTCTAATACGCCATCGTATACGATACCATTTGTAGCATCTACTGTAATCATTTGACCATCTTTAATGGATGTAGTTGCTTCATGGCTACGGCTCTTAGTACCTACGATACAAGGAATACCAAGCTCACGGCTAACGATTGACGCATGGCAAGTCATACCACCAGCATCAGTAACAATAGCTTTTGCTTTTTTCATTGCTGGCACCCAGTCAGGAGCTGTCATAGCTGTGACAAGAATTTCGCCTTCTTTGAACTCATCAATATCTTCAGGATTGATGATAACATGAGCTTTACCTGCTGCATTACCAGGGGATGCTGGTAAACCTTTTACGATAATATCGCGATTACCTGCATCTAATGTGCTAGTTTTTTCAGATACTTCTGTTTTTTCTTTACGGGACCAAACTGTTTCTGGACGAGCTTGTAAAATCCAAATTCTACCATCTCGTTCATCTACGCCCCATTCCATATCCATGTAGCAACCATAATGTTTTTCGATTGCTTTTGCATATTCAGCAAGCTCTAACACTTGAGCATCTGTAATAACTTGTTGTTTAGCTTCATCTGCTGGAACAACTTCTTCAACACAGTCGCCGTCAGCTTTACGAACTAAACGGATATTTTTGTCATTAATCATGCGGTCTGTAATTTCCATTTTAGCTTTATCTACACGGAAATTATCTGGTGTAACGGTGCCTTGTACAACGTATTCACCAAGACCCCAAGAACCTTCGATAAGAATATTGTTATCATTGCCTGTTACAAGGTCAACAGTGAACATTACGCCAGCAGCTTTAGAGAATACCATCATTTGAACAGCTGCACTCAATGCTACTGTCATATGATCGAAACCTTGTTTTACACGGTAATATGTTGCACGGTCTGTGAAAGTAGATGCGTAGCATTCTTTTACTTTTTGAATAATAACATCAGCACCACGTACATTTAAATATGTATCTTGTTGGCCTGCGAAACTTGCATCTGGCAAGTCTTCTGCTGTTGCACTAGAACGAACTGCTACGAATGGATTTTCTTCGTTTACTTTTTTACCAAGTTCTTCATAAGCATGACGGATAGCATCTGCCAATTCTTTAGGCATTTCTTCTTCGCAAATCATGCGGCGAATTTTAGCACATACTTCACGCAATAATGCAGAATTTTCTACATCATCTAATGCATCAAGTTCAGCGCGGATTTTATCTTCCAAACCTGTTGCTTTCATAAACTCACGATAACCATGAGCAGTTGTAGCAAAACCGTAAGGTACAGGCACATTAGTGGAGGATGTCAATTCCCCTAAGGAAGAAGACTTACCACCAACTAAATTAACATCTTCACGTCGTAATTCATCAAACCAAAGTACGTATGCTGTTTCGCGATTCATGTGAGAACCTCCTAGATTAATTAGTGCAACACATTAAACCTTTTACACATAAATAGTATACCTTAATTTATAATCTGTCAATTTATATGAGGATTATTATGCAAATAAAACTAATCAAAACATAAAAAGATGATTCCCTAATGCTAGACAATCATCCTTTAAATTATAAACGTTAATATTTAATAGTAATCTCCACTGTAGAGTATAGGATAAATACTATTACGGTGGTAACTAGAAATATGAGTTTGTTTATTTGTGTCAGACGGTATAAGGTTAAAAATTGCAATATGCAAGTATAGAATATAATTATATTCCCTAACAAGCCCGCAACATTCCACATGAGAAAGCTCCAATTACTGTCATCAAGATAATCTAAACTCAAAAAATAAGATTGTAAATTAAGTTTAATACTAGCAAATAAGAAACATAATCCCATAAAGTAAAGTGATATGATTACCATCTTTTTCAGAGATACGGAACACCAGAACCGATACAAAATCCATAATAATAAAATGGCTATGATTAATCTCAGTAAAATAGTTATATAGTCTATACCCAAAATGACTATAGTACTAAAGTATGAAAATATCTCAATATCATTGATAAATGGTGCTATGTGAAGAATATCAACACCTATATCTCCTAAAACAAGTCGTAGCAGTATCCAAGATACAGTATATAAACATAAAGCACATTTAAAAGTTGTAGTTTCAATCACTTGACCAATTCCAACAGATCCAGGACGTATAAAGAGATTAATAAAGGTTTGTAACATTATAATTCCTTTCAAGTTGGAGTTAAGAGATTGATTTAATAATTATATTCTGAAGTTGTGCAATACCTACAAATACTACAATTGCAAATAAAGTTATAGCAAACCTATTAACTTTTGTTAGTTTATATAACAATACAATAAAGAGAAACATAATATAAATCTCTGATAAATTAACTATTGTCTTTAAACAATCCAATGCAATTTTCGTCCAGTATGGACTATGCAAAGATAAAAATTGTACTAAATTCAAGAGAAGAGATCTAATAATACTAGGGATTTGCTGTAAGCAAGATATTATTAAAGACACCTTAAATAATTTAGTAAAATTTATCTCTGTCCAAAGATTAAAATTAGCCCAACATAAGCAAGCCATCAGAAGACTAACGACTATACTAATAATAAAATCGAAAATATAAGGAAACAAGTTAAATCCAATATATCTATCCAGTGATAAACTAAACAAAAAATTCGAATACTTTACGTACCCACCATGTAGGACTACTAATATACTATTTATAAGCCAAAATAGAGTAAAAGTAGTAAATAAAGATTTAATAGTTTCGTTTTTAATTATATTAGTTGCACCAATTGAAATTGGTTTAAATATTAATAAAGCTAAAAATTTAATCATAAAAATAGCTCTTTCTTTTACTCTAGCTTGTGACTACGAATATAAGCTTATAGGAAATATAAACTAATGTAATACTTAAAATAATAAGAAAAGTAATTCTTTCTACTTTATAGGAACTTTTATATGTTCCATAAACAACATCATTAAGCCAAGGAAATAATATTCCAACTAGACAGAAAACCAAAATAAGCAAAGAATTAAAAATGTAGTCCGGCATTTCAATTAATTTGCTTAAAATTGTATCTAGTAAATTATGTATTAACATTAATATTACCTATTCTTTATAGACATTACCGTTTTCATTAATTAATATTTACTCTGGATTATTAGTAGTCTCTGATTCTTCCATTATTATTCCTTTCAAATTTGAGTTAAGAGATTGATTGAATAAAAATATTCTGAAGTTCTGTAACACCTAGAAGTACTACAATAACAAATATAGCTATCCCCAATCTATTGACTTTTGTAAGTTTATATAACAATACAATAAAAAGAAACGCAATATAAATTTCTGATATACTTGCTATAAATTTTAAAGAATCATATATCGCCTTAGCCCAGAATGGACTATAAACATATAAAAACTGAATTGGATACAATAAAAACAATCTTATAAAATCTGGAATTTGTTGTAAACAGGTTAATATTAAAGATACCTTTAATAGTTTTGTAAATTTTACCTCTGTCCAAATGTTAAAATTAGCCCAACAAAGGAATGCTATAAAAATACTTATTAAGATGATACTACTAAAGTTAAGAATATAAGGGAATAAACTAAAACCTATATATTGATCTATGGATAAAGGATAGATTACTTTCCAATACTTAACATGTCCACCTACGAGCATTATTAATAAGTGGTTTATAAACCATATCATTAAAAAGAATGAAAACAAAGACTTAATGGTTTCATTTTCCATTATGTAATTTGCACCAATAGAATTTGGTCTAAATACTAATAAGCGTAATGATTTAAACAAAATATGCACTCTCTTATAAAGTCAAAATATAATATTTCTATACAGATAAATTCTACATTCATTTAACTGCCCTATATATATCTAAAAAGTTCTTCAACACTCGCCCCGTTAGCCCCCATATGGTGTATTGTTTATAGGGATAGAAATAGACAGAATAGTTTTGTCTAATTTTCCAGTCAATGTTATAGCCTTCTAACAAATGGAAGGGAAAGTCTTTTAACGGTTTCGTTCCAATGTCTAGATGACCTACAGTTGGTTCCATGTCCAATAGATATTGTAATGGAACTGTAAATACCTCTTCTACTTCATCGGGATTGGGTTTTAAATCGCTTGTATGTAATCGTACTGCTACAGCATATAGTTTGACACCGATAGCAGATACTAAGCAGTCTAAATTGCCTAGCAGTTCAATTTGATCTAAACCAATACCCAATTCTTCAGAGCATTCACGCATGGCAGCATGAGCACCGCTTTTATCATTAGGTTCACAGTGTCCACCGGGGAAACTGATTTCACCAGGTTGACGGCGTAGCTTATTACTGCGCACAGTAAATACCACATGATCTTCCCCATCGATTTCTAGTAATGGTACGGCTACTGCTGCAGTTATAACATCAATATCGGTAAGAACGATATGTTCACGTTGTGCTAAAAGGTTAATTAATTTCTTATCCATATAGGGTCCTCTTACTTTATAGTATGTTTTATATGATATCTATATAAATCTTTCATGTATCTAATTCAAATTTTATAGTTATCTCTCATCTTTATCTTTTATATTCATTATACATTAACTTGTAAGACAATTTTTTCCATCACTAATCGGAAAATATGGTGGATAAAAAATTTTATACACAAAATAGACAGAAAAAAACTGTGATGAGGTTTCTATCTCATCACAGTTTTATATTAGTTAAATTTAATTTTTACGAATTTACGTTTACCAACTTGAACGATCATGCCCTCTTCAAGGGTAAGGTTTTCTTCTGTATATTTTTCACCGTTTACTTTGAAAGCACCGGCTTTAATGGAACGACGTGCTTCACCATTAGAAGCAGTCAAACCAGCATCTGTACAGAATTGTGGAACAAAGATTGGTTCTGTTGGCGCATCCATAGCGTATTCAGGAATATCTGTAGGCAACGCACGTTGTTGGAATACACGTTTGAATTCCTCTTCTGCTTCAAGAGCAGCGTCTTCACCATGGTACAAACGAACGATGGTACGAGCTAATTGCATTTTAGCGTCCCGTGGATGTAACTCACCACTTTCAAGACGTTTTTCCATGTCCTCTTGTTCTTCAATTGGCATATCTGTAACAAGCATAAAGTAGCGCATCATCAATTCATCAGGAATAGACATGGCTTTACCGTACATTTCTTTAGGTTCTTCATCGATACCGATGTAATTGCCTAAAGATTTACTCATTTTTTGAACCCCATCAAGGCCTTCAAGCAATGGCATTGTGATAACAACTTGTGGTTCTTGACCTTCTAATTCTTGTAAATGACGACCCATTAACAAGTTGAACGTCTGGTCTGTACCACCAAATTCAACGTCAGCATGTAATGCTACAGAATCTTGACCTTGCATCAATGGATACATAAATTCATGAACACCGATTGCACGACCTTCTTTGAAACGTTTATTGAAATCATCACGTTCCATCATACGAGCTACAGTGTAAGAACTTGCCAAGCGAAGAACATCAGCAAAATTCATAGATTCAAGCCATTCACTGTTGTCGCGAACGATAGTTTTTTCAGGATCCAACACTTTGAAGATTTGTGTTTTATAAGTTTCAGCATTTTTCAATACTTCTTCTTTTGTAAGTGGTGGACGAGTTGCGCTTTTACCAGTAGGATCACCAATACGTGCTGTGAAACCACCGATAACAATCACTACTTGATGACCAAATTCTTGGAACAAACGTAATTTACGAAGTGGTACAGTATGACCCAAATGAATATCTGGCGCTGTTGGGTCCAAACCTAGTTTTACAACTAAAGGTTTATTTTCCTTAATGGATTTTTCTATTTTCTTTACAAGATCTTGTTCATTAATTAAATCTGCTACGCCGTGTTTAATTTGGCGTACTTGTTCTTGAGCACTAACCATGATAATCCTCCTCGAAATACTATTGTTTTAGTATACCATTATCTAAAAACTTTCACAATTATATATATAGTATTGGTTTTAAGCCATTTATGATATAATATTTATAACTGCGTAATAGAATTTACGTTATATTTACTAACAAAAGAAAAAAGAGGTGACTCTATGAGTAATAACTCAAATGCGAGAAGCAGCCGCCGTTCTAACGGTAGCGGCTCTACACCGAAGAAAACAAGTCCGAAGCGTCTATTTTGGATTTGTGCCCTTCTCCTTATACTCATCGTAGCCGGAGGTGGCTGTGGTTTTATCAGTGCCACACTGTCTAACCTACCAGATGTATCCAATGTACGTCCTTCCGCATCGTCTCAAATTTACGATGTCCATGGTAATCTCATCACAACGGTTCATTCCACAGAGAATCGATTACCAGTTCCTTTAAAGGATGTACCAAAGGATTTACAAAATGCCTTTGTTGCTACTGAGGACTCTCGCTTCTACTCCCATCACGGTATCGACCCAGTTGGTATCTTGCGTGCTGTATGGGTTAACCTTGTTCATAGTGGCGTATCTGAAGGTGGTTCTACTATCACTCAACAGTTAGCGCGTAATGCATTCTTATCTCAAGACAGAACATTTAAACGTAAAATTTCTGAAGCATTGCTAGCACTTAAAATTGAACAACATTACACGAAGGATGAAATCCTTGAAATGTACATGAACCAAATTTACTTTGGCCAAGGTGCATACGGTGTACAATCTGCAGCTCATGTATACTTTGGTAAGGATGCTAGCCAATTAACGCTAGCTCAAGCAGCACTCATTGCAGGCTTACCACAAAGTCCTAACTACTACTCTCCATTCAATGATTTGGAAGCTAGTAAAAAACGTCAAGCTGTTGTATTAGGCCAAATGGTTAAATACGGTTACATTACACAAGAGCAAGCTGATGAAGCACGTCAAGCAGATTTAGGCTTAGTGGCAAAACAAGAACAAACGCATGAAAAATCTAATGCATCTTACTTCATTAACTATGTTATTGCACAAGTTTCTGAAAAATATGGCGATGATGCAATCTATAAAGATGGTTTAAAAATTTATACAACTCTTGATATGGATGCACAAAATGCAGCTGTAGCAGCAATGCAAAACTTGCCTAACTACTACACTGATAGCAATGGTTTACATCAACCACAAGGTGCTATCGTAGCTATGAATCCTCACAATGGTTACATTATGGCTATGGTTGGTGGCCGTGGTGATGATGCATTTAACCGTGCAACACAAGCAGAACGTCAACCAGGTTCCTCTATGAAACCATTTGTATATTTAGCAGCTATTCAATCTGGTAAAACTCCTGGTTCTATCGTAGATGATAGCCCTGTTACATTTGGTAGCTGGAGCCCTAAAAACTATGAAAATGACTTCGTAGGTAATATTACATACCGCTATGCATTACAACATTCTCGTAACGTAGCTGCCGTAAAAGTTGCTGATGAAGTAGGCATGTCTAAGATTATTAAACTTGCTAAAGAAATGGGTATCACTACCCTTACAGATCAAGATAACAACTTATCTACAGCACTCGGTGGTTTAACTCATGGTGTTACACCGCTTGAAATGGTACAAGCCTATGGCGTACTCGCTAATGGTGGTATCAAGGTTCAACCTACAGCAATCGTTAAGATTGTAGACCGCAATGGTCAAGTGGTGGAAGAAAACTCCATTCAAGAAAAACGCGTTGTAGATGAAAAAGATGCAGCTATCATCACTAGTATGCTAGAATCCGTTATTAATGGCGGTACTGGTGGTAATGCAGCAATCGGTCGTCCTGCAGCAGGTAAAACAGGTACAACAGATGATTCCAAGGATGCTTGGTTCGTTGGTTATACACCTGATCTTGTAGCTGCCGTTTGGATTGGTGACGACTACGGTTCTGAAACATTACATGGCATGACAGGTGGTACAACACCAGCCATTATGTGGGGTCAATTTATGGCTAATGCACTTGCCAACACCCCTGCATCTGACTTCTCCGTTCCTGCTAGCGCTCAATCAGCTGTTTCTGAAGGTTATTATAATCCTGTAAAAGCACAGCCTAAAAAAGAAGCTGCTAAGGACGAAAAAGCAGACAAAAAAGACGATAAAGACAAGTCAAAAGATGAAGCTGTAAAAGATGACAGTGGCTCAAAAGATGATGCAACTGAACAAAAATCTAATTCATCGAAAAGTAAAAAGTCTAGTAAAAAAGATCGTTAATCTAATACTCTAAAGGAGCGGAACATGTGTTCCGCTCCTTTCTTTTACGTAAAAAGGTAGTAAGTTCTAAGAACTTACTACCTCTTCTATTTCTATATATGTATATGGCTATACCCCATAACCAATTTGATATACGATAATAATTTACTGTATTATCTATAACTATATCACTATTGTGTAGCTTTATTTCAGAACTACATTGGTAGCCCCTGCACCACCTTCGTCATAGCCTGCCGTTTCAAAATGAGCTACATGAGGTAAGGTACGCAAATATTGATGTACACCTTCTCGTAATGCGCCAGTCCCCTTACCGTGAATAATGCGCACTTGATTAACACCACCAAGTAAAGCTTGGTCAATAAATCTACCAACAGAAACTGTCGCTTCATCTACCGTTTGTCCAAGAATATTGATTTCAGTACGAACCTCTTTTTGACGCTGTACGGCAGAGCCACCCATGCGTTTTCGCGTCTTAGGCATAGCGGCCTTTTGCTCACGTACCAATTTATTACCTTCTTCTCGTGTAGTAGATTGTAATTCGCTAACTTTAACAGTAGCAGTTAATCCATTAATATCTACATTCACACGATTGCCATTGATAGACAATACAGTACCTAAAGAACGTAACGACGTAACGTATACAGCTTGCCCTACCTTAATAGTATCTGCAGTTAAAGACTTGCGATCGTCATCAACTGGAGCATCTGGCACATGAACATTAGAGATACCTTTACGCGCTGCATTAATAGCAGATTGACGTTTATCCTTATTCGTCTCAGAGAATTGCGACTTCAATTGCTTGATAATCGCTTCCCCTTCAACACGTAAACTGCGCTTCATAGCTTCAGCATCAGCTTGAGCTTTGGCTAAAATTTGCTTACGTTTTTCATTAAACTGTTTCTTTTCCTTCTCTAATTGACCACGCATACGACGTGTTTCATCGAGCTCTTTCTTTAACGCTCTTTCACGTTCAGATGCTTTACGAAGTTGTTCATTCAAATCTGAAAGAACCTCTTCCATTTCATGACTACCAAATTGAGATTTATACTCTGCAGCGCGCGTTACGATATCTTTTGGCAACCCTAAACGGGCCGCAATACTCAATGCATGGCTACTACCTGCTACACCGATATGAAGTCGATATGTTGGTTTTAAGGTGCGCTCATCAAACTCTACATGGCCGTTTTCGATTCCTTCTGTATGGTATGCATAGTTTTTAAGCTCATTATAATGGGTACTTACCATCATAAGGGCACCTTTTTTACGGAAGAATTCAAGGATAGATACAGCTAAAGCACTACCTTCCTCTGGATCAGTACCAGATCCAAGCTCATCCAGCAATACCAAGTCATTTGGGCCACAATGTTTAATAATGGAAATAACTTGTGTCATATGAGCAGAGAACGTACTAAGGCTAGCCTCAATACTTTGTTCATCCCCAATATCGGCAAAGATATTTTGGAATATAGGCAACATTGAGCCGTGGTCTGCAGGGATAAATAGACCACATTGGTTCATTAAACTCAATAACCCCAATGTTTTAAGAGAGACTGTTTTACCGCCTGTATTAGAACCAGTAATCAATAAAATACGATACGATGTACCTAATTGAATATTTGTAGGCACTACCACATTCGGTGGGATTAATGGGTGCCGAGCTCTCATGAGATTGACAGTTCTATCAGTACTCAAGATGGCCGGTACACCCTTATAAGAAATAGCAAGGCTCGCCTTACCATATACAAATTCGATGTGGGATACCTTTTCACAAGCATCCATCAAATCATTACTATGCTGTTTAACAAGGGCAGATAATTCACGGTAAATACGCAATACCTCTTGCTCTTCACCAATCAAAGCCTCTTGTAATTCATTATTTAGATTCACCAAGCGCATCGGTTCAATATAGAGTGTTTGCCCCGTTGCAGAACGGTCGTGAATAAGACCATCAAAATATTGACGATATTCCTGTTTTACAGGGATTACATAGCGATTGTTACGCTGCGTAATAATTGCTTCTTGGAAATACTTTTGATTATCCTTGTCGTGTAAGATAGCTTGAATATCGTTTTTAATCTTTTCACGAGTTTTAATAATCGTATTTCTAAGGCTCGCCAACTTAGGAGATGCTGTATCAAGCAATTCCCCTTTTTCATCAAAGACGCGTTTAAAACGGTTTTCAATACGATCTGTATTCGGCATATCCTGTACCCATAGGGATAGTAATGGATATTCCATATATTTTGTTCTAAAGAACTTTGTCATCCGCTTATAAGCACCAATAGTCAAGTAAATATCCCACAATGCTTCACGAGTAAGGACAAAGTCTTTACGACTCTTTTTACAGGATTCGCGAATATCTCGCGTACCACCTAATGGTTGTTCTACCTCAGTTTGCAAAGAACGCATGGCTTCTGCTGTTTCATCAAGGTTCTCTTGAATAGCTTTAGCATCCGTCATTGGTTCAATATGCATAGCTAATTCTTTAGCAATGGTAGAACTACAATGTTGTTGTAATTGTTCTTTTATATGGTGAAAGTCTAATACATCTTCGTTAAACAATGTACTACCTCTTTTATAAAATACCTCTAAAATAGTGGCCCCTTGTAATAGGTGTATCATCTTTACCTACACTCTTAGGCGGAGCCTCTTTTGTTCCATTTTGAATGGATACATAATCTGCTACGATAGTACGCAATCTCTTTGGATCCATATGTCGACCATCGATGCGTAAAATATGTAGCCCTTTTCGATGTAACTCTGGTACGTAGGCACGCATATCCATTTCATGACTATTCATGATATGCATGCGGCAATAAGGATCTGTACGCAATGGGAACACTTCCCCTTTACGATCCTTCAATGCATAGTCCTCTGTTACACATGGCATAGGACAGTTTTCCTTTTTGCCAGTGCCCACAAAGCTTGCGATAGCACAGTATTCAGAAATCATCATTTCCGTGTAACCATGTACCATTATTTCTAATGGCAATTTAGTAGATTTTTGCAAGTTAACAAGTTGTGCCAATGTTAACTCTAAGGATGGCGCTATGCTACTCATATTAAAGTCTTGCCATACTTGTAATGCAGAGCCATTAAATATATTAAGACCTGTATCAGCCTCAATAGCACCTGTATACCCTAAATCACGAAGCCATAATAACGCTTGTGGCACATGAATAGAAATACTATCTGGTTTAGCCTCAACTATAGCCCTAAGAGTATTCATATACGCTTCAACTTCATCGTCTTTCACGACCCGCGGCGTAGCAAATACGCAAAGCACATTATCATCCTTACAAAGGGTAGCTACCTTTTCATAAATACTAAGTTCATAAGGCTTGCGTTGTAAACGGTCACCGCCGAAGATAATCTTCTTAGCGCCCCCTTCAATAGCAGCTTTCACAGCCTCTAATTCATCAACGCGAGCACTTACCATAGGCTCAGTATATTCAATCTTATCCTTAGCAACCATAGATGTCATATCTTGAGGTTCTACAGCTAACTCTGCCCAAGCAGTTTCATGATCTGTAATCAACAGAGTTTCTAAAGCCTCCACTGCATCGCGACGCAATGCATTCAAAACACTAGCAGGCCACATGTATGGCCCTTCGGGAATGGACATAGAAGCTAGAGTAAACAATGTATTACCTAATCTACCTACTTGATCTGTAACCTTCTCTAAGGTAGTCGGTTTATTATTAGCATACACAGGTTCAAACTCGTTAGCTACCGTGACCGTACGACCATCATTCAATACAAAAGTTAATTCCGTAAAGGGTTGCTCTTGATCCGTATTAATAGATAGATAACCATGTACTTCTAATTTAGCACTAAAGTCTTGTAAGCCCCGTTGCTTTTGAGATTTTGGCGTAGATGCCAAGAATACTTGTCCTGCTGCAAAGCCTTCATCAGGTTTACCTACAAAATGTTTTTCATTTACTAAGGACCAATTCTGATCAATTTGGTAGTACGTAATACTACCAGAAGCTTGCATTACCTTTAAGAGTGAACCTTTTTCAATCGGTTCTGTTAGGTACAAATGAACTTGTCCCTTTTTGACTTCTGCTTTGCCGATTAATTTCCCTTGATTATTTGGGGCCACAACGGTCATCATGGATTTTCCTACATGGTCTGTTAAATAATCTGTAGAGAACCCACGATTAAATCCAGAAGCCAATGCATCGGCATCAGAAGAGTCTATATGAGCCGTATCTAAAATATGACGATAGGTCCCAATGACTTGGCGCACATAGGAAACCTTTTTCATACGCCCTTCTACCTTAAAGGACGTAACACCGGCAGCTACGAGCTCATTCATATGCTCACTATAGTTAAGATCCTTTGGACTTAGTAAATAGGCTTCGTGTTTAGGTAGTAAACTAGTACCAGAAGAATCCAATAGTTCATAAGGCAACCGGCAAGGTTGTGCGCAAGCACCACGGTTACCACTGCGACCACCGATAAAGGAACTCATCAAGCATTGACCAGAATAGCACACACATAAGGCACCATGTACAAAGACTTCGATTTCAGCTGTACAGTTTTTACAAATATGTTCAATTTCAGGGAGACTCAATTCACGAGCCAATACAACACGGGTAAAACCGAGGCTTTCATAAAAACGAACAGCATCTAATGTAGCCGCCGTCATCTGCGTACTGCCATGCAAGTGAAGTTTAGGCGCCACTCGTTGTGCCAATTTAGCAACTGCTAAATCTTGAACGATAATAGCATCCACACCGATGCGCTCTAAGTCCTTCAAATACGCCTCGAGATCCTTTAATTCGGAATCACCTATGAGGATATTTACGGTTACATATACGGACACATCTAAAATATGAGCCAAACGAATAGCCTCAGCTAGTTCTTCAATGCCAAAGTTCGCTGCATGAGCACGAGCATTAAAGCCTTTACCGCCAAGATAAATAGCATCAGCCCCAGATTCTAAAGCGGCTATAAAGTTTTCCATCGTACCGGCAGGAGCCAATAATTCCATGGATAATCCTTTCTACCTAACTAAAGGTATAACTATAGTACTAAAAGGGTTTACCATATGGTAAACCCTTTCAATATACTGCTTGAGATTAACGTAATCTGCAGTTAATTTCTGCTAATGCATCGATAATAGCTTGAATGTTACCATCAATATCTTCATCATTCAACGTGCCTTCCATAGAGCGGAATTGCAAGTTGTATGCAAGACTGCGGTAACCAGCTTCGATATGTTCACCTTCGTAAACGTCGAAGATAGATGCACTTTCTAAATATTCGCCACCATGCTCTTTAATGATAGATAAAATTTCACCACTAGATACGGACACAGGTGCCACAATAGCAAGGTCACGGCTAGTACCTGGGAATTTACTGAAAGATGTATAGCGGAATGCTGGAATCGTTAAGGATAATACTGCTTCCAAATCGATTTCAAACATGTATACTTTTCCTGGTAAATCAAAGTTTTTGCTCACTTGTGGATGTAATTCACCATATTGAGCAATCATTTTACCATCAACAACGTATTGAGCACTTACACCAGGGTGGAAGTAAGGTTCAGTGCCACGATTAATTTCATAGCCTTTAACACCTAGTTCAGCCAACAACGCATCTACGATACCTTTTACATCATAGAAATCTGTAGTGCGTTCTGCTTGATTCCAGCCAGCTTGGTTTGCTTTGCCCATCAAGATACCACAAGCCATAGGGCGTTCATGAGGTACCTCTGTCAAAGGCAATGCTTTTGGTTCATATACATTCGCTGTTTCAAACAACCAAAGATCCTTATTTTGTTGCGCAATATTGCGTTTCGCAGCTTCGATAACAGCTGGCACCAATGTAGTACGCATATAAGGGAATTCTTCGGAAATAGGGTTCAAGATTGGAATGGCAGTATAACGGCTATCCCCTTCAGGAAGCATCATGTTAGTAAGACCATCTTTATGCATGAAGCTAAATGTAATGATTTGAGTCATACCCAATTTAGCCAATGCATGAGTTACCTCTTTAGTAAGAGCTTTCTTAGGTGTCATGCCACCAGAGGATAATACGGCAACCGGAATTGTAGGCTTAATATTATCATAGTTGTAAATACGAGCCACTTCTTCAGCGATATCAGGCATCACTGTTACGTCGCCACGCCATGTTGGAACGAGAGCAGACAATTTATCGCCATCTTCAGTTACAACGAACTCAAGGGCAGTCAAAATACGAACCATTTCGTCTTTTTCAATGTTTGTACCCAAGTAATCGTTAATTTGTTCTGCTGTGAAAGTAACTGTATGTTGCTCTACAGGGTTCTTGTATACATCGATAATGCCTACGTCAACTTTACAGGATGGGCAAATTTGTTGCAACAACTGTGCTGCTCTGTCGATAGCATAGGCAGTATATTTATGGTTTACACCACGTTCAAAACGACCAGACGCTTCAGAACGCATACCAAGAGCTTTTGCCGTGCGGCGAATGGATGGGCCATTAAACACAGCAGCTTCAAGCATTACTGTAGTAGTTTCATTCGTTACTTCGCTATCAAAGCCACCCATGATACCAGCTACACCTACTGGACGTTCTGCATCGGCAATGATAAGCATAGAGTCATTCAATTCCCGTTCAGAACCATCAAGTGTAACAAGAACTTCGCCATTTTTAGCACGTCTTGCCACTAATTGATGACCTTTTACATGGTCATAGTCATATGCATGCATAGGTTGACCAAGTTCTAACATAACATAGTTTGTTACGTCTACTACATTATTAATAGGACGAATACCGCTATTACGCAAACGATTTTGCATCCACAATGGGGATGGCTCAACCTTTACATCTGTAACGATACGAGACATGAATCGTGTACAAAGATCATCAGCTTCGATAGATACAGATGCTTTGCCTTCAATGGACTCACCATTTTCGTTAACCATGATAACAGGGAATAAAGCTTTTTGATTTGTCATTATACCGAATTCACGGGATAACCCAACCATGGAGAAGCAGTCTGCACGGTTTGCAGTCAATTCAAATTCATATACTGTGTCATTTAATCCTAATACATCTTTTACATCAAGACCAATTGGGGTATTTTCAGGAAAGATATAAATACCTTGTGCTTCTTCTGGCAATACTAAATCGCTGGAGATACCAAATTCTGCAACAGAACAGAACATACCTTCAGATACCTCGCCGCGCAATTTACCTTTTTTAATTTCTGTTCCATCAGCTAAGCGAGATTTATGGTACGCTACAGGTACGATTTGACCTACCGCTACATTTGTGGCTGCTGTTACGATTTGTTTTGTAACAGGCTCACCTTCTTCAGTAAGGCATTCAACTTGACATACTTGTAATTTATCTGCATCTGGATGTTTCGTAATTTCTACAATTTTACCAGTATAAATTTTCTTAATGCCATTATCCAAAGCAATGACATCTTCTACAGGAATCCCTGCTTGTGTTAATTCATCGGCCAATTCTTGAGCAGGACGATTCATATCCACAGGCACGTATTCATTCATCCACTGTAAGCTTGCTTTCATGAGTTCCTCCTAAAATTGTTCCAAGAATCGTACATCATCTTCAAAGAATAGACGTAAATCATTAATGCCATATAAAAGCATAGCAATACGTTCTACGCCCATACCAAAGGCAAAGCCTTTAACCTTTTCAGGATCGTACCCATTAATACGCAATACATCAGGATGAACCATACCGCATCCTAAGATTTCAAGCCAACCTGTATGAGAACATACACGGCAACCTTCACCACCACACATTACACAGGAAATATCTACTTCTGCAGATGGTTCTGTGAATGGGAAGAAGCTTGTACGGAAACGTACCTTTGTTTCATCCCCATACATGTGACGCAAGAAGGACTCTAATGTGCCTTTCAAATCAGCAAATGTAATATGCTCATCAATGATGAGACCTTCCACTTGATGGAATACTGGGGAATGTGTTGCATCATAATCCCAACGGTAAACCTTACCAGGCGCAATCATGCGGATTGGACTATTAGGTTCATGTCGTTGCATTGTACGAGCTTGTACTGGAGATGTATGGGTACGCAATAAGAAGTTTTCTGTAATATAGAAGGAATCTTGCATATCACGTGCAGGATGATCTTTAGGTAAGTTCAAACATTCAAAGTTAAAGTAATCCTGTTCAATTTCTGGACCTTCTTCAACGGTATAACCCATTTTCATGAAGAAATCTTCAATCATTTCATTAACCTTTGTCAATGGATGAATATGACCAGATTTTACTGCACGACCTGGCAATGTAATATCGATGCGTTCTTGTTCTAAACGAGCATTCAACTCTTCTGTTTCCATACGAGTTTTTACTGCCTCAAGTTCAGCCTCTAATGCTTCGCGAACCGCATTAACAAGAGCACCAGCCTTAGGGCGTTCTTCAGGAGATAATTTACCAAGACCTTTTAGTAATGCTGTTACCTCACCTTTTTTACCTAGATATTTTACACGTATATCTTGCAACGCTTGTTGATCAGCAGCGCCTTTGATGGCCTCAAGGGCTTCTGCCTTAAGACGTTGTAATTCTTGTTCCATTAAAGCATCCTCCTATATTTAAAAGTCTAAACTATATTATACCAAATCAGGGTTGTCTTCTTCAATAAAACGCCATGGTAATTCAGGTAATGGCTTCTCTTCTAGTACAAAAAATGTACCACGTGCTAAATGAACTAGTTCACCTAATTCATTATAAATACGAGCTGTGGCAACCATGGTTGTTTTACCACTATGCTCTACATTAGCTACACCACGCAATACGGTACCGCCTTTAACAGCTTTCACATAGTTACCATTAAGATCAATAGTGCTCACAGATTTGCCCAATGTAAAACAAGCTGTTCCCATCACACTATCTGCTAAACCAATACAAACAGCGCCATGCAAGTCCCCTCTAAAATTACAGTACTCTGTCTCATTAGTTTGCAAGGTCATTTCCGCATGACCTGGTTCAACAGCAGTAATTTCAGAATCTTTTACCCAAGAAAATGGATTTTGATCTCGTAATTCGTTGAAATATTCTAACAATGTTGTAGCCATATGGTTCTCCATTCAATATACTGACACATAGATTAACTAAACTTAATCCCCTTCTATTTCCAAATACTTGCATGAAATGATTTAGAGCGTTCTTGCAAAAAAACTCAATACAAACATAAAAATGGTGCGTTACATCATACATATTGTATCATGCAACGCACCATATGCGAATAACTCTATCTAATTATGTAGTATGTTCTTAAAAAAACGCATCTACAACTAAGGATTATTCATAATGTAATGCATCAATTGGATTAAGTTTAGCCGCTTTACGGGCTGGATAAATACCAAAGATCAAACCTATTGCCATAGAGAAGGCAAAGGACATTCCAATCGTTGGTATAGATATAACTGTACTCATGCCCGAAGCCATGCCAATCAGCTTAGATGAGCCTATGCCGAGTATAATCCCTATAATGCCCCCCATCAAACTGATAACAACAGCTTCGATAAGGAATTGTGTAACGATAACACTATAAGTAGCGCCCAGCGCTTTACGTACCCCAATCTCTCTTGTCCGTTCAGTTACGGATACGAGCATAATATTCATAATGCCAATACCACCGACCACAAGAGAAATAGCTGCTACAGCACCTAAGAATAATGTTAACGTACCTGTAGTTTCCTCCATAGTTTCCATGATAGAGTTCATGTTTTGGATATTGAAATCATCAAGGTTTGTATCTTTAATACCATGTCGTACACGCAATAGGTTTTCAATATCGGATTGTAAACGATCGATACCGTTTTCATCCTTACCTACTACATAAATCATCCGGAGATAATCAACACCTTCTACCCGTTCCATAGCTGTAGTATATGGAATAATTACCATATCATCTTGGTCATTACCCATAGCACCACTGCCCTTACTATTAAGAACACCAATGATACGGAATGGAATATTTTTAACACGAATTTCAGCACCTACTGGATCTTCATCACCAAATAGATTCTTAACAACTGTTTTACCTACGACTGCAACGCGTTCACGATTCTGTACATTCTTTTCAGACAAGAATCGACCAGATTTCATAGACCAATTGTTTACATCTAAATAGTTATAGCTAACACCAGTTACTGAAGTAGTCCAGTTCTTATTTTGATAAATCACTACATACGAGCCATTTGTCATAGGACTAGCCGCTTTAACACCATCTAACTTTGAAATAGCTTCATAGTCAGAAACCTTTAAAGACTTCATAGAGCCTGCCGAAGGTCGAACCCCCGGTGTACGCGGTGCACCAGGCATAACCATCAATAGATTAGAGCCTAAGCTAGAAATAGAATTTTGGATATCTTGCTTTACACCATTACCAATAGATACTAAGGCAATTACGGCAGCAACACCGATAATAATGCCTAACATGGTTAAAATGGATCGCATTTTATTAGCAATGAGGGATGCCCATGCCATTAAGAAACTCTCTTTATACATGTGGCACCTCCTGTACAGGCGTCATATTTAGGTTTCGGGAATCCTCTACAATTAATCCATCACGCAATACTACATTACGACTTGCATAGGTTGCAATTTCAGGTTCATGTGTAACAAGGATGATGGTACGCCCTTCATCGTAAAGGCCTCTGAAAATATTCATAACATCAATAGTTGACTTGGAGTCAAGGTTACCTGTTGGTTCATCGGCCATGATGATGGCAGGATTATTTGCCAACGCACGAGCAATGGCCACACGTTGACGTTGACCGCCAGACAACTCAGATGGCAAGTGATCCATACGTTCGCCAAGGCCAACGGAAGATAATAATGCAGCAGCTCGTTCATTACGCGATTTTTTATCCATCCCTGCATAAATCATAGGGAGTGCTACATTTTCTAAGGCTGTTAATTTTGTTAATAAGTTGAAACTTTGGAATACAAAGCCTATTTGTTTATTTCGCACAAAGGCCAATTCATCATCGGATAAGGTAGCTACCTCATCGCCATTAAGGCGGTATGAACCTGTCGTTGGTCTGTCTAAACAGCCAAGAATGTTCATAAATGTAGACTTACCAGAACCAGAAGGACCCATAATAGATACAAATTCGCCTTTATTGACCTGTAAATCAATACCATGTAAAACAGGCACCGATAATTTACCATTTACATAGGTCTTTGTAATCCCTTGTATATCGATTACTGCTTGATTCATATTCACCTACTATTAGAATGGTCCACGGCTATTATTCTTAGGTGCCGTTACATCACCGCTTACGATGATTTCATCACCTTCAGATAAACCTTTTAAAATTTGTACATTAGTATCCCCAGTTACACCTGTAGAAACAGCTGTACGTACTGGTTGACCATCTTTAATAACATATACGTATTCACCTTGCTTATCTGTACGCACTGCCGTAAGAGG
Organism: uncultured Veillonella sp.; assembly: GCA_902477915.1. Taxonomy (GTDB): domain Bacteria; phylum Bacillota; class Negativicutes; order Veillonellales; family Veillonellaceae; genus Veillonella. The sequence continues at coordinate 50,979 of CABSJA010000006.1, forward strand.
TACTACTAAGGTGTTTTTAATATCTTCACCAAAGATGGTTGCACGAGCCGTCATAGACGGTAAGAAATTGTTAGAAATATTTTCAGGAATTTGAACTTTTACAGTATAGTACACAACACTGTTGCTTGTAGCACCCATGTTACCTTTTGTACCTTTTGCGATTTCAGATACGTAGCCTGTGAAAGTTTCACCTGGTTTAGAGTCTACAGTAAATTCTACTTTAGCACCTTGTTTGATACTACCAATATCTGTTTCATCTACAGTTAAGTAAATTTCTAAGTCACTTAAATCTGCAATAGTAGCGATAATCATTTGTGTAGAAATACCAGTACTGATAGTTTGACCAGCTTTCAATGGTGTGCCTATAACAGTGCCAGACATTGGTGCTGTAATTGTAGCATCGCTTAAATCTGCTGCTGCGCGGTCATACGTAGATTTTGCACGTTCATAAGATGTTACAGAATCATCATAGGTTTGTTGAGCAATAGCATTTTGGTCTGCTAATGCTTTATAACGATTCATATCAAGTTCTGCCTTAGCTAATGCAGCTCGTGCATCATCTGCAGAGGCTTGTAATTGACGTGTATCAATATAAGCGATAACTTGACCAGCCGTAACTTGATCATTTTCTTTTACTAAGACTTTTTCAAGCTTACCAGCCACATTCGTAGAAACGTCTACATAATTGACAGGGTTAATAGTACCAGTTGCACTAATACTAGTTTTTACATCACCCTTTTCTACCTTACCAGTAGTATATAAGTTTTGTGTTTGCTTAGAACCTTCGCTATGCATGTAGTAGTATGTACCACCACCAAGAACACAAAGAACAACAGCACCTGCAATAATGCGTTTACGATGCTTTTGCAAAAATTCTTTCATTATAATCTCCTTATATTAAAACGAAGATATTGGCACAACATGTATCGTTCCTAACAATACTATTAGTATTTTTAAATTATACAGTACCAATTGCTTTTATGCAATATAATTTCATTAATGAATAATTGATGATAAAAGAAAATGACCCTTGCGGGTCATTATATTTTTAACTGCTTAAAATGGATAATAATGTATAATCCTTTTCATTAATAGGAAATAAAAGACTTTCAGCCTCTTGATAGGAAATAGCACGAATGTGACCATCAATATATCCAATTAGTCGATTATCTGTACCATTCATCAATAACTCAATACAAGTTTCACTCATACGTGCCGCTAAAATAGCATCGAATGCAGAAGGACCGCCACCGCGTTGTAAATATCCTAATACAGTCAAACTTGGATCAAATTCCGTATGCTCCTTAATGAAGGATTTTACTTCTCCACTATTATATGCACCTTCAGCAACGAGTATCACACTATATTCTTTACCCCGAATCTGTGTTTCCTTTAAATGACGACAGACCTCATGTAAAGGCATAGGATTTTCAGGAACGAGTACAATTTCAGCACCACAGGCAAGGCCAGCTTTAAGTGCAATATGACCTGCTTTACGACCCATTACCTCTACAATGGCTACCCGTTCATGGGAATTAGATGTATCACGAATTCTTCCAACCGCATCAACTACAGTATTGAGCGCCGTATCAAAGCCTATCGTATATTGAGTGCCGCCCATATCATTATCTATAGTACAGGGAATCGTCATGGTAGACATACCAAGCTTAGCTAAACTCGTAGCGCCTCGCATAGAACCATCGCCACCGATAACAATAAGGTGGTCAATGCTATGGGCTTTCAAAATATCGTAAGCTTTACGCTGAACATCTTCATTTTGAAACTCAGGAAAACGAGCTGTTTTTAGCATGGTACCGCCTTGAGTAATAATGCCACCTACAGAACGGTTTGCTAAAGGAACAAATTGTTCTTCCATAATACCTAAATAGCCACGTTCAATACCGAAAACTTCAAAGCCTTCATGAATGGCTTTTCTAGTTAGCGCTCTTATGACGGCGTTCATTCCAGGTGCGTCTCCGCCGCTTGTTAGTATTGCGATTCTTCTCATATCCATTACCCCCTTGTGGTGTACGTTGTTTGGATATAGTTTCTGTCTTATGTCCTGTAATTGCTTGATTAGATTTCTTATGTTTGCGACGTTTATCATTACCCGCTCTATAAGATGCCACCTTATCAGAAAGTTCTTTTTTCAAGACTATCTGCTTGGTTTCCGTATCATTAGAAATCCTTTTATTAAAGTGTTGTGTTTTAGATAATTCATGATTATCAAATTTGTTTCTTAGAGAATTATTAAATTGTGATTCTTGAGATGACTGTTTACCATCTCTATTTTCCGTATCATTGGGTTGACGTCTTGCTTTAAATTGAACACCTGAGGTTACTAACTCATCCTCAATATGTTGCATAAAATCATAGGTCCGACCATTTGTTGTATCTAGTACAAAATCACACTGCTTATACACCGGTTTCCAGGATTGTATCATAGCATGTACAAAGGCATGAACATTGTTATAATCCATGGTTGGCCGTTTCCCAATACGGCGATTCACACGACTGACAATGCGAAATTGTGCAGCTCGGATACCAATGATATAAGAATATTTCTTCAATACCTTTAATGTGCGATGTTCAATGGGAAAATTACCACCTACGGAGATGACTGCTTCGTGATATAAGCAAACCTTTTTCAGTACATCCATTTCTGCACGGCGGAATGCTTTTTCCCCAATTTTCTTGAATATTTCAGCAATAGGCAACCCAAAACGACCTTCTAATACGCGATCGGTATCTACAAATTGCCACCCCTTGCGTTCCGCAAGATTACGACCGAAATGGCTTTTGCCACTCCCCATAGAACCGATGAGCATAATATTTCGTTTTATTATCATCTGTTATGTGCCCCTTATTATTTCATATCCTTCATTGTACTATAAAATGCAATAAAAACAAAGACAGACTATAGGATAACAATCTATAATCTGTCTCTATTAATATTACTATAAAAGAATATATATTAAGATCTCATAGTCGGTTTTACTGCACAATGTACATACACAACATTGCCTTTTCGTTCTATGTCCTCTATTTCTATACGGCGTGAAGGGTCTTTTGCTTCAACAGTATTAACCCAGTTGATAAGACGTTCTGTACTTCCTAATAAATTTAATTCTAAAACACCTTCATGCTCATCAGTACTAACAATCATTAATGGTTCTCCTTGCAAAGACTCAAAAATACTAGTATTAGAACTCGTGTTCGATAGCTTGTTTTCTGTAAAAGACGCTATTAATTTCGCTTCCTTAGATGCGATATAATCTGACTCAGCCTGCATTTGGATAACATAGTTTTCTTGTCGTTCTTTCAAATGAGTCGCTTTGTGATTTAAGTTAATATACCCATATAGTGAAATACTAATGATGATACCCCACACTAGTATGATCATTACTATCTTCTCTACTGGATGTGTTGTGCTCTCCTTTAGATCCTTCCATATGGAATGTATATATACCTTGATCTGCTTTAACTGTTCCATGACAATCCATTCCAATTAACCTTTGTTGAAGACTAGCTATAAATTTACGGCATGCTTCATCACTATGGCCTATACCATCTACACTAATATGTTCATCCTTTATGTTAAGGTGTTGTAAACTAATTCCTTGCTCCATAGCTAAATCAAGGACATATAAAACGATAGTATTTTGAAAAATAGGTTTTTTATTTTTCCCCGAACTATTCTTAAGTATTTTATTTTTAACTGATACTATATCCTCATACTGTTTCCCAATTGACTGATACTGCGAATTTTCCAATAGCGTTAATAGTTCTGACTTTTCAGTCTTATATTGTTCATAGTTCGACAAGCAACAACCAATTGCTATTAATCCTACTATTCCGTATATAATACTCATACCATATAGATAATAACGATATTTATGCCATAAACTATGCCAACGTAACGATCGAGGCATTAGATTAATATATCTACCATCCCAAGCCAATCCATTTAAGCCCCCTTGCGGCCATACCAATGGCCATATCCCAATCTAATTGTCCTTGTTTACATCGATTACGACCACGTCCTAAGAATAATAAAGGAATATACTCTGTTTCTCCATATATAGAGATAATAGCTTCCATATCCTTCTGTTCTTCTTCGGTTAATCGGTCTAATCCGTACAGCTTAATCCCTTGTATTTCATCTACACCAAATTCTTGCAGTCTAGCTTCTAGCACCTCCATAGCTTCTGATACATCACTGCTACTAATAGGAACAATCCGTTCTTGAATACATATATCATTCCACCATAGCCATAAATGTAGATTATCCTTTTCTACAACACCGGTCACGGTACCACTACGCCGCATCAAGCTGTAACAAATAGGAATAGGCCAGAAATCGATTACATCCACCGGTGCATAGGTATCGCGTATACCTTGTTTTAAAAGTTCTAATGAATGACGCTCTACAGCAACCATAAACATATGGTAATTATGTCTTGGATATTCTCGACGACATGCATCCATTTGGAAACTGTCGCCATCAAAGGTAAAGTAATCCTCTACATTCCATTTGATGAACTCTTTCATATCAAAATCGTGAGGATCATAAGGCGCTACATGCATTTGTGTATCAATATTGGCTACCATGCTGTAAGCTCCATCATCTAAATCATACATTTCTATAAATTTTCTAACATCCTCATCTATAGATGCACTGCGTTTCATTTCTAGTGCATCGGTAATGACCATCGTTTTATTTTCTACATGAGCTGTTACACATACAATACGTTCATCTGTAATACATACACCAGTATGTATTTTCTTTTTCCGTTTCATAGATTCACCTCAATATGGTTTTATCTTCATAACATGCATAGTATGATCTGTATCTACTGTCACATACATATGTACACGACTTACTATTTCCTGATGTTTCAATTTTCCATAACTCATAACGTGACGAGGATTGTCACGGGATGGATCGGCCTCAATGGTAATTTCTACATCCGCATCATCAGCTACAATTAGCTTTTCCTGAAAATCCCATGTATTACCAGCCTTACAGTAGCCTACAAACCAATGTGCTCCACTTTGCGCTGCATAATGAGCCTCTTCTAAATGCAATTCATCTACTGCATTACTTTCACAAATTTGACCAATACGCAGTCCCATAAAGGCCAATACTAATAGAAAGGACATTGTAAATATGGCTACATATGTAATAAACCCAGCATTATGGGCTCCCATGTTCATGACTTGTTTCCTCATTATCTTTATACCAATCATATATACTACTTTGACCTATGGCGACTTCATATATAGCTAAGCCTCCATATCCAGTAGTATATTGTTTATCACTAGTAAATCGATTTGTAATATACCAACGCATATGGACTGCTCCGCTCTCATCCATACTAAATGGATGTTCTTGTGTGTACCCAACATTTCGTTTATCCTTTGTGCCGATAATACGGCTGCCGCTAACAGGTTGTAAACTGCCATCTGTAAGCTTTCTATACAAAGCATGGCGTTGTAATGTTAGTGTAGTCCGCTTAGTGTCGTGAATATATAAGGTACTATTTCGATCCTCTACCGTTATCGGTACAGGATTCCATATGATTTGAGCTACCACCATGCGCCGCGTATAACGACCATCCTCCATCATAGAAACGCTATCTACAAATTTTGCATTCCACATAACCCCATAAAAAACTATACCTAACAATAACGTTAAAACGATGGTAGAAATAGTTATACTGATGAGTGTGGAATACAAAATAAAACCTCTTTGTGCATCATGAGTCCTCACCGTATTTCCTCCAAGTCGAGAGATAAGGTATACACAACAGATTTATTATCTATGGCCTGCACAGTTAATCGTTGTAGGACAATGCCATTTTCTACGATAGGCTCTACATGTGATTTATATGTAATCGATTCACTGGGACTCATAATAAATTGAGAGTTATGTATACCTTCTTGAATATGTCCCGTTTGATAATACGTAGACTTACTTTCTTCTACATATGTTATGGTATCTTGTAATATATGATCCCAATAGTAAGCCTTATAGATTGTTAAGGTAGCCATCCAAAATACAGATAATATAACAGGCAAGATAAACATAATAATAGCTGTTGATACTAGGGCATCTCCATACATAAAGCCCTTAGTGTACTTCTTCCCATCGAATACGTCCCGTTTGTACAGATATCCATATACGATTTCTCTCACCACTTTCTCGATCCCGTAAAATAAGTTCCGTTCCATCATAAGGTAATCCTAGAGAAGAAAAAGAGATAACCGTTAAGGGTTGTACATTTTCAATCCCTGCAGGTAAGGATATATTAACTGTATGATGATGAGCATCCTCCTCTAAGGTATAGCTGTCTTTATTTAATATGAATAACATACGCCCTTTTCCATTAGACTTATGCCCAAGCATAGACCAAAGTTGAACCTTTTTTAACATATATACTACTTCTTCAGTACTTCCATTTAGAGTATAGCGGCTAGGCGTTGTTACAATGGGCAAAGACATAGAAATAAGAAGTAAAAATAAGCTAATTGCAATAATCCACTCAGCTAACAAAGAACCGTATTGATGATGTATAGGTTGTGCCTTAACCATTGGTACAACACCTCCATATAGGATCCGCCATGTAAGGCACACCAACCACCAAAGCATAGAAAGGGACCAAATGGAATGTATCGATTACGATAGCTTGTTAGTAAGAGATAGAGAGAACCAACACAAAAGGCTACGTAAAAGAAGCATACAATCTCCCACGGCGTAAGCCACATGGCAATAGCAGAAAACCATTTCACATCGCCTAGTCCAAAACCTTTATGACTCATAAGACGAAGTCCATATGTAATAGCACCTACACTCATAACACTTATAAGCGTTATAAGCATAGACTTATCATTTATAAGGCTATACACTATACCACCTAAAACAAGCACTAACGCCCCTTCATCAGGCAATATATAGTAATGCATATCGATGGTAGCACCTGCTATGATGATGAGTGAAAATACAGCATACAAAGCAACGTGAATAAAGGATATTGCTCGTGATGAAAGTATAATAGGCAATACTATGGATGCTAGATACACGATCAGTGCTATAACATAATGTGTCCCTTTCATACCTTGTCCTTCCATAAAATCAACTGTACATATATTAATGTAAATATAACTACTGTATAGCTATTAATATAACTACATATGTAAATGCAAATATAAATTTACATTCCAATCATCAATCCATGCACATTAACTATTAAGACTTAAATATTAAATAATAACTATTACGTATTAAATATTAAGTACTAAATACTAGATAGCGCTTACGTTTAAGGTGCATCAGGGGCTTTAACTACAACTGCCTTCGCAGTACCACCATTAACCGCTTCATAAGTAATGGTATATTCCTTATCTTTTGCAGTTTTAACATGTTCTGTAAGATAGCCTTCTTTATATAGGTTTTCTACAGTTGGCGGTGTATCTACATTCTTATCGATCATATAAAGCTGCGTTGCATTTTTAATAATTTGAATATCTGCTGTTTCCTTCGCAGTTCGCGCTCGATCAGCGGCAGATAGAAATTGTGGCATCGCAATGGCTGCTAATATAGCGATAACTGCAACTACAACCATCAATTCTACAAGGGTAAATCCACCGTTTCTCGATTTTTTAAGGTTTTCTCGAACATGATTAATATGTAGATGGTTTACAATCCATTGACTACATATTTCTAATCTATGATTTAATCCATTAACTAGGTGCATAACAGAACTCATAATATCCTCCTTTTATCATTATTAATTCTGTAAAATAGCTTGATAACAATGCCTACTACCCTCCCAATTTAGCAATAGACGTAAACAACGGATACATAACAGACACAACCAAAACGGCTACACCGATTCCCATCAAGGTCAGTAAAATTGGTTCTAATAGTCTCTCAAGACGGGCAATATATTTTGAAAGTATAGATTCATAATAATGTCCACAATGTTCTAACATCTTTACGAGTTCTCCACTTTCTTCTCCAATAGAGATCATTTGCCATATAAAGGAATTTCCAATATTCTCCGTTCTCAGACTCTCTTCAAAAGAATGGCCTGATAATAATTTTGCCTCTACCTTTTCACTACATTCGGCACCATATATATTGCCCCATAAAGGTCTTGTAATATTCATAGTGTGAATAATAGAAATTCCAGAATCTAACAAAAGCGCCCAAACTTTTAACATACTTGTATAGTAAATGCAGGTCATCCATTGGTATCGGTGAGCCAACTGCCAAAGCCAACGATGTACTTTGCGTTTTATACTATGTTGATGATATGCAAAGACCATAGCCCCTAGGCCTACACAATGCAGAATAACAACCACTATGGGATGATTCTTTAGCCCTTGTCCTAATGCAAAGAGGGCTCGCGTCATCACTGGTAATGTAATATGCATGGTAGTAAAAACCTTTTCAAAGGATGGAACGATAAACAAGATGGTAACAAGAAAAAAGATATTCATTAATACAAGTAAAAATAATGGATAGGAAATAGCACTGATAACCTTTTGCCGTACCTGTCGCTCCCAATCATAGTGACGTGATATATATTGCAAGCTTTCTCCTAATGTACCTGCAGCCTCTCCACTTTCTAGTAAAGCCAGTGCAATGGCAGGACAACCTTCACTTCGCAATGCTTGAGACAACGTTTGACCACGCTCAATCGATTCATATAAGGCTGTATACAAAAGGCCTCTTTTCCCTTGACATAGTAACTGTACTGCTCGTCGTAAAGGTACGCCAGATTCGATGAGTAGTCCTAATTGGTAGGTTACATCTACTACCATGGCATGATTCCACTTATGTTTCTTCTTATTTACTTGTAAAGTGATTTTATAAATCTTATATCCCTCTCGCTTTAACCGTGTACCGACCTCCTGTTCTGAATCCGCCCATATTAAACCTTTGATCGTTTCATTATTCTTATCTTTTACGACATATTCATAAGCCTCCATACCTTCACCTACAATAATTGTTGATCCAATAATGTATGTAGTTGTTGCTGAGAGCCATATTGTACCTTCGCATCTCGCACGGCCATTTCTAGTGTTTTCATAGGTACTTGTGTTTCTTGAATAGAAATAATCTGTGGTTCCTTACGAGTACGTATCAAATTCGCTACCGCATGCGTGTTTAGCAAAATATCCCGAATGGTAATGAACTTTTTATTCCATCGAAGGAGCCGTTGACATATAACGGCACGTAGCACTTGTGATATTTGACTACGCACCTCCTCTTGTTGTTCACCAGAGAATAATGAAATCATACGGTGAACAGCCATTACAGCCCGCTGTGTATGCATGGTTGCCATCACAAGATGACCTGTTTCGGCTGCATGAAGAGCAGCCTCTAAGGTTTCTCGATCTCGGAGTTCTCCTACCATAATGACATCTGGATCCTCCCTCAATGCATCTCGAATACCATCTGACATAGACTTAATATCTGCACCTAATTGGCGTTGATGAATTAACGATTTCTTAGGTTTAAACTCAAATTCGATGGGGTCTTCTAAGGTGATGATATGGCGCTCCATCGTTTGATTTATATAATCAATACAGCAAGCTAAGGTAAAACTTTTACCACTGCCTGTAGGGCCACAGACGAGCAATAAACCATCATGAGATTCACATAATTTTTGTAGGAGTTGACCTTCACTATTATCATCCAGTTTAAGTTGTTGATGACACAATAAGCGAAGTGTGCCACATATAGTTTGATTAGCTCGATACAGATGAACACGAATACGTACACCACAACAGGAACAAGCTTCATCAATAGATTGCCATTCATACGATGCTATACCACAACGTCGCAAAATATCTTCAATCAACGTAGTGGTACATACAAATTGAGTGGCCTTTAATCCATCACCATGTCTCAAATAGATAGGCTCACCACATTGTAGATGAATATCTGTGGATGATAAGTGTATTGCCTCTTCAACAATGGTTTCTAAACTTTCACTATTACAGCATGAGTCCACAACGATGCACCTCCTCTATAGATGTAACATGTTGAGCTACGGCTTCACGGGCGGAATCTTCTAAGGACAGTAATACATGTGCCTCTAATTGATCCCACTGAGCCGAATTAATAGGTATCTCTAAGTATTCAAACAGAGCAGTCCGTCCGTGATACGATGTACCATCAAATTTTCTAACTAGACGTTGTGCAATGGCCCCCATCAAGGTAGCCCGTATTAAATACGGTTCTACCCCCATATCCATGAGACGCGTTACAACACCAAGTGCTGTATTTGTATGAATAGTGGATAGTACACGGTGTCCGGTTAAAGCTGATTTAACAGCCAGCTCTGCCGTCTCCTTATCCCGAATCTCACCGATCATAATCGTATCTGGATCTTGACGTAGCACAGATCTTAACCCTTTGGCAAAGGTAAAGCCGATTTTTTCGTTAATACCAATTTGAATGGCTCCTTTTATTTCAGCCTCTACAGGATCTTCAAGGCAAATTAGCTTTGTTTCCTCTAAATTCAACATGCGGAGCATCGCATATAAGGTAGCAGTCTTGCCGCTTCCCGTAGGCCCACAGATGAGTAACAATCCATAAGGACGTTTTAATAGCTGTTCAATATGATCAAAAATATCTGCACGCATGCCTAACGCTTTTAGATCCTTATGACTACCTTCATTCCCCATAAGACGACACACCAAAGTTTCTCCATATAAACTGGGTAATGTAGATACGCGCATCGTTACCGATGTATCCTTATGACTCCATGCCCAACGACCATCTTGAGGCAATCTCTTTTCACTAATATCTAACGTACTACATACCTTGATACGGTTAATAATAAGATCTGCCTCTTCGTTTGATACAGTCATATGCGTCTGTAATAATCCATCTTGTCGTAATCTAATTTGTACACCATTTTTAGTTGGATCAAAGTGAATATCGCTCACATGATGTTCTAAAGCATATAGGATAATGTCGTCTAATGTTACGTCTACATACATGGTCACCTCCTATACCTTGCGGTATGTTTTTACCTCACACTAGCGTATGGCGTTATATGGTTCGACATCACATCTTTAATTCCTCTTTTATTTTTGAAAATCCACGAAGCGAAAACTTTTTTATTTTAGGCATACAAAAAAGGCGCCCCGAAGGGCGCCCTTATTGGACTATTAGATATAACGTATCTTATTTTAAATTATAGAAAACGTCATTACCTTTATATTGAGCTGTTTCGTATAACATTTCTTCAATGCGAAGCAATTGGTTATATTTTGCTACACGTTCAGAACGAGCAGGTGCACCTGTCTTAATTTGACCGGCATTTACAGCTACCGCAATATCAGCGATAAATGTATCTTCTGTTTCACCAGAGCGGTGAGATACTACACATGTATAGCCAGCGCGTTTAGCAAGCTCCATAGCGTCGAATGCTTCTGTTAAAGTGCCGATTTGGTTAACTTTTACAAGAATGGAGTTACCTACACCAAGCTCAATACCGCGAGCCAAACGTTTTGTGTTAGTTACGAATAAATCATCACCAACAAGTTGTACGCGATCGCCAAGGCGTTCTGTCAACAATTTCCAGCCATCCCAATCTTCTTCAGCAAGACCATCTTCGATGGATACGATTGGGTATTTAC
>CABSJA010000007.1 GCA_902477915.1 uncultured Veillonella sp.
TAAAACATACTTAGAACGTATGGATGAAAACCTTACAAAAATTGCAGCATCTTTGAAATAAGATGAATGAAAAGCAGCCCTAAAATGAACTGCATCCCCTTTACTGGACAATCAGTAAAGGGGGTACAAAACAAAGGGCTGCTTTTTTATTTGTATGCTATGTTAGTTTCAACTAAAGTTTAACGAATATAGTATAATATATATTACGAGATAAAATAAAAAGGAGGTCCAATATGGTTATTACTAATAAATTAGGCATTACTGATTCTCCCACTTTGGCTAGAGAAGAAGAACGAATTAGTAAAAAAGCGGCAACAACATTGTTTGAAAAAAACTTACTTAATGATATGCCTAGTGGTACGTGGACTACCTTGCAAAAAATACATACTATATTATTTCAAGATATATATGATTTTGCTGGTACATTGCGGACTGTGAATATTGCAAAAGGAAATTTCCGCTTTGTTCCTGTCATGTATCTTGCTGAAGCGGTTAAAACTATTGAAGATATGCCGCAATCTACCTTTGATGAAATTATAGAAAAATATGTAGAAATGAATGTAGCCCATCCTTTTAGAGAAGGTAATGGGCGGAGTATGCGATTATGGCTTGATCATATGCTGTGTACAGAATTACTAAAGACTATAGACTGGAGTCAAGTTGATAAAGAGCAATATTTATCTGCTATGGAACGAAGTCCAGTAAATGATTTAGAAATTAAAACTGTCCTAGCTAAGGCGCTTACAAGTGATATCAATAATCGAGAATTATTTATGAAAGGCCTTGACCATAGTTATTATTTTGAAGGCTATCAATTATTTAAGAGTGAGGATTTATAAGGTATAGTATTATGAATGGTTTGTTTGGTCCTTATATAGAAAAATGGATGCATTTTGTGACCATTAAAAATATGTTATTACTAGCTATTGGATCTCTAATTATAACTGATTTGGGTTTATCCATATTGATGTTGCTTTTCCCAAAGAGTCCATTTTTTAAAACTCTTATTTGGGAGGTTATCAGTCCTGTAGAACTTGAGGTAGTTTCTATTATTGGCTATGTACTTGGAATTGCAGTATTTATTCTTGTAACCTCTGGTATTTTATATGGTGTTTTTAAGGTGTTTAAGGGACAAGTTACCTATAAGCAACTAGTGGCAGACTTACTTTTGAATACTTGTATTGCTGGTTGGATTCATTTAATTTTTGTGCTTTTTGCTGCACCTATTTATCTCTTATTAAACTTACAAATTCGAGGTGGGGCGGGCGGATTAAGTACCATAGAACTCATTAATGTCTTTATCATGGCACAATTAATGTCTAAGCAATTTAGCCTGAGCCCTTGGATAACGGGTATTTCCTTTTATATAGTATCCTTCATCTTTGGTGTGGGTGGTATTATATTATCAATGTCTGTTTAAATACATACATAATTGAAATATTGATAGATGCCTTTTAGGTGCCTATCAATTTTTTATTTTCTATTCAATATCAAATTTTGATTTAAAATAAATTTATATTTATTTTAAATGTGCGTTGTGATACAATGATAAAAATATGTGCTTTAGATGTTTTGGAGGGGAACATATGGAACGAAAATGGTATTTAGATCTTTGGGCGCTTATTAGAGAGCCTTTTAAACGTGGTATTCCAGAGATTGTTGAATTTGGCACAATTCAACGAGGCTTTGCTGCAACGGTAGCCATGGTTGCGATAGCTTTAGTATTTTCTGCTATTACAGAGTTGCTATTGGCTTATGTATTTGGTGTTCATATAGCGAGATTGGGTAGTGTTATGGGCCAATTTGCTGGTCAAGGTATTATGTCCTTAACGCTTGGTTTGATAGGTACGTTTGCTACTTTAGCAATTTATTCTATTATTTTTAGTCAGGTAGCTAATAAGTTTGGGGCCCATACTAATTACGAATCTGTTTTAAAGATTTGTTGGTATCAAAGTGCATATACTCAATTTCTATCAATAATGATAGGACTCATTGAGATTGTGTTGATTATCGTAGCAAAGGGCTTAGGCTTTTATGAGGCATCGTCAACGCTTGGATTAACCATATTTAATTATTTTTTCAAAATCGTCAATCTAGGCACTTTTATTTGGTTTTTATGGGTCAGCTTATCACTTATGGCGCGTCAAATTGAAAAGGGACGACTTGCGACTTTTGGTATTGGAATTTTGGCATCTTTAATTCCTGTGGCCTTTATTGGCATATTGGTAGGCATGGTTATGCTTGCTACATCTAGATAATTACATAGCATGAAAAATATGAAAGCAAGGTATGATTATACCTTGCTTTTGTGCTATAATAATGAACAGAGTATGAATTAAAAATAAAATTATTGTTAGAAATTCGTAATCTTGTGTTGTGTGCTGCATCATTCTATATGGAATGGTGCTATTCTTGTTGAGTAAAAGGTGGTGAGATGTATGATGGCAGGTTTAGTAGAGTTCGTATATCGCTTATTAAACCCCATTGAAGAAAAAAATCCACGAATGTACCACTATGATGTTACCTATGGACAGCTTTCTTGGATGCTCGTATTGACGCTTATATGCTATCAATTTACCATCGTCGGTGAAAGTGTATATCTAGATGCTATACGTGCTTTGATACGCAACTCATCACTATTAGTGAAGTGGCAAATGTTTGCGCTTCCCGTAGGTCAACATGAGATACAAGTCTTTTTTGAACACTTAAGTAAACCGCGTGAGTTTTGGAATATCGGTCGGTTTGCGTGGGTAATTTTAAAAGCGGCCCTCGTGTCTGGCATTGTTATAGGCTATGCGATAATACAAAAACGTAAGTTCTATATCCGCGGCGTAGTCACTGGGGTTTTACATATGATGGCCTTTGCTCAACTCGTAGTAGCTATGATCACTCTTACGGCAGGTATTATGTTGATTCTTACGACCATACCAATTTTGTTACAAGCTATTATTGGTTTTTGTATGATTGTATTATGCATTCTTAGTACTGTATTGTTACTACAGACCATGGGACGTATTGCAGGGGCTTGTATTGATGGTAGTGCTTATGAAGGTCTAAGCATTATGTTGCTTGCCATTCTAGTGGCTTTGTTGTGTGAAGTGCTATATACATTAACTCGATAACAGATAAGGAGCATTATGACTTGGTATAAGGATATATTGCATTTATTTACGAAATTAAGTGAACAATCCTTTCAAAATATTATTAGAAATGGATCCTATGGTCGCGCTATTTTAAATCTCATAACATCTACGGTTGTATTATATGTAATGACTTATGTGTTGCCTTTGATAGTGAAAGCCATATCGCCCGCATTAGGCATAAAACGGATGACAGGATTAACACATTTTGATATAGTGAGTGCCTTCGGGAATGCATCGTTTTTAATTTTTCAGATTATCCTAGAAGCTTTCGTTATCTGGCGATTACTTATATTGTTAGGAGGCACAGGGACCTATAAGGGAGTAATGCGGAACTATATTTATGGCTTAGCCTATACGAATGCACTCCGTACCGTAGTATTGGTATTGGTTCATATAGTGGGTCTTATATTAATCTATCTATCTATGCCGAAACACGTAGGTGATATGGCCTATCTTGTTACCATGTTTAGTCAGTATTATGCTGTTTTTATTGGGGCACAACTCATGCGCCGCTATGTTAATCTAGGAATTGTTAAAACATATATTGTTATGTTTGTTGTAGCTTTGCTATCAGTGTCGGTATTGTCTCAATGGCTTCGCTTTGTACATACATTAGTTAAATAATATAAGTCGTAAAATCAAGTATAACCGCAAGATGAAAGTCTTGTGGTTTTTTTATCGTTTAATTTATATTAAAATTAATTATATATAATTTAAATCTTGGAATTTATGATATAATAAAATTTATAGTATAGTTGAGAGCGGAGTTAGTTATGGATACGACATTTTTACGAGAAATATCCCTGCTGGTGCGTTCACCGAAGAAGGGAATAGATGAAATCTTCTGGTTTGGTACCTTAGAAAAGGGTATTAAAGCTGGCCTTGCCGGTTGGTGTGCCACTCATATTTTAGGCTTTGCTTTAGGTATTGTTCTGTTACCTTTGGCCATGACCTTTGGAGGTTTTTTATTTGGCTTTATTCCTGCTGTATATGGCATATTTTCTATATTGAGAGAGATATTAGGCCTTGGTATATATTGGTTTATTGGTAGCTTTATACTTTGGAAATTACTGAGTGTTCTTTTAGAGCGTGAGTTTGATTTCAAGCAAGTATTAATGGGCACTGCTTATGTGGAAGGCTATACAGGCGCACTGGGATTAGCATTAATTTTGGTATCTATTATTTGCATTTATATTACGCCATTTTTGATGATCCTATTAGTTCCTTTAGCACTAGCCTATGTTTGTGCCGTTATCTACGTTGCCGTTATGCTTTTATCTCGTATTATGAAGGTAGAGCCTCTTACAGTAGGGGCTGTTTATGTGGTATTATTTATTATAAATCTCTTATATAACTGGATTATGCGCATACTGTTTGCGTAACTATATAAAAACCTCCTAGTTTATACTAGGAGGTTTTTGTTGCTTCATAATGTTGTAATAGCAGTTCTACATTGTCTTCATCGTATTCGATTTGTTGGGACCATCTTGCGACTTGTTTAAGCGGTGAACCCTCTATAACACTTGTGATTAGTATGTATTCTACACCATCTCTTGCGTAGGAGAGGATAGATTCCAAAGAATAGTCTGCTAGCATATCGATTTGACGATATAAGATGTATTGGAACACCTTGTTGAATAGCCCCATATCGTGATTCGCTATATAGCTTTGTACAGCGGTAATAAGTTTACCTGTGTCATGAGATAATATATTAATTTGTGTAGTCCACTCTTCATCGATAGGTTCTGTGGTACCGTATAAATCTAACAGTTTCGCATAATATTGTACATCAGGATTTGGGCTGTATTGAAAGTATGATGAATCTATATCAAAGGCTAATAGTTCAAATATATTCTGAATAGTTAAACGCTCGTCAGGACTAAACTCATCATCATCGTCTTCAATGGTAAAGATTACCTGATCGGATTGAGTATCCTCTGCGAGTAGTTCAACTGATGCTTCACAGGATAGACCGACCCCACATAGTTCGAGGTCTTCAATGTATTTATAAAAACGTGGATGCATATGGCATGTATCGCATAGGCCTTCTTCACCGAGTTCGAGCACAACTTTACAGAGGCCGTTTTCATTGAGTAAAGGACACATAGGTTGTTCCTTAGAAAATACGAAATGGCTGCCCTCATCATCCACAGTGATAGCTTGGCGTAAGCTTTCACCAAGAGGGCCTGTCATGGTGTGATAGCGTTCAGCAGTGGACTCGTCGATATCGATGGTCCAAAGTTGACAACATGTATTTTCACATCGATCTGCTTTGCATTGAAATGTGTGATATATAGTAGGATATATTGAAATCATAATCGTCTCACTTGTAGTAAAAAATATTCTACGTGCATTGTATCATAGGGGAGTTGTCTATGCATTAATATTATAAATAAAGATTAATAAATCGTATCGATTTAGTGTATAATTGTATATATACACACTATGGTCCTGTTTGAGAGATGGAGGAGCCTATGAAATCCTTATTTGTAAAAGGTAGCCTTGTATTAGCCTTGGCAGCAGTGTTTGGTATGCCAAATGCAAGTGCAGCCCATTTAGTAGCGGTAGAACCAACTGTTGCCGTTGTTGATGGAAACCATGCAGCGATTGTAGGTGCCAATGGTTTATTAAATGCATTTATTCAAAATCATCCAAATGCAGCTATCACTGAAATCTCCTTTGATGCGGATGGTGGTCAAATTAGATATGATGTAGACGGTTTTGATGAAAGTGGCAAATATGAGCTTACGTATATCTATGCCACAAATCAAATCTTTGAAAAACGTGAAGGTGACTTCCATAAATCCTTAAAGAAAAAATCCTTTGATCCTCGTGAAATCTTACCGCCAGCAGCAGTAGTTAACTTTGCCTATGCTCAAACACAAGGCAAAGCGACAAGCCTTAATGAGTGGTCTGTACACCATGACAAAGGTAAAATAGTATACAAAGTTAGCTTCGGTACAGAAGGTGACAAAGAGGTAGATGTACGAATTGATGCTATGAATGGTACTTTATTATCTGTTAAATTTGATGATTAAACCTTTCTATAATTAGTAAATACAACTTAATAGTTAAGGGCTTATTATTTTAAATATAACAATTAAACTCCTTAAAACTGTCTTTTTTGTAGTAAATGATAGTTTTAAGGAGCTTTTTTTGTGAAAGTTTGCTCATGAAATGGGATGTTTAGATTATGAGAAGTGCAATGAGAGGCCGTGGTTCCTTTATACATGGGATATATAGCTTTTTAGATTTGGTTCATATAATACTTAATTGTAAATCGAATACTATAGAATTTCATTTAAATTACATATAAATTCATTTTAGACTCACGCCAAAATAAGCTGGACCGATGGGTTCTACATTTTTATTTCATAGATTATGGATAATATGTGTCCAGTCAAAGGACAGAACTCAAATATATCGGGAATTTCCAGACTATATATCTACAGTCCACGCTAGATATATGTTTTGGAACTATAACGATAACACCGAGTTGGTTAAAAATATATATGCGTAGTTTTGCATATATATGGATTATCAAGGAGGATATTATGAAAAAATCTATTTTGAAAAGTAGTATTGCTTTAGCAGTAGCTGGCGTATTTGGTGCTACTGTAGCAGTAACAGCAGCTGAACAAGCAACACCAGTTCCTGTAACTCAAGAGGTAGCAGCTACTACAGCTCCTGTCGCAGAACCTGCTACTCATCAAGTGGTTCCTACAATTCAAGTAACTCCAGCAGCTAAAGTAGAAGCAGCTCCAGTAGCAGCTAAAACAGAAGCAGCTCCTACAGCAGTTAAAGTTGTACCAACAGCGGCTAAAGTTGAAGTGGCTCCAGTTGCACCAGTAGCTCAAGATACTACACCAGTTCCAACAGCAACTCAAGACGTAAAAGCTCCAGTAGCTCAAGACACTGTAGTTCCAGCAGCAGCTAATCCTGCAGCAGTAACTCCTACAATTGAAACTGCAGCTGTGGCAAAAGCTCCTAGCGAAGCTAAAGTAGTGCGTGCAGCAGATAAAAAAGTAGAAGCTAATAAAGATGAAAAAAATACTAAAAAAGCGCAAGCACACAAAGCGCCTAAAGTAAAAGCTGACAAAGCAGTTAAAGCTGATAAAGCTGTAAAAGAAACTAAAGAAGTAAAAGCAGATAAAAAAGCTGACAAAAAAGAAACTACTAAAGAGGAAAAAAAAACTCTAAAAGTGGAAAATCACAACCTAGCACAACAAGTAAGCAAGCAGGCGTAGTCGATCAAAATAGTATTTTCGTAATTGGTGCTAATTATTTAATCGACCAATTTGAAAATAAATATGGCGACTCTAAGATTACTAATGTATCCTTCAAAGCTGCCGATAAAACTGCTATCTATGAAGTAGACGGTTTCAATACTAGTGGTGCCCATTCCATGACTCTAGATGTGGCATCTGGTAATGTAACTGAAGGTACTCCTAAAGCATATGATGCATCTATGGAAGCTAGTGCTATTGATGCTGGTACTGTGTTACCTCCACATGTGGCGATCAATGCAGCCTTCGCACAAACTGGCAATGTAGCAACTGGTATTAACTCTTGGTCTGTAGCAAACCAAAACGGTAAACCTATTTATACTGTAGAGTTCCATGATGCACAAAATAAACCTGTATCCATCGTATTGGATGCAAAAACAGGTATGGCAGTAAAATAAGTTAATCCATATCCTATGCCACTGTAAAGCAAACCCCTTTAATACACGAACACTAAACACACAAAACTATACACACACATACTTACACACATACACAATACACTTACACACAATAAACAATTACACACGCAGCCCTCTGGATTGGATAGACAAACATTGACTCTCTCCTATGCCGTCTGTCGTTCAGAGGGCCCCTTATGCATTGTGGTTCCCTCCCAATCATAAGATTATATACTTGGTATATAATACTCTCTCTCACAATAAGAACGTAACTGCTTTACAGTACGCTAGGTATAGGGGAGCAGGAAAGCCCGTAATACATGTAGACCGCTGCATGTACTACGGGCTTTTTTCTGGGTAATAATATTAATATAAATATATACATGTTGTAAGTTTCATAAGTGCTGAAAACATAAAAAAGCGCAGATACGATAATGTATATCTGCGCTTCTTGTATATGAGGCCTTTGCTATTAGTAAAATAGTTAGTCTTTATATGTATTGTCTAGGTACGCGCTCAGAGAAACCACAGAAGATTTCATATGGAATCGTAGAGGCAAGGGCAGCAATCTCTAGGGCAGAGATGCTTTCATGACCTTGAGAACCTAAGAGCACAACCTTATCACCAGGCTGTACAGTAATTGTATCAGGCACGGCCACCATGAATTGGTCCATACAGATGCGGCCCACTACAGGACAACGTGTACCATGAATAAGGACCGTGCCGCGATTGGATAAGCTGCGAGGATATCCATCTGCATAGCCTACAGGGATGGTAGCAATCGTCATAGGTTCAGGTGTTACGTAGGTAGAACCATATCCGATACCTTCGCCGGATTCCAAATGCTGTACATGTACTACTTCGCTATGGAAGGAGAGAACTGGTTTTAACCCCAATCGATTTGGTACATCAAGGGATGGCATAATGCCGTATTGAATAATGCCAGGACGGGCATCGGTGAATAAGCTGTCTTTTACGGATAATAAGCCAGCACTATTGGCAAGAGAGAAGCGATAGTCTGCATCAGGTCTAAATGCACGGATTTCATCGACCATTTTATGAAATTTCTGCGCCTGTCCATGAGCGTGGCTTTGATCCGCCGCATCGGCGTTACTCATATGAGAGAAGAAACCGTCTACCTCGAGATTTTCGTAGGATTCAACGCGTTTGATAAACTCAACAGCATCTTCAGGCTTGATACCAATACGATGCATGCCTGTATCAACGGCGACTGCAACGCGGATAATCATATCGTGATTTTCTGCTACCTTGTCGAGTGCTTCTAAATCGGTAGATTCGCATACAGCTGGAATGGAATTTGTGTCTGCTACAAGCTCAAAGGACTGAGGTCTTGTGAGGCCAAGTAGATAAATTGGTACCATAATCCCTGCGTTGCGAAGTGGAACTGACTCTTCAGGAATGGCAACGGCTAAGGATTCATAACCTTCCTCAACGGCTATACGGCCCATCATAACGCTGCCGTGGCCATAGCCATTGGCCTTGATAACAGCTGTAGATGTGCTCCATTCCGGTAAACTATCTTTAATTTTGCGCAAGTTCTCGCGAACGAGACTTGTATTTATGGTCAAATAGGTGGGTCTCATGGTATTCCTCAATTCTATATAACATTAATCTTATTGTATAACTTTTAGGGAATTAAACAATACTTTTGTGAAAGTTTTATACAGAAATATTGGTATTATTTTGAATTTTATAGCTTTTCTGCATATATTATATACAATAATTGTGAAAGTATACTAATTAATATAGTTAGCTGTGATATTAATAGTATAAATTTATATAAATAATAGTATAATTTATAGTAGGGTATGATATATGCTTTTTCTAGCTAATAGATTGGTTATGAATGATTTAGACAAAATTGTAGTCATCTAACATCGTGAACATAGCCAGATTACTTGTAGGTTTGGAATTAATAAATATGTAATATAGCATCTATGTAGGAGGTTCCCATGAGCGAACGTGTAGTAGTAGTAAACGCAGGTAAAATGAATTATGACCATGCATTAGATTTCTCCATATTATCTAATGATGTACAGGTTTATGACGACAGTACAAATGAAGAGCTTATTGAGCGTATCCAAGGGGCTCGTGTAGTAGTAACAAAAGAGCTTCCTGTTAATACTGAGTTACTTTCACAATTCCCAGATACAGTAAAGCTCATCGTTGAAGCAGGTACAGGCTATAACAATATTGATCTTAATGCAGCAAAGGAACGAGGGATCACTGTGTGCAACATTCCAGCGTATAGCACAGAGCGTGTAGCGCATACGGTAATCATGATGATCCTCAATTTTGCATCTACAATGCAACAACAAATCGGTATGCTCGCTAAAGGTGATCGCAGCAACTTTACAAAATATTTGCAAGTGAGCCACACAGAAGTGAATGGTAAAACATTAGGTGTTGTTGGTGCTGGCCACATTGGTATGGAAGTGATCAAAGTAGCTAAAGCACTTGGTATGAATATCTTAATCCATACGCGTACACCAAAGGCTGATGGCGACGGCATTCGTTATGTAAGCCTTGATGAATTACTAGAAAATAGTGATTATATTACATTGCATTGCCCGTTGAATGACCAAACTAAGTACATGATTAATAAAGAAACCATCGCTAAGATGAAGCCAAATGCTGTTATCGTCAATACAGGTCGTGGTCCTCTTATTAATGAAGCCGACCTTTGTGAAGCATTAGCGGCTAAACGTATTGCAGGTGCTGGCCTCGATGTACAAGAGGTAGAACCTCCAGCAGAGGATAGCCCTCTATATACATTAGATAATGTTATCATCACACCTCATATGGGTTGGAAAGGTCTAGAAACACGTCAACGTTTGGTAGGCATCATTCGTGACAATGTACAAGCCTTCTTTAAAGGTGAACCTATTAACGTAGTGTCTAAATAAAATAGATATTAGAATAAATAGAATATCAGATTGAACACTGCACTGATAGTAGTGAAAATAGTGTACCAATTATAGATATTTAAATAGTCTATAAATACAATAAGAGCCGTCCCCGGTTGTGTGGGGGCGGCTCTATTGTTTAGGGCTATCATAGATCAAGTTTTTAATATATATGTGTATATATATCAAGGGAGGTAGTTATCCTCAAACTTGATTATGATTGATGTTGTGTTTTGATGGGACTCCACCAATGGCGTCGATAGGCCTTGATGCCTTCCACCACGGTTCTTGTCGCTTTAGCCGCTATATCTTTTGATGCGGCTGGTATGCCCTCGAGGCGATAGGTGAGACCTAACTCCTTATATTTAGCAGTACCCATAACGTGATATGGTAAGCAATCAACGGCTTGTAAGTTTTTCAGAGATCCTAGGAAAAAGCCTAGACGATAGTGATGATCTGCATTATCTGTAATCGTAGGAACTACAACGTGACGAACCCAAATGGGAACTTCTACGTCTGCTGTCATTCGTGCAAAGCCGAGAATAGGCTCTAACGATTTGCCAGTTAACCACAGATGTTTATCAGGATCGATTTCTTTAAGGTCTAGGATGACGAGACTAGTGACACTGAGTAGCTTACGGTAGGCCACCTCTTGGTGGGGATCAAAACAAATTCCACTTGTATCTAAACAGGTATGGACGTTTCTTTCACGGAAATATGTGAAAAGCTCAGTAACAAAGTCGATTTGCATTAGAGCTTCCCCACCTGTGACGGTGATACCACCATTAGTATAAAATTGGCGGTTACGTTCGTACTGGTCCCACAACTCCTCAACAGTCATAAATTTAACATCATCGCTACTTTCATTCCATGTGTCGGGATTGTGGCAATAAGCACAACGCATGGGGCATCCTTGGAGAAAAACCACCATGCGCATGCCTGGACCATCAACCGTACCCATCGTTTCAACCGAATGAATACGTCCTGTCATAGTAAACCTCGATTAGATTTGTTGATGGAATGTACGGGAAATAACTTCGTCCTGTTGTTGTTTTGTCAATTTGTTGAAGTGTACTGCGTAACCAGATACACGAACAGTCAATTGAGGGTACAACTCAGGATGTTTTTGAGCGTCTAACAATGTTTCACGAGTGAACACGTTAACGTTCAAATGATGACCGCCTTTTTGGGAGTAGCCATCCAATAACTCTACCAAGTTATCAACTTGTTGTTGGTTGCTCATGGGTATTGCCTCCTTTCAACCAAGACTAACACTCGTATCGGTGCCGGTGAAAGCACACAGATACTATGGAAGACGTTATTTATCTTCCTTTATAGTAACATTCGGTTCACTACATGCGAAGTTTGTATTGGAGTTAGGCAATTGAGATGGATCTAACTCAATATCAAAATCGCTGACGGACACAAATGTTTCACCAGATTTACCTAATGCGTCAGGAATGATAGAGAAGGTATTGGAAATACCATCGGAGCTATCACGCCATGGCATTTTTGCTACGGATGCCAACGAAGAAACAGCACCGTGAGTGTCACGACCATGCATTGGGTTAGCACCAGGAGCAAAAGCTTCACCAGCTTTACGACCATCTGGAGTGGAACCTGTTGCTGTACCATATACTACGTTGGAAGTAATTGTTAACAAGCTCATAGTAGGAACGGATTGACGGTATGTAGGATGTTTACGAATTTTATTCATAAATGTGGAAACAACTTTTGCTGCCAAGCTATCTACACGATCGTCATCGTTACCATATTTAGGGAAGTCACCTTCGATTTCGAAATCAACAGCGATGCCGTTTTCGTCACGAATAGGTTTTACCTTAGCATATTTAATAGCGGACAAGGAGTCAGCTACTACGGATAAACCAGCAATACCAGTTGCAAACCAACGAGTTACCTTGCGGTCGTGCAATGCCATTTCTAGTTTTTCATAAGCATATTTGTCGTGCATGTAGTGAATGATGTTCAATGCGTTTACATATACGCCTGCCAACCATTCCATCATGTCGTCGAATTTTTCCCATACTTCGTCGAATTCTAAGTATTCAGAAGTAATAGGGCGGTATTTAGGACCAATTTGTTTTTTCAATTTTTCATCAACGCCGCCATTAATCGCGTAAAGCAAGCATTTAGCCAAGTTGGAACGAGCGCCGAAGAATTGCATTTCTTTACCAATACGCATTGGAGATACGCAACATGCGATAGCGTAGTCATCACCAGAGTTAGGACGCATTAAGTCGTCGTTTTCGTATTGGATGGAAGATGTTTCGATGGATAATTTCGCACAGAAGCGGCGGAAGCCGATAGGCATGCGAGGGGACCACAATACAGTGAGGTTTGGTTCTGGAGCAGGACCAAGGTTAGTCAATGTATGTAGGTAACGGAAGGACATTTTGGAAACCAATGTACGGCCGTCAGTACCCATACCACCGATGGATTCTGTAGTCCAAACAGGATCGCCTGTGAACAAGTTATTGTATTCGTGGATACGTGCGAAGCGAACCATACGTAATTTCATGATGAAATGATCTACGAATTCTTGAATTTGTTCTTCTGTATATGTACCATTGCGAAGGTCACGTTCTGCGTAGATGTCGAGGAATGTAGAGTTACGGCCGATGGACATAGCAGCACCATTTTGCTCTTTAATAGCGCCAAGGTAGCCGAAGTAAATCCATTGCATAGCTTCTTTAACATCTTTAGCTGGTCCAGAAATATCGTAACCATAAGACGCAGCCATTTCTTTCAATTCCTTCAAGGAACGAATTTGTTCTTGGATTTCTTCGCGATCGCGAATTACATCTTCAAGCATATCGCCCATTGTGATGCTAAATTGTTCTTTTTTGTCTTCGATAAGGTAATCAACACCATACAACGCGATACGGCGATAGTCACCGATGATACGGCCACGGCTGTAAGCATCAGGCAAACCAGTTACGATGTGAGCTGTACGAGCGGCACGCATTTCTGGTGTGTACACATCAAATACACCATCGTTATGAGTTTTACGATGTTTTCTGAAGAAGTCTTCTGTTCGGGGCTCCATTTTGAAGCCGTATTCTTCAATAGCGGATTTCGCTGTGCGCAAGCCACCATAAGGGAACATAGCGCGTTTTAAAGGTTTGTCAGTTTGTAAACCAACGATTGTTTCAAGGTCTTTGTCGATATATCCTGGCGCATGGGCAGTAATGTGTGTGGCCACGGAAGTATCAGCATCGATCATGCCGCCTTTTTCACGTTCTTCCTCATAAAGCTTCATTACTTGATCCCATAATTTTGTCGTTCTTTCTGTAGGACCAGCAAGGAAGGAATCGTCCCCTTCATAGGGGATATAGTTTCTTTGAATAAAGTCGCGTACGTCAACGGCTTTATCCCACACACCTGTGTTAAAATCTTTCCATGCAGTATGTTGCATTTTGCACCTCCATAAAAGGATATAACTATAGATTTCTATGCCTATAGTGTACAATGTTTGTCTCGATTTCACAAATTTTAAATGATATATATTTTCAATACATGCTATGCAATTTTCGTAAGAATAGTTCTTATTTAAAATCCTACAATAATGGGTTCATCATTTAAAATCCAGTAATTATAACGTTTGAATTGAAAAATATGGGGATGTACACCTGGATTTTTGATTTTTATATTATCTTTAAATAATGAAAATTTATATCAATAAATAGAAAGTATTAGATATAGTGTGATGTACATTCTTGGAATCCTAGGGCCTTATTATGGTAATATTTAGATAGTATTAATTTAGGAACTATGTAGAAAGGTGGATGCTAATGACAAATCGAATGAAAGCTATTTTGGGTGCATCTGCCACGATTGCCGTATGGGCTACGGCGTTTCCTTTTGGTAAGTTAGCTTTGCAATCAGTAGATGCATTGACCCTCTCTGTAGCAAGAGTTGTAGGTGGGGCTATACTCATGCTAATTATTGGTGTATTTAAAGGATTACACATCCCTACATCTTGGCGTGAGTGGGGCATATATATTTTGTTGGGGGCTACAGGGAACTTCCTTTATCAAGTTGTTTTTAATGAAGGACTTCGCACAATCCCAGCAGCTACGTCAAGTATTATTATGGCTTTAACGCCCATGACGACAGCACTTTTAGCGTTAGTGGTGTATAAAGATAGAATACGTCCCGTCGGATGGATCTTCACTATCACTGCATTTATAGGTGTAGCTATTATTATTCTTTGGAATTCTACTCTTACAATTCCTATGGGTGCCATATGGACGTTGTTGGGTATGATACTGTTTGCGATTTATAACATCCTCAATCGTGGCCTTAGCCTGAAAGGGTATAACTCCATCACTATTGCTATGTGGTCCATGTTTACCGGTGCTATTATGGCATTGCCATTTGCAGATCATGCTATTGATATGATTGTAGCCGCACCTATTAGTGCAAAGCTTGCTATGCTGTATTTAGCATTCTTTTCCAGTGCACTTGGATTTGTATTCTGGAGCTATGCCTTTGAATATGCCGAAAAGGTGTCTGATGTAACTAACTTTATGTATATCTCGCCAATTGTGGCAGCTATAGTAGCAGCCTTTTTATTGGGAGAAATACCAAACATGGGACTCTATATTGGGGCACCTGTTATTTTAGGCTCCTTATATCTCTTTAATCGATATAGATAAGTTAATTTTGTTAGAGTCTGAATCATCTAGATTTGATGTAAAAGATATAAAGATATAAAAATAGAAAAATAGGGATGTAAACCCTTATAATATAAGCGTTATATAAAAGAGAACCTTAATCCATTGATGGTTAAGGTTCTTTTTTGTTTGACAGTCCTTATAAATTGTAGTAATCTAAGTACATAATTAAAACATACCTTGAAGATATGTTTTAGGAGAAATATTAATTCCTATCAATATAAAGGGAAAGAGGCGGTACAGTGATTGCTATACGAAATGTAACGAAAGAATTTGACGTTAATAAGCAAAAGGTTACTGCATTATCTGATGTAAACTTTACCATAGAAAAAGGCGACATATTTGGCATTATTGGCTTCAGTGGAGCTGGTAAATCTACACTGCTGCGCATGATTAATGCCTTAGAGGTACCTACCTCTGGTCATGTTGAAATAGATGGTGTGAATATCAATAGTTTAAGTTTTAACGAGCTTAGAAAAGTGCGTAAGCGCATCGGCATGGTATTTCAACAGTTCAATTTGTTGAATGCTAAGTCTGTATATGATAATGTGGCGATTCCATTAATTCTAAATAAAGTTCCTAAATCAGAGATTGATAAAAAGGTTAAAACCTTGTTAGACTTTGTTGATTTAGGCGATAAAGCAAATGCATATCCTGGAGAATTATCTGGTGGTCAAAAGCAACGTGTAGGTATTGCTCGTGCGCTGGCTACAGATCCATCAATTCTGCTTTGTGATGAAGCAACAAGTGCTCTTGATCCAGATACGACAGAGTCTATTCTTCAATTATTGGAGCGCGTTAATCGTGAACTTGGGGTAACGGTGGTTATCGTCACTCATGAGATTGATGTAATTCAAAAAATTTGTAATCGCGTTGTGGTTATGGAGCATGGAAAGCTCATAGAGAGTGGCTCCGTACTTGAGGTGTTTAGTAAACCTAAACATGAAACAACAAAGCGATTTGTACGTACTGTAATTCCTGATGAAATTCCATCAACAGTGAAACATACCTTGGCTTGTGATAAACGGCCATATACAATTCTTAAGATGCATTTCTTAGGAAATAATACGACCGATAATGTTTTATATCATATTAACAAAACCTTTGATTTAGAAACAAGTGTGTTATTTGCTACCGTAACAGAGCTAGAACATACAGTACTTGGTATTTTTATTGTTCAGTTTATTGGTGATGATCTTGAAGTGGGCAAGGTAAAAGAATATCTTGTGACACAAGGTATTGAATGGCAGGAGGTGACACTATAATGGACTTCTTTATGCAAGAACTTGGTGTTCCAGGTTCGCAGTTATTACTAGCTGCAGAACAAACATTATACATGGTGTTCCTGTCTCTCTTCATCGGCACCATACTAGGGCTGATTATCGCAGTTACACTAGTGGTAACAAATCCTAATGGTATTGTCAAAAACAGCATTGTTTACACCATTACAAACACAATTGTTAATATTGTGCGTTCTGTACCATTTATTATCTTAATGGTGTTTATCTTACCGTTGACTAAGATGATTGTTGGTACTCGGGTTGGTACAACGGCGGCTATCGTACCACTTGTTATATTCATTGCGCCTTATCTTGCTCGACTCTTTGAAAACTCTATTTTAGAGGTTAATAAAGGCATTATCGAGGCTGCACAATCGATGGGTGCATCCCATTTTGAGGTGATTTGGCATTTCCTTTTACCAGAGGCAAAGGGTTCGCTTATCTTATCCATTACAACAGGTACTATTGGCCTTATTGGTGCTACTGCTATGGCTGGTGCCATTGGCGCAGGCGGTGTAGGTGACTTGGCCCTTACCTATGGTTATGAGCGGTTGAACTTCCCATTGATGTTATTTACTGTTGTTATTTTGATTATCTTTGTTCAAATTATTCAAACAATAGGTAACTACTTTGCACGTCGTGCGCGTCGTTCCTGATTTGATGAAATAGATTTTGGTTATATTGATTGTAAAAGTATAGGAGAATATACCATGAAATTTAAGAAACTTCTTGCCCTTGGTGCGGCATTAGTATTCAGCGTAGCTTTTATCGCAGGCTGCGGTTCAAACAATAGTGATAATGGTGCTAAAAAAGAATTAACTTATAGTAAATCTCAAGGCCCTTACTCTGAATTGTTTGAAAAAGGTGTAAAACCAATTTTGGAAAAACAAGGCTATACCTTTAAAGGTGTAGATATGTCTGACTTGGTACAAGCAGACCAAGTGTTGAGCGATGGTGAAGTAGATTTCAACGTTGAACAACATACAGCATACATGAAAAACTTCAACGAAAAACAAAATGGTCATCTTGTAGCCTTAACTCCAATTCCAACAGTACCAGCAGGTATCTTTAGTGGTTCTAAAACATCTTTAGATCAAGTGGCAGATGGCGACACTATTGCAGTACCTAATGATGCATCCAACATGGCTCGTGCTTATGCGTTATTGCAAAAAATCGGTTGGATTAAACTTGATCCAAATAAAGATTTAGCGACAGTAACACAAGCAGATATTATTGAAAATCCTAAACATCTTAAATTTACAGAAATGAAATCCCTTACAATTCCTTCTGTACGTACTGACTTCGATTATATCGTTATTACAGGCGCTATTATCTATAATGCAAAAATTGATCCTAAATCTGCATTGGCGAACGAAGATGTATTGCCACAATGGTTGTTACAACTCGTAGTTAACGAGAAGAACAAAGATGCACAATGGGCAAAAGACATTGTAGCAGCTTACCACTCTCAAGAATTCAAAGACTACATGGAAAAAAATAACAACGGCCTATGGTTCGTACCAAAAGGTGAATAGAATATAATAATGTGATATATAGGCATGAACAGTTATATAGGCACAAAATCATAACCACCCGTAGAACGGGTGGTTTGCTCTGACCCTATAAGGGTCTTTCTCTAGTGGTAGCCCTCTAAAGAGGGCATTGAATGATCTGACAACCACTCTATTACCACTGGCTGCCCCCTACTCGGGGGCTTTTATTTTGCCTATTTTACTGGCTCACCCGTAAACGGGTCGGTGTATTCTTTAAAGTTTAATGTATCTTGCGCTATATCCTCTTGTAGTTGATTGCGAATATACTCTTTTATCGCTCCTTCATATCGTCCTACCGTATCCACATAATATCCTCTACACCAGAAATGTCTATTTCCATACTTATATTTTAAATTTGCGTGTTTATCGAATATCATGAGGCTACTTTTGCTTTTTAAATATCCCATAAAACTCGATACGCTTAAATGTGGTGGTATCGTTACTAGCATATGAATATGATCCGGACAGCATTCCGCTTCTATAATCTCTACATTTTTCCTCTTACATAAATCTCGTAAGATTTTACCTACATCAGCTTTTATCCGACCATAAATTATTTGTCTTCTATACTTTGGTGCAAAAACAATATGATATTTACATCTCCATTTACTATGTGATAAGCTTTTTACGTCATTCATTGACATTGAACCTCCTATGTTGAAATGTTGTGGTTGCCAGACCAACTTCATTCTATCATTAGGAGGTTCTTTCCTTTTCTCTAAGAATTTTTACCGACCCCCAGTTTAACTGGGGGTTTAGTCATGCCTATTCGGCGTACAATAAAAGAACCCCTAATAAGTTTTTACTTATTAGGGGTTCTATTTATATGGGATAACATGAGGCCTTTATTGGCTGATATAAGTGGGGCCCTTTTGTAGAGTGACTTATACTGTCATGCCTGCCGCATAGTTTTCATAGAGTTCTTTATAGTGACCACCACGCTCTATCAGTTCGTGATGTGTCCCTTGTTTCACAATGGTGCCGTTTTCTACTACTAGTAGGATGAAATTTATTACTAAAAGTTTATTATCAATTAATAAGTATTATGATTAAGTTTATATCATCTTATTAAAATTTTTGATATACTAAATAGGCAATTTTTGCAATTTTTGTTTTGAAGTAGTAAGGAGAGTTTCTAATGAAGTTGAATTGGAAATTATTCGCACCGCTTGTAGTAGCTATTCTTGTATGGCTCATCGGTGCTCCTGAAGGTCTTAGCGCAAATTCTTGGATTTATGTAAGTATTTTCGCTGGCCTCGTGGTAGGTTTGATTTTAGAACCAATGCCACCAGCTTTTATCGGTATCATTGCAGTTACCGTATCTATGTTGTTTAAGGTTGGTCCTGCCCCTGTGGTAGATAAAGCAACTGGTGTAGCAAAGGCAATTACTGATGCGCAAGCTATCAGTTGGGGCCTCAGTGGTTTCTCTAATGCCATCGTATGGTTGATCTTTGCAGCCTTCATGATTGGTATTGGTTATGAAAACTCTGGCCTTGGTCGTCGGATTGCTTTGTTCCTCGTGGCAAAACTTGGTAAGTCTTCCTTAGGTCTTGGTTATGCCATTGCTATTACTGACCTTGTGTTGGCTCCATTCATTCCAAGTAATGCGGCTCGTTCCGGTGGTACGATTTATCCAATCGTATCTAGTATTTGCCCAATGTTCGATTCCTATCCAGATAAGAACCCTCGTAAAATTGGTTCTTATTTGAACTGGGTAGCATTGGCAACTACATGTGTATCTAGCTCTATTTTCTTGACTGGCGCAGCGCCAAACCCATTGGCTCTAGAATTGTCTGCTAAATCTGGTATCGTAGCTGCTAACTGGGGCACATGGTTCCTTGCATTCTTGCCAGTAGGTCTTATTTTGTTCATCATCACACCATTATTGACCTATGTATTCTGCAAACCAGAGGTAAAAGGTTCCCCTGAAATTGCAGCATGGGCAAAAGATGAATACAAGAAATTAGGTTCCATGACACGCAGTGAAATCTTCATGGCCTTGATTTCTGTATTGGCTCTTGTACTATGGATTGGTGCATCTACATTCAAAGTAAACCCAACTACAACAGCTTTAATTGTTATTATCTTGATGATTTTCACTAAGATTATGACATGGCAAGACTTCCTTGCTAACAAACCAGCATGGAATGTTTTGACTTGGTTCGCTACACTCGTGCCTATGGCTTCTGGTCTTAAAAACGTAGGCTTCTTAGACTGGCTTGCTAAATCTGCAGGTGGTTCTTTAGTTTCTTTAGATCCTACAATGGCAGTTCTTGGTTTATTGTTAGCATTCTGCTTGCTTCGTTACTTCTTTGCTTCCGGCACTGCTTATGTAACAGCTATGGTAGGCTTGTTTGCAACTCTAATTCTTCAAATTCCTGGTGTTGATCCAGCTCAAGTTATGTTAATTCTTTTAGTACCAATGGGTATCATGGGTATCCTTACACCATATGGTACAGGACACAGCCCAATCTGGTTTGCTAGTGGCTACAACAAAGGTCCTGAATTCTGGAAATTAGGCGCTATCTTTGGGATTATCTACCTCGCAATCTTTATTGTGGTGGGGATTCCATGGATTGAGTTCGTAATGCCACTTTTAGGATAATTAAATAGAGCCCCTCGTAGCATTCTGCTCGCTCTCCATTCCTTGCAAGTCGAGCTTACAGAACACTACGAGGGGCTTCCTTTATATCCGAAAATGGCATAACTCACTTCGGGAGGGCAAGTCGCTTAGAAGATACAATGCGGCTTCTTTTTATCCTGAAATGGCAATACTCCACAAAACTCGACAAATCTAAAAAAATAAATATAATAGTAGAGTGATAGTGAATTTCTTGTCTAGTTTCTGATGGAGGTGTTTATTATGTCTGCTTCAGAGCGTGTGGTACAGTCGATTTTGTATGAGGTTGGTTGTATTTTAATCGGTTGTTTGGTGATGTTGTTTGTTCCGCATGATGGACAGCCTTTTGTATTGATGGTTATTTTTTCCTTGCTAGCTATGGTTTGGAATTTTGTGTTTAACTGGATATTTGATAAACTAGTACCAGGTGATCGATTAGAGCGGGGGCCTGTAATCCGTACTATTCATGCGGTATTGTTTGAAGGTCTATTTATGTTCGCTACTGTACCGATTATTATGTACATGATGCATATGAGTTTTTGGATGGCTTTTGTGACAGATATAACGATGACATTGGTTATCTTAGGTTATACTTATGTTTATAATTGGGTATATGATCGGGCACGTCTATATTTTGTAGAGGCTTAGTTTTACTATATGAGGTAAGTACCTCTTAAAAATCTATATTGTATAGTAGGAGGTTCTTATGTCTACCAAATCTATTACGGGCACAGGCCTATTGTTGGCTGTAGCCTTATTGGCGCAAAGCTTGCGCCTTATTTTCCCATTTATTCCTAACCAGGTGAGTATGTTCCTCATCGGTTCCATCACGTCTGCTACGTTTGTACTAGCCACATGGCGCTATGGTTGGAAAAATGGTCTCGTTATCGCCTGGATTGCGCCTGTAGTAGCGCATTTACAAGGTATGTTGCCGTTGCCACCGTTTATTTTGATTACCGCCCTTGGCACGACTGCCTATGTATTTGTAGCCTATTGGTTACAACATAAACGGAAGGTATTGCTTATTGTTGTGGCGGCTTTAGTGAAAGCAGGTGTTCTATTCGGCGGATATTCTTTGTTCTTCTCTCTATTCCAATTTCCACCGAAGATTGTAAATACTATGTTGTTTGTGTCTAGTTGGCCGCAACTAGTGACGTCTTCTTTGGGCATTATCTTGGCATTGCTTATTACAAAACGTACAAAAAATTAGGCTAACTTAACCTAGAGTTATGGCAAGCCATTCAAAATAGATATGACTTTTTGGGGGCACTCATGGCGTATGAGTGCCCATTTTTGTTGACCTTAATCATTGTCTACTTTTATAATTAATATATTGTATACAAATATGAGGAGTTGAATGGAATGAAATTTAATACAAAATGCGTTCATGGCAGTGGTAGACCAGATAGCACTGGTGCAATTTCCCCTGCAATTTATATGTCTAGTACATTTTCCCATCCAAAGTTGGGTGATACAACAGGATATCAATATACACGTGAGTCTAATCCAACACGGGATCGTTTGGAACAATTGATTGCTAGTCTTGAAGATGGCAAGGATGCATTGGCATTCTCCTCCGGCATGGCCGCAGTGGACGCTGTATTCCATCTATTCTCCCCTGGAGATCACATCATTTTAGGTGATGATTTGTACGGTGGCTCTATCCGCATGTTCACAAATATTTACGAACAAAACGGCATTGAGTTCACCTATGTTGGTACATCCGATCTTGATGCGGTGAAAGCAGCTTTCAAACCAAATACAAAGGCTGTTTATATTGAAACTCCAACAAATCCGATGATGGAGATTACTGATATTCGTGCCTTGTGTACCTTAGCTCATGACCGCAATGCACTAGTCATTATCGACAATACATTCTTGAGCCCTTATTTCCAAAAACCATTGAACTTAGGTGCCGATATTGTCGTTCATAGTGGTACTAAATTCATCGGTGGTCATCATGACGTTATTTCTGGTTTCACCATTGTAAATGATGATGAATTGGCTGCGAAGTTGCGATTAACTTATAAAACGGTAGGCGCTTGCTTATCTGCTATGGATAGCTGGCTCGTTATCCGCGGTGTAAAAACATTGGCACTTCGCATGGAACAACACCAAAAGAATGCCATTGCTCTTGCTGATTGGCTCAAAAAACAACCTAAAGTTACAAAAGTATTGTTCCCAGGCCTTCCTGAACATCCAGGCTATGAAATCAATAAAGCTCAAACTACAGGCTTTGGCGGTATGTTGTCCTTCGAAGTAGATAGTGAAGAAACAGCTAAACAAATCTTAGAAGGTATTAAACTTATTCAATTTGCTGAAAGTCTTGGTGGTACTGAGTCCTTGTTGACATACCCTGTAACGCAAACTCATCCGGACTTAAAACCGGAAGATGCAGAGCGTAAAGGTATTACACGTCGCTTATTGCGCTTATCTGTAGGTATTGAAGATACAGAAGACTTGATTGCAGACTTGGAACAAGCTTTCAATAAATAAAGGAGTTCCTATGGGACAATATAATTTTGATCAAATTTTAGATAGAACTCACACAAAATCTTTGAAATACGATTTTGCTGTGAAGCGTGGTAAACCAGTGGATGTGTTGCCATTCTGGGTGGCAGACATGGACTTTGAGGTACCACCTGAGTTAAAGCAAATCTTATTGGATCGCGTTAATCATGGCGTATTTGGCTATACTGAATCCGATGATGAATACTTTGAAGTATTACAAAACTGGTTCACTACGCGCTTTAACTGGACGCCAGACCGAAAATGGCTCGTTAAAACACCTGGTATCGTCTTTGCCTTGGCTATGGCGGTTCGTGCTTTCACCAATGAAGGGGAAGGCGTACTTATCAATCAACCGGTATACTATCCATTTAGCATGGTTATCGATGACAATGACCGTCGCCTTATCAATGTGCCATTAATCAAAGGGGAAGAAAAATATACCATCGATTTTGAGGGTATAGAACGTGCTATCGTGGAGGAAAATGTAACATTATTCCTCTTGTGCAATCCGCATAATCCTGTAGGCCGCGTGTGGACTGAGGACGAGTTGAAACGTCTTGGCGACATTTGTATTAAACATAACGTACTCATCGTGAGCGACGAAATTCATGCTGACTTTGTTTGGAAAGGTCATACGCACAAGGTCTTTGCTGATCTTGGTGAAAGCTATGCAGAACACTGTATCGTATGTACAGCACCTAGTAAGACTTTCAACATTGCTGGCTTACAAGTAAGCAATATTTTCATTCCTAATGATTCCTTACGTCGTCGTTTTATCAAAGAAATCGACCGCGCTGGTTATAGCCAATTAAATACAATGGGTATTGTTGGCTGTGAAGGGGCCTATAAAGTAGGTGCACCTTGGCTCGATGAGTTGAAAGAGTACATTCAAGACAATATTCAATTCACTATTGATTATGTGGCAAAATATATGCCAAAAATTCACGTATATCGTCCGGAAGGGACATATCTCATGTGGCTAGATTGCTCTAAGTTGCCATTGAGCCCTAAGGAACGCGATGAATGGATTATCAATGAAGCTAAGTTGTGGCTTGATACTGGATCCATGTTTGGCGTTGATGGGGAAGACTTTGAGCGCATCAATGTAGCATGTCCTCGTAAAACATTAGAAGAAGGCCTTGAAGCTTGGCGTCGTGCCTACGAGGCTAGAGGCTTTTAATAATATTGGTTAGATTATTTAGATTAGGTTATCAAATTGTTTAGTGTGTAGAGGTGATAGTATGCCTATTAAAGTAATAAAAAATTTACCGGCCATTACGAAATTAGCTCAAGAGAACATTTTCGTTATGGATACAGAACGGGCGGAGACTCAACAAATCCGACCTTTGCAAATATTGCTAGTCAATTTGATGCCTACTAAAGAAGTTACAGAAACTCAAATCTTGCGAGCTCTTAGTAACAGTCCGTTACAAGTTAATTTAACTCTTTTACATACTGCATCTCGTAAGGCTAAAAATACGGATGAGCAATATTTAGATACCTTCTACCGTACCTTTGATGAGGTGAAGGATGAATTCTTTGATGGCATGATTATTACAGGTGCTCCTGTAGAATTAATGCCTTTTGAAGAGGTTGATTACTGGGATGAGTTAGTAGAAATTATGAATTGGGGCGAAGAGCATGTATACTCTACGTTCTATATCTGCTGGGGTGCACAGGCTGGTTTGTATCATCATTTCGGCATTAATAAATCCGTTATGGATGAAAAGCTATTTGGTGTATACGAACACGATATTTACAACGATCGCCCAGTGCTCTTACGTGGCTTTGATGAAAAATTCTGGATGCCACACTCCCGTCATACAACGGTTTCTTTGGAACAAATTAAGGAAAACCGTAATCTAGAATTGTTAGCAGGGTCTGAACCAACAGGTGCAGCTATTGTTCGTAGCTTAGATAATAAACATATTTTTGTATTCGGTCACGCTGAATACGATTGGGATACACTCAATCGCGAATATGTACGAGATATTAAAAAAGGATTGGATATTGCGGTTCCTGAAAACTACTTTCCAGATGATGACCCAAAACAACGGCCAGTTGTACGTTGGCGTTCTGTAAGTACATTGTTGTTTACAAACTGGTTAAATTACTATGTATACCAAGAAACACCATACATCATTGAACAAATCCAAAAAATGAAATTTGAACGGGATAAAAATTTAGGTGCTTATATCTAAATTATGATTAGTAGAAATACCCCTAATTACTTTTAACGGTCTCTATAGTGAGATAGTTTTAGAAAAGTGATTAGGGGCTTTTTATGTGTATGAGCTGCATATAGCTGTAATTGGCATCTTTCGGATTATTGTTTTATGAGTAAATACATGCTTGCTATAGCTTCAAGTTATGGCTAACTGTATAAATTAATAGTAGACATAATTTTTAAAACATAGTAGTATACTAGGTATAAAGAATGAACTCAATTCACAGTTAATATAAAGGAGTTGTTATAATGAGCAAACAATACAGATTTGAAACATTACAATTACATGCGGGTCATACAGTAGATCCAACAGGTTCTCGTGCAGTACCTATTTACCAAACTACATCTTTCGTATTTAAAGATGCTGAAGAAGCAGCAGGTCGTTTTGCCTTAACTAATCCTGGTGGTATTTACTCCCGCCTTGGCAATCCTACTACAGATGTATTGGATGCTCGTGTTGCACAACTTGAAGGTGGTGCAGGTGGTATCGCTGTAGCATCTGGTTCCGCAGCGATTACATACTCCATCTTGAACGTGGCAAGCGCTGGCGATAACATCGTTGCTGCATCCACATTATACGGTGGTACTTATAACTTGTTTACAGCAACATTGCCACGTTTAGGAATCGAAACTAAATTCGTAAACCCTGATAATTTGGAAGAATTTGAAGCGGCTATCGATGAAAATACTAAAGCTGTTTACATCGAATCCATCGGTAACCCTGGTATTAACCTTATCGACGTACAAGCAGTAGCTGATATTGCACATAAACACAATATCATCTTGATCGTAGATAACACATTTGCATCTCCATACTTGTTCCGTCCATTAGAACATGGTGCTGACGTAGTTGTACACTCTGCTACTAAATACCTTGGTGGTCACGGTACAACATTGGCTGGCGTAGTAGTAGAATCTGGTAAATTCGACTATAAAGGTTCTGGTAAATACCCTGGTTTCTCCGAAGGTGACGAACACTACAATGGCTTAGTATATGGTGATTTGCCAATCCCATTCACTGTAAAAATTCGTGCTCAATTGCTTCGTGATACTGGCGCATGCATTACTCCACTTGCAGCATGGCAAATCTTGCAAGGCGTTGAAACATTGTCCTTGCGCGTAGAACGTCACGTAGAAAATGCTCGTAAAGTAGTAGATTTCTTGAGCAAACACCCTAAAGTAGCATGGGTAAGCTACCCAGAATTAGAAGACAGCAAATACAAAGCTTTAGCAGATAAATACTTCCCTAAAGGTGTTGGTGCTGTATTCACATTCGGCGTAAAAGGTGGTAAAGAAGCAGGTATTAAACTTGTTGACTCTTTGGAAATCTTCTCCAACCTTGCTAACGTAGCAGATGCTAAATCTCTTGTTATTCATCCTGCATCTACAACACATGCACAACTTAACGAAGAACAACAAAAATCTGCTGGCGTAACACCAGATATGATCCGTGTATCCATCGGCCTTGAAAATATCGATGACATCATCGAAGACTTGGCACAAGCTTTGGATAAAGCATAATTTCTTACTTCCATTGTGGAAATACTATAGATCAAACTTTCAGAACATACAAATGACATTCTTGAGCATGACCTCGCTTAAGAAATAGAACACAAACTATCAGACCTATAAAACTTATACAAAAGACCTCCCTTCGTGGGAGGTCTTTTTGTGTTGAAGAATGTATCCTAGTTAATTGTAAATTAGATTGTTGGGTTATGGTAGACATCTATAAATATATAGTAATATCTGGAGGATAGAAGATAGAGGATAGGGAATAGAAAAAAGACCTTGGATTCAACGATCCAAGGTCTTTTAAAGGGAGTATAGTGTGTATAATGTTCGGTCTGTGGTGTGTAAGCACAGACCTTTTATCTATTGTGTGAGATAGGGTTTTGAGAGAGCCCTTTGTGAGTCATAGGGGGCTCTCTAAGTTTGTGTGTTAGTTTGTGTTAGAGAGTGTATCCAGTGGATACTGTGTGTATAGTATGTGTGTTATATGTGTAGTGTGTCATCTAAGTGGGTTAGGATAGGGTTCACTTGATGAATTAAAATCTTAGTATTTTGTGCTTTTTACTTTAGCGCTTAACACTTTACCGTTCATGCCGTCAACTTTTACTTCAGCTTTTTTGCCGCCGCCAGTTGTCATATCGAATTCGTATACAGCACGACCGTTTTCACGTTCAACAGTCCATTCTACAGTTTGGAAGTCAGAACCAACTTTTTCCATAGCTTTAGTTTCAGCTACTTCAGGGATGATGATGTTTTGAACGTTAATAGTTTTGTTAGCTTTAGCATAGCCTTTTACTTCTTTACCAACAATTTGGCCAGTTGCTTCATCAACTTTAAGTTCTACTGCACGGTTGTTGTAGTAACCTTCTACTTCATAGTAAGGGTTGTGTTTAGCATCGTAAGAAATAGATTTTACAGTAGCGCCAGGGAAGTTTTGTTGGAATACTGTAACAGCGCCCATGTAATCAACAGAATAGTTAGCTTGAGCGGATGGAGCTACGCTACCAACGCCTTTCCAGTTACTATTGTTGTTATAAGCATGGTTGCTAGCTGCGCCAACTACACCTGCTAATAATACTGTACTAACGCCAAATGCACATAATACCTTTGATACTTTCTTAACATTTTTCATAATGAATGCCTCCTAATATAAGGTACTTTTATATACTGTTTTGTGAAAGTAGATTTTACTCAATCTACTTATGTATAATTTAATGTTGCTGCATGAATATAAAATGAAATTTAAAGTTTTTTGTATGAAGATGAGTATATCTTTTAGTTATTATGAACGATTGATAATAACTATAATATATGGTCAAAAAAACAAAATACTTGGAATTGCTGTATATATAGTATTAGACTACATAGTTAACTAAAAGTCAACATGCATAGTTGACAATTAAAAATACAAGTGATTTAATTTAGGTAGTTAGTAGTTTGTTGATGTGTTATCAATGGAGGTATACCATGAGTTCCACAGTATCGAAACAAGGTCGCATTACCACCCGTCAGTTAACGATGACAGCACTTTTTGTAGCATTAATTGCTGTAGGTGCTTTCATACGGGTACCATTACCTAATTGTCCATTTACATTACAAATCTTATTTACTACCCTCGCAGGCATTGTGTTAGGTAGTCGATTAGGTGCTGCTAGTGTTGGTATTTACATTGTATTAGGCTTAATTGGGGTACCGATTTTTACATCTGGTGGTGGTCCTGGTTACATTTTACAACCCACCTTTGGTTATTTAATTGGTTTTATGGTAGGTGCTTATGCAGTGGGCCGTATTGCAGAGTCTATGGAAACATTGTCCTTTAAACGATTATTAGCAGGATCTATATTAAATCTATTTATCGTGTATGGCCTTGGAATGATTTATTTATACTTCATTATGAATTTGTACTTAGGTAAACCAATTGGGGTAGAGGCTGTTATTATTACATGCTTCTTAATTCCAGTAGGTCCAGACATCTTCCTTTGTGCTGTTGCTGCATCTCTTGGCAAACGAATTGTTAAAGAGTTACATCGATAATATAGTCGCTATATAATACTATTATATGTTTACTAAATATATGTTTATTAAAACCGAGGCGTGATGCCTCGGTTTTTGTTTATGGACTTATTTAAGATTGTTTAAGACTATCGGTTCAAGATTGTTTGTTAAGGATATACATAACCTAAAATAGGTTCTGCTGATTTTATTTTTGTAATTTCTACGTATGGTTGTTGACGACCATGGAAATCTCGCGTAGATACTTTGCCTTCGATAGAAACCCATTGTTCATTAGCTAAGCTATCGCCATCTGGTTTATAGGCGGTCATGCCAATCGGTGCCACGTCAGCAATACAGCAGGACATAGCCATACGAGAGATGGTAAACTCATTAGATTTTAGTGTATTATCATCGCGGTTTACATAGCCTGTCATATATACTGTGTAGTCTTTGTATTGGTCTACATTAGATCCAACCTTTACGATTGTTTGATAGAAATTATCTGAATTTAAAACGATTTCTTTTTTGTCTTTAGAAATACCAGGCTCTTTACTTTCACTATTAACAGTAATCACCTCGCCGATGGCATCATTTGTAAAGTCGAAGTTGTTTGTATCGTCATTGATGCGTGCTGCACCTTGAACACCAGTTGTAGGTACAAGGACAGGAGGAACGATGAGCAATACTACGGGAATAATGATAGGTACGATAGAGCGCCAGTTGTGTTTATAATAGCGCGATGGAGCCCAAATAACCGTAGCCAATCCGCCTAATATGAGAGCTACACTGCTAATGCCTAGCAGTAGTTCATATCGTGGTGCGATATAGTTCAAATAACGACCGGTTACGATTAGGTATACACAGCAGATACCTAAGGTGAGGTAAAGGAAGCCTTTCACAATGGAAAAGCGATCTTTAAGTCCTAATTTCATAGAATCATCTCCTTTTATATTCATGAAGAACTGAAATAGTAATGACTAAACATTAGCTTAAAAAGAATTGAAAACCTAATGCTGTTAAATAGGATATAACAACAATTGTTAAGCCTAGACGAAGAATAAATGATGTGGGCATATATTGTTTTAAAATATATACATTTTTAATATCGAGCATAGGTCCTAAGATGAGGAAACCCATGACTGAGCTCATAGGGAACAGAGTGCTCAAGGATTTGCCTATAATAGCATCTGATGTAGAGCAAACAGAGAAGAAGAACGCCAATATTAGCAGAATTGGGATAGCCCACACGTCAGGTAATGTGATACCGGCATTGATAAGCCAAGGCTTTCCATACACTTGAACTACGGATAGTACACAAGCTGCAATGGAGAAATAGAATAAGAGCTGGGAGAACTCTTTTTCCATATGAATTAGTAATCTTCTTTTATTGATATGTTTACTTTTCGATGCTTCTAAGACGATTTCTTCATAACTTAGGTTCTGTGCCGTTTTAGCTTTCATCATAGACGTAGATGGTGGTATAAAACGGAATGATAAGGCTACCAATAAAGCTACGCCAAGGCCAAGTACGATACGCCATACAGAAATCATTGGATTATCTGGAAAGGCATACCAAGTGGATAGAATTGTAATAGGATTGATGATCGGGCTAGCGAGCATAAATAGGAGGGCCACAGATAATGGTACGCCTCTATCTGTGAGTGCTTTAAATAATGGAATAATAGCACAGTCACAAACTGGTAAGGCTAAGCCGCTAACCATGGCAGCACCATAGCTCTTCCAAGAATAATCTCCTAATAGTTTTAGCAGTATTCGTTGAGGTACGAAATAGCGAATCACTGTTGATCCAATAGTTCCTAATAATAGGAACGGGATAGCCTCGATAATGAGCCCTGTAATGATGGCAAAGCATTGGTGAATGGAGTAAGGAATATCATGACGGAATGCAGTGACTAATAGTATGTAGGCTGTAATGCCGATAACTAGTAGATTAGGTATGAGTCCCCATGTAGAGTTACGACATAATTGCACAACCTTTTCAGGCGTTGGTAATGTTACAATTTTTGCCTCTCTGTTATAGGTCCGTAATAAGGCGTGATGTGTGTCGGTTTCTGTGATGATACAATCGGCACTATATAATTGGCTTGTTACATCATTACCTAAACCAGGCAAAATGGATGCAACGAATTGGTCTGTACAAATATATAATACCTTTTCGATTTGTAATAAATGGCGCAACTTATCACTATATAGCAAGGCTTCTAGTTGGTGAAAGCTGACCATACCGTTCCATTCAATCCATATTTCTTTAGGCTTTACCTTATCGATATAGCTTGCGATTTCATTAGCTATAGAACTATATGTATCAGGTTCATTAGGCGTAATTGCACTAAGCCTATCAGGATTGAGTTGTAATCCTTCTTTGATGAGGGATACAGCACCTTCTTCGGCGCTGATACATGCCGTGCCACCAAGCTTTTTACGATATTGTAGTTGTTCATTTATGAAAGTACTTTTACCAGAACCGATGAATCCGGTAACGATATAAACAGGTATCATGATTGACACACTTCGTTATGTACCATTGGCACATTAAAATCTGTACCAATAACAACTAAGCTATAGTCCGTGGACTCACTAGGGGATAGGGAACAGTAATGGGTACCGTATTGCAACTCATGAGGTCCTTCGGCGGTCGGTACAATCCCTTTAGCACGGAGTACTGTATCAGGCATACCTTCTAAGATGGTTTTCCATTGAACTAATGTGAGCGTACGCAAGTCTTTAAAGGTATGGCTCATAAATAGATGTTCGTCATGTAGAGAGTGGTCATCATGACAATGAT
Source organism: uncultured Veillonella sp. (assembly GCA_902477915.1). Taxonomy (GTDB): domain Bacteria; phylum Bacillota; class Negativicutes; order Veillonellales; family Veillonellaceae; genus Veillonella. Next base: position 31,956 of record CABSJA010000007.1, read on the forward strand.
AGAGACGTTTGATATAGTCTCGTAACGCAATGGTGCTCCATGCTTCTTCGTGAATTGGAGTATTTGGTGCTAACTCGTGAATCATACGTTTTGTAATGCTTGTTTGTTGGATATCTTCGGTATGGCTCAAGAAGATAGCGTCACTATTTGTGATTTGATCTTTAAAGAAGAGGCCAAAGTTTTTGATAAACATAGGTGCTTGCATGGCATCTACGGTGGTTACCGATGCATGAACATAGGCGGATTTTGCAATCTCTTTATCCTCGCATGTATGGATGATTTCGCTTAATTTGCTGACCCCTGATGGTTCAATATAGATGGTATCTACATCGTAATTTTGCAGAATGTCGAGCAGTGCTTGTTGGAAATTTCCTTGCAAGCTACAGCAAATACAGCCAGATGTAACTTCACGAATGGTAGCCCCTGTTTTTGCAAGATTTGCTGCATCGAGGCTGGTTTCACCAAAATCATTTTCTATAATTAAAATTTTATCTGTAGATTTATGTTCTTTTAGTATGTGTTGTAAAAATGTTGTTTTTCCAGACCCTAGAAATCCGGATATGATAACAATAGGGATCATACGTACCTCCTGAGTAATGTAAACACAGTATACACCTATAGGATAACACAGAAAATACACCCTAGGGTATATGCATAGTTATGAAAGTACTATTTTTCTTAAAATTCTCATTAAATATATTGGTTATATACCTTATATGAGTATAGTGACAGATGTATTTAATATTCATAATTGATTGTGAAAAGTATTGTATATATCGATTTACATATATATGAAGAGATACTCCTCTATGAATAAATATTAATTTCAAATTTTGGGAGAAGAATATAAAAAAATCCCTCCTATAGAAGACTCAGTCGAGGGAGAGTTGACTGAACTCCTTATAGGAGGGTGAGAAGAGAATTCGTTATATAAATCTCTAATTAGATTACCTTTAGTATACCAAATTATACATAAAGTATATAGTCAATATTACTATTTTATGTTTATTGTAACTTAGCTAATAAAGCTTTTAGATATACATATACATTTTCAACAGATGGTAAATGAACGCGTTCCATTGGTGTATGTGGACTTACGATAGTAGGACCAAAGCTGATCATTTGTGTATTTGGTAGTACACCTTTTAACAAGCCACATTCGAGACCGGCATGAATTGCGTTGACATTCGCTGGTGTATCAAACATTTCGTTATGTAAGGAAATAGCTTGCTCTTCAAGTTTTGATCCTTTGTCATATTCCCATGCTGGATAGCCACCAGTGCGTTCTGCAGATACGCCAAGTGTTTTTGCAAGAAGAAGCATTTTCTTTGCTAAGAATTCAAGGCTGTTACTGTTAGAACTACGAATAGAGATGAGTACTTCAATAGTATGTTCATTTTCGCGTACGATTGCGATGTTGTCAGAAGTTTCTACAAGATTTGGGATAGATTTGCTTACAGAATGAACACCATCTTGTGCAAGATAGATGTAAGTAATGAGGGCTTCTGTTGTATCATCCGCATAGACTACATCAGGTGTTGCGACATCTTCTACGACAAATTTAAGACCTGGATCTTGGATACCATACTCATGGAGATATTGTTTCTCTTGATATTCAATTAAAGTTTTGATGGCTTCTACATCTTCAGCGCGTACGGATAATGTAGCTACTGCTTTAGAAGGAATGGCATTATGTTTTACACCGCCTTCAAAGGATGCTAAGCATACAGGATATTGTTGTTGAATGTCATAGAGCACGCGTGTTAATACTTGGTTAGCATTAGCACGTTGTTCGCAGATTTCGATACCAGAGTGGCCACCTTTAAGGCCTGTTACGGTAAAAGATAATCCTGCATCATAACCAGGTTGGTTGTTTTCGCGCAATAATGGAATGTTTACGTGAACATGGCAACCGCCAGCACAGCTAACAGTAAAGTCGTGCTCTACCTCTGTATCGAGGTTGAGTAAGTAATCGCCACTTACTTGGCCTTCTTTAATGGCGAAAGCGCCATCCATGCCAGTTTCTTCATTTGTGGTGAACAATAATTGCATAGGTCCATGTTGTTGACTATCATCTTCGAGGATGGCAAGCATCATGGCACCACCCATACCGTTGTCCGCACCTAGTGTAGTGTGGTCTGCGTGCATCCATTCACCTTCGATGATATTTGCAATAGGATCCTTGGAGAAGTCATGATTGGAGTCATGATCTCGTACACAAACCATATCGATATGGCCTTGTAAGATGATAGAAGGTCGGTTTTCATAACCTGGAGACGCTGGCTTTTTGATGACTACATTAAATTGATCGTCTTGATGAACCTCAAGCCCCAAGTTTTTAGCGAAGTTTACGATATAATCGCTGATGCCTTTTTCGTTTCCTGATTCACGAGGAATTTGGCTCATTTCTTTAAAGATTTCTAATACGCGTTTTGCTTGAACGATTGATTCCATAATGGTTCCTTTCATTCTCATGTAAATAATAGATATATATGTTGATTGATTATACGGAATACTTAGTGTTTTTATTAGTATCTGAATTTGTAATACTAATAAAAGAGTTTATCCCAGTAATAACTTTCACCGACATATATATGAAATATATAAATAGTTAGTATATATATATAGTTATATCACAAGAATGATTATTAGGATAGTTAATGAAATCTGTAATATATGTATGTACTGGCTATATAGGAATAATAATGTATAATGAGGATATACGATTAACGATTGATTAAATCCATTAGATTTTAGAAGGTTGGTGAACCGATGCAACACGACAGTCGCAATATTAGTATGCTCATGGATTTTTATGAGATGACCATGGCACACGGCTATTTTACACAACATGAAAATACGGATCGCGTCGCTTTTGATGTGTTCTTTAGACGCAATCCAGATAAGGGTGGCTTTGCCATTTTTGGTGGTCTTGAACAAATCGTTGAGTATATTTTAAATCTACACTTTGATGAAAGTGATATCGATTTTTTACGGAATCAAGGGATCTTTAGTGAGGAATTTCTAAACTATCTTAAAGATTTCTCCTTTACTGGTGATGTATATGCGTTCCCAGAAGGTTCTATTATTTATCCAAACGAACCAGTTATAACCATCGTAGCCCCTCTCATAGACGCACAAATCGTAGAAACTGCAGTGCTAACTATGATGAACCATCAGTCCCTTATCGCTACAAAGGCTAATCGCATCGTTCGTGCTGCGGATGGGCGTGTAGTAGCCGACTTTGGAGCTCGTCGAGCTCATAATGTGGATGCCGCTGTATATGGTGCGAGAGCAGCCTACATTGGTGGGGTACAGTCTACGGCAACTGTTTTAGCGGGCCAACAATTTGGTATTCCTGTGAGTGGTACCATGGCTCATAGTTGGGTTATGTATCATGATTCTGAATACGAAGCTTTCAAAGCTTATGCTGAAGTGTATCCGGACGGGGCTGTATTCCTTGTTGATACCTATGATGTATTAAACTCTGGGGTTCCTAATGCTATTAAAGTAGCTAAAGAGGTATTGGAACCTATGGGAAAACGCTTAAAAGGTATCCGCCTTGATTCCGGTGACCTTGCTTACTTAGCAAAAAAAGCGCGTCGTATGCTTGATAAGGCAGGCTTAGAAGATTGCAAAATTATGGCTTCCAATAGTCTTGATGAATATACAATAACCTCTTTGTTGGGACAGGGTGGTCCCATTGATATCTTTGGTGTAGGTGAAAGACTAATTACCTCTAAGAGCGATCCTGTATTTGGCGCCGTATACAAGATTGCTGGTGTTGAAAAGAATGGTGTGTGGGAGCCTCGCATCAAGATTTCTGAATCTGTTGAAAAGATTACGAATCCAGGCTTTAAAAAGGTGTATCGCGTTTACAATGATAAAGGGCGTGCCATTGCAGATTTATTAACATTGTTAGAAGAGGTGCCAGATACGACAGAACCATATCGTTATATCGATCCAGAACAACCATGGCGTGAATTGTACTTTGAAAATTGCACCTTTAAAGAGATGAAACAACTCATTATTAAAGATGGCAAGCTTATCGTAAAATTGCCGACATTAGAAGAGCTTCGTCAATACGTTAAAGACCAACTAGACCGCGAAATTTGGTTAGAAGAACAGCGCTTTGAAAATCCACATCGTCATTACCTTGATATGAGTCCAGGATACTATCAAATGAAAATGGATTTATTAAATCGTATTTTCCGGAAGAAATAGGAGGGCTTATGTTAGACAATCCAGAAGTAACAAAAGAGGCTCTCGTTCAATGGATTCGAGATTACTTTAGTCAAAATGGACCTAGCTGTAGCGCCGTAGTAGGTATTTCAGGTGGTAAGGATTCCACAATCGTAGCTGCTTTATGTAAAGAAGCGCTTGGGGCAGAACGCGTAGTAGGTGTTCTTATGCCGAATGGAATTCAGTCTGATATCGATGATGCCAAGGCTGTAGTGGCACATTTGGGGATTCCACATATCATAGTGAATATTGGAACTGCCTATGAAGCTTTGACGAACGCTATCATTCAAGGTGAAGGTTATAAAGCAGTTACTGGTAGAACTGATATATCCAAGGATGCAGGAATTAATACACCACCGCGTCTTCGCATGACAACGCTATATGCAGTAGGACAAAATTTGCCAAATGGGGCACGCATAGCTAATACATGTAATGGATCTGAAGATTATGTCGGGTATTCTACAAAATATGGCGATAGTGCTGGAGATTTTAGTCCTCTTGCCAATCTTGTCGTAGAAGAGGTACGCCAAATAGGTCGATTACTTGATATTCCAAAATATCTTGTAGATAAGACGCCTAGTGATGGACTCAGCGGTCTATCTGATGAGGATAAATTAGGATTTACCTATGCTGTATTAGATCGATATATTAGAACTGGAGAGATAGAAAATCCTGAAACGAAAGAACGTATTGATTATTTAAATCGTATTAATAAGCATAAATTAGAATTGATGCCGTCCTTTCACCCACAATGTTGAGAGAGGACTTGTTTTTACTAGTCTAATTCATGCTAATGTTGATTAACAAAAGATTTACTATTTCTTATGTATTTTATGATGGAGGTAATATGGAGACAAAAATTGCGTTGATTGGTACGGGTGGTACAATTGCTGGACAAGGCGCATCCGATACAGATTTGACGGGCTATACTGCAGGTGTACTAGGCCTCGATGAAATTTTAGACTCCGTACCAGGCACAGAACCATATGGTCCATATACATATACTCAGTTTAGTAATATTGAAAGTTCCGATATTACTGTCCGGCATTGGTTGGATTTATCTAAGTTAGTGCAAGAATTAGTAAATCAAGAGGATATAGGCGGTGTTGTTATTACTCATGGAACAGATAGCATGGAGGAGACAGCTTATTTTCTTAATCTTACTGTTCATACAGATAAACCTATCGTTATTACTGGCTCGATGAGACCTGCTGGGGCAATCAGTGCAGATGGTCCTATTAATTTATTACAAGCGATTCAAGTGGCGAGAACGCCTAAGTCTGTAGGTAAAGGTGTACTTGTTGTTCTAAATGGCTATATTGATGGAGCACGCGATGTTTCTAAGCGGAATACAACGAATGTAGCAACCTTCGATAGTCCATTAGTAGGTCATCTTGGCATTGTACAAGAGGGAGTGGCTCATTATTATAAAGCATCTACTCGTCGTCATACGAAAGAATCTATCTTTGATGTACATGACTTAAAGGAATTGCCTCGTGTAGTCATTTTGACTTGCTATGGTGGTATGGATGACATGGTACCGATGAGTGTAGTGGCGACTAATCCTGATGGGCTCATCTTGACGGGGTTAGGGCATGGTACAATTCCTCAAAATGTACGTCAAATAACACAAAATACAGTATTCCCAACTGTACGCGCCTCTCGTACAGGGAGTGGCATGGTGTCTGCCGTACCACAAGATGCACTAGCAGGCTATCTCGTAAGTGATACATTGAGTCCACAAAAAGCTCGCATCCTATTGATGCTTGGTCTTACAAAAACTAAAAACCTTAAAAAGTTACAACAGTTCTTCTATGAATATTAATTAGAAAATAAAAAAAGATTTGAGAAAAACTCTCAAATCTTAATTTGATATTCATTTTCAAGTATTATACTATGTGTAACAGTTTTATATGCAATGAACCGCACATCCCGATCGCTTAGGATGTGCGGTTTTTTATTCGGCGCCAATAGCATTTTCTAAGGCCCGTTGTATACCTACATAAACCGCTTTAGCCAATGTGTCTCCAAATAGGGAGAAGGAGCCGGCGTCCGTTAACACATCACCATTTGTATCTATGGTGAGAATGATACCGTCTGTGGATGTTCCTGTAGCAGACGTCTTGCGTTCTTTTGTAATTGCTTCAGGAATATCTTCGTTGATAAATGGATAGAGGCGTACACTTTCAACACCCCAATCTTGGAGGGCTGCGGTTTTAGCCTCCGTAATTGTCATGATGGCTTTCACCATGGCGCTGTCAGTTAAGGCCTTATTCGTAAAGACTAGTATGTTGATTGTGCCAGGCGTCACAAACGCTCCGTCCCGTTCTTCATAGCAATACCCTGTGCCTGCACGATGGGCCGTTTTTTCATAGCCTGCAGTAACGATGGTCTCCACAATCGTATCGTGTTCCTCGACCTTGGCGTATGCGTGAAGGTTCATTGTAGCAGACGTAAGAAGCGCTGTACTAAAATGAACAGGTGTATCGATTTGCTCGAATTCTTGGGCTAAATAGTTGGCTACCGAGCCACCTGGTAAATCTTTTTCTGTTTCGATTTGGTATGTTAATTGTTGATTTCGTACGGCTAACGTATGGTGATACCCACCATTGAGTTGACCACTAGATAAGGCATAATGGATGTCGTCAAAGTGTACTGTAACGGAATTTAATTCTTTCGTTACATGACCTCCTGTTGCAAGCTCTTGTGGTGCTTCATATGGATTGTTAAACATATAAGTCTCCCTAGATTTAGATTGTTATATATGTAATATAACGATATAATAACTTTACTATATCGTGTAAAATATATTTATTAAATTATAGCATATATGTTTATGATGACCATATTAATAGATGTGCTCAATTATTTATAAAGTTATATTATTGGAGGTTTAATATGGGCAATATTTTTTATTCTGCATCAGAAATATTGTTTAAAGATGCTAATGTATTGATTCAACTTCGAGATTGGTTCTTTTCTCAAGCGGGCAATATATTATTAGCTCTTATTATATTTTGGGTAGGTCGTTATGCTATTAAATGGGTGAAAACCTTTGCTGTCCGTATTATGACTAAGGCCTCTTATGACTCTGCTGCAATGAGCTTTATTACGCAGATCATCAATTATGCATTGCTAGTGGGTCTAATATTGATTTGCTTAAATCAAATTGGTGTTCCTACTACATCCTTTGTAGCTGCCTTTGGTGCCTTTGGTTTAGGTATTGGTTTGGCCTTACAAAACAACTTATCTAACTTGGCATCAGGCTTATTAATTCTTATATTTAAGCCTTTTAGAGCAGGTCATGTTATTCAAGTTGGAGATACTGTAGGTAGTGTTAAGTCTATTCAATTTATGTATACTATTATCACTACTAAAGATCAAAGAAATGTGTATATACCAAACTCTATCCTTACCTCCCAAGCCATAACTAATATTGCTTATACTCATGAAAGGGTTATCCCGTTCGTCTTTGATATTGGTTATAACAATAATCATCATGAAGCAATTAAAATCTTAAAAAATATTTTTGCTGCTGATAAACGTGTACTCAATCCTAAAAACATGGAAATTGGTATTTCTGAATTTGGTGATAACTCTGTACGCATTGCTGCCTATGCACGCGTTAAGTCGAAAGACTTCTTAGATGTGCAATATGGAATTATGTCTGATGTAAAAGATGCGTTCGATAAATATGGTATCGACATTCCATATCCTCAACGTGTTGTATATCTTCAAAATGTAGATAACTCTACTGGTGAAATTAAGGGAACTAAGAAAAAGGCAAGTGGAACGGATGTTGCCATTGATGATAACCCTGAAAGTTAATATGTGATACAGAAAGTGAGATATATGATATCTTTAACAACTAATGTTTGTATAGTTTGGAAACGACTTATTTTGATGATAGCCTGTATAGGCGCTATTATTTTCGGTACTAGTGTTTCTCATGCGGCGTATATTGCGCCGCCATCTACGATAGGTGAGGCTGTTGTTCTCATTGATGCGGATACAAAAGAAATCCTATTTGCAAAGAATCCTGATAAGTGGATGCATCCTGCGAGTACTACGAAAATGGTTACCTTGTTAACAGCTCTAGAACTCAAAGGTACACAACTTGATGAACTGGCGACTATTAGTAGTTATGCCACTAGTATGGAGGAATCCAATCTGGGGGTTCGTGTTGGTGATCAAATTACCTTGGAAGGCGTTCTTGAAGGCATGATGGTTGCCAGCGGTAATGATGCGGCCGTTGTAGTAGCAGAAAATGTAAGTGGTTCTGTACAGAACTTTGCAAAGGACATGAATCGCGTTGCTGCAAAAGCAGGGGCAAAAAATAGTGTATTTTTAAATCCTCATGGTTTGACACAAATGGGCCATCACTCTACGGCTCGTGACTTGGCGATGATTGCAGCGTATGGTATGAAATACCAAATGTTCCGCGATAAAGTAGCCAATGATTATTATAAGGTGCCTTATCAAAACCGTACGCCAGAAACAATTCGCACTACAAACCATTTCATTCGCAACAAATATCCCGGTGCCAATGGTTTAAAAACTGGCTTTACGAATGCTGCAGGAGAATGCTTGATTGCATCGGCTACCCGTAATGGTCATACTATGATTGTGGTCATGCTTAACGATGATAACCGTTGGGATGAAGCAGTACAATTCCTTGATTACGGCTTTAAACTTCGTGGAGTTATTTAGGGGAACTATTGTGTAATGGGGGATATATGAGTTCATTCTTTGCCTTTTTAAAACGCATGCGCTTTATCAATCGATGGAGTCTCATGCGTAATACAGAAATTGAAAATATTCAAGAGCATAGCCTCGAAGTAGCGATGGTAGCTCACAATTTAGCAGCTCTCAAAAATGAATACTTTGGTGGTAATGTGGACATTAATAAGGTAGCGGTCATTGCCATGTATCATGAGGTGAGTGAAATCTTTACAGGCGACATGCCAACACCGATTAAATATTTTGATCCAAAACTTCGTGAACTGTACGGTGAAGTTGAAACATTAGCACAAGAGAAAATGTTATCTACCTTGCCAGAACGATTACAAGCTGTTTATAAGCCTTTCATAGTAGATGCAGAGGATAATCCTGAGTGGCCTATCGTTAAGGCGGCAGATACAATTTCGGCCTATATGAAATGTGTAAACGAACTCAAGGCAGGGAATGATGAGTTTAAAGAAGCACATGACTCCATTTTGGCTAAACTGAAAGCACTCAACATGCCAGAAGTAGATATGTTCCTTGAGACTTATATGCCTGCTCTTGGTAAAAGCTTGGATGAGCTAAATTACTACGAAATCAAATAATGATTAAAAAAGAGACGACCAGCGGTCGTCTCTTTTTATTCTATAAAAATAGCCATAACATCTTAATAGACGTCACAGCCATTTTACATCTCAAATACAAATTATAATATCTATTTTTCTTCAATAATATTTTGGTTTCTCATTAATATTTTCTTCCCACGCCATGAGAATGCCCGGTGCCCATATTTAGCTTTGAACTCTTTGTTTGTAAGCATTTCTAGTTCATTAATATCGATGTGTGGTTCGATTTGTTGGAACTCGGGAATTGGTGTTGTGGGAATACCTTGATTATGAGGGCACACCTCTTGGCATACATCGCAGCCAAATACTAATGGGGTTTTAGCGATAATATGTTGTTCTTGGTCGGTGAGTTCTCCTTTTTTCTGGGTTAAGTAGCTTTTACAAGTATCATATTTGAATTCTTCGTGCCCTAAGCATTGACCTAGACAAGCGGTAATACAACGATTACAACCCATGCAAGATTGTTCAAGTGGTGTGTTCGGCTCAAATTCTAAGGTGGTTAATATCGTTCCTATTACTACGTAGGATCCCCATTTAGGACTGATAAAACAATTGTTTTTGCCATAAAAGCCAAGGCCCGCTAAGTATGCCATGTAACGGTCTGCGAGGGGAGAGGTGTCACAATGTATAGAAAACTGAGCTGAAGTATTTATTTTTTGTAATTTTTCAATAAGTTTTTCTAAATATTCATTAATGACCAGGTGATAATCTGTAGCCCATGTATAGCGGGAAAGATTAGATGGACCACTACGTTCTACGTAGTATGGGAAGAGGCATACTATAGCGCTTTTGGGCGTAAACTCTGTTGTTCCTAGCAATCGCTCTTCTACGTCGGCTGCTGTAAATGGACAGGGGTTGCTTTCATACAAAATAGTTTTTGCATTTTCAGGTAGGGGCCAAGGGGCAATACCAAATTCATAAATATGTAATTCTTTGCAAAATTCTTGTAAATTTATATCTTTCATCGTAGATTTAGTAGCGAATAATTGGTAAAATAAAAGTATAAGAAACGTGAGGAATTCTATAGATTCCTGCTAGGTTTGTAGTTCGGTGATATCTGTATTTTTATGGTTATCATCCAGTACTGTTAGTATTAGTATACCATTGAGAGGACAGATTATGTTAGCATTTATGAAAGTATTACAACCGAAGACGGTGGAAGAGGCTTATGAATTAGCCACAAAAAACAAAACTGCCCCAATGCTAGCTGGCGGCTGTTGGTTGCGTTTAGGTCGACGCACATGGCCTGCAGTGATTGATATGGCTAGTCTTGACTTGCGTTATGTTCGTGAAGAGGATAACGAATTTGCCATTGGTGCTATGGCAACGCAAGGTGATGTGGAACGTTTTGAGCCATTACAACAATTCTGTGGTGGTGCTGTTGTTAAAGGTGTTAAGGAAATTCTTGGCATTCAATTCCGCAACACAGCTACTATGGGTGGATCTGTAGCAAGTAAATTCGGCTTTTCTGATATAATTCCGGCTCTATTGGCAGTACATGCAGACATCGTTACTTTTAAAGGTGGTCGCATGTCCATGCAAGACTATATGAAATACAGAGAACGTGATATCCTCGTGGAAATTCGCATTCCTAAAGTAGAGGTACCTGTAGCTGTTGAAGCTCTTCGTATCTCTCGTGGCGATTTCCCAGTATTGACAGGTGCTATTCGCCGTGATGATAAAGGCGTTGAATTGTACATTGGTACAAGACCTGGCGTACCTCAATTAGCAGAAAAAGCAAGTGCTTTGCTTTCAGAAAAAGGATTGGCTGCAGCAAAAGAAGCCGGTCAATTAGCATCTGAAGAATTAGTTTACCAATCTAACTCTCATGCATCCAAAGAATACCGCATGGAAATGGTAAAAGCAATGGTTCAACGCTTGGCTAAGGAGGTGGCACAATAATGGAATTAGTACTTAATATTAATAATAAAAATGTAACTGTTAATGTGCCAACTGATGAAATGTTGTTGGATACATTGCGTAATCTTGGTTATTACAGCGTACGTTGTGGCTGTGACACAACAAACTGTGGTCTTTGCACTGTATGGGTAGATGACGAAATTATCTTGTCTTGTGCGTACCCTACATTCCGTGCACCAGGTCACAAAATTACTACATTAGAAGGCTTACAAGAAGAGGCTGAATTATTGGCGGATTGTATTGCTAGTGAAGGTGCTGACCAATGTGGTTTCTGCACAACTGGCATGATGATGAGTGCAATCAACTTGAAACGTAAAAATCCAAAGGCTAGTGATGATGAAATCCGCGAGTACCTCATCGGTAACTTGTGCCGTTGTACTGGCTATGAATCACAACTTCGAGGGGTTCGTAAATTCTTAGAAGGAGGCCTGAAATAATGAATAAGCACATCGGTAAGTCCTATGACAAAGTTGACTATAAAGGTATCTTGTCTGGTAAACCATCTTATACAGGTGATTTTGTTCCAAAAGATGCGCTCGTTATTAAGGTACTTCGTAGCCCTCATGCACAGGCGCGCATTAAATCTATCGATACATCTAAAGCTAAATTGATTCCAGGCGTTGAAGCAATCTTCACACATGAAGATGTGCCGAATACTCGCTTTACATTGGCCGGTCAAACATATCCAGAACCATCTGCTTATGATGCGCTCATCTTGGATCCTGTAGTTCGCTATGTAGGCGATGAAGTGGCTCTTGTTGTTGCAAAAGATGAAGCTACAGCACTTAAAGCGATGCCTCTTATCAAGGTTGAATACGAAGTACAAAAACCTGTGCTCGATATGCATACGGCTATCGACCATGAAACTGTAGTCCACCCTGAAGATGATATTCATAATAATATCCCTGTAGGTCAAGATTATAAACGCAATATTTGCGTATCTTATCATAAACGAGTAGGCGATATTGAAGCTGAACTTGCAAAATGTGATTATGTAGTAGATGGTACTTACTTTGACCAAGCTACACGCCAAACAGCAATGGAACCATTCCAAAGTTATGGTTACATTGATGCATTGGGCCGTGTAGTTATTGTATCTTCTACACAAATCGTATTCCATGTGCGTCGACATATTGCGCGTGCACTTGGTATTCCTGCGACAAAGGTTCGTGTAATTAAACCTCGTATCGGCGGTGGTTTCGGTTCTAAACAAACGGCTTGTACAGAAATTATGACAGCTTTTGTGGCGTGGACATTGAAGAAACCTTGCTACCTCTTATACGATCGCACGGAAGCACAGACTTGCTCCACTACACGTCATGCTCGTGAATGGAAAATCCGTGTAGGTGCTACAAAAGATGGAATTATCAAAGTAATTGATATGGACTCCATTACTGATGCAGGTGCTCATGCAACTCACTGCTTCACTACTACTACAGCTGGTGAGCATAAGTCTATTCCTTTATACAATAAAGCAACAGCTATCCACTATGGTACAGAAGGCGTATACATGAACCATACACCAGGCGGTGCATTCCGTGGTTATGGTGCTACAGAAGCATTGTGGCCTTTAGAATGTGCTGTTAATAACTTGGCGGATAAAATGGGTGTAGACCCTGCTGAATTGCGTCAAAAGAACTTGATTGCTCAAGGTGAACAAAGCTTGGTATATGCTCCAGATGAATATCTTGATTCTGGTCTATTCCAAGATACAGTAAACCGTGTAAAAGAGATGGCTCGTTGGGATGAGCGTCCTCATTCTTGGGATATCGATGAGCGTTATCGCGGTGGTCTTGGTATGGCATTAGCATTGCAAGGTTCTGGCGTTGCTAATATTGACGTCGCATCTGTAGAAATTCGCCTTGGTGATGATGGTAACTATACATTGTACACTGGCTCTTCCGATATGGGCATGGGCTCTAATACAGTGTTGACTCAAATGGCTTGTGAAGTAATTGGTTGTCCAATGGAATACATGACTGTTGTCGAATCTGATACAGACATCGTTCCATTTGATCCAGGTTCTTATGCATCTAGTACAACATATGTAACTGGTACGGCTGCTAAGATGGCTGCTGAAGAATTGCGTACTAAGATTATTGCTAAGTTTGCTCAATTCTTTAATACAGATGTAGAGAACATCGACTTTGATGGCGTTGTAGCTACTACAAAAGATGGTTCTCAAACAATGGATATCCATCAATTGGCTCCAAAATTATTGGTAGGCGTTAACGCTGAACAATTGTCTGGTTTTGCTACATGGGGCAGTCATACATCTCCACCTCCATTCATGGCAACTATTGCAGAGGTGAAAGTAGACAAACAAACTGGTAAGGTTATTCCTCTTCATACATACTCCTGTATCGATTGCGGTACTGTTATTAACCCTAAATTGGCTCGCGTTCAAGTTGAAGGTGGCGTGGTACAAGCTATCGGTATGGCACTATATGAAGATGTGCGTTATTCCAATAATGGTCGCTTAGAGACTAATAACCTTATGACTTATAAAATTCCAACCCGTCAAGATATCGGTGAGTTACATGTAGACTTTGTAGAATCTTACGAACCGACAGGCGGATTTGGTGCTAAATCTATTGGTGAAGTTGTTATTAATACGGCTAGTCCAGCTATTCAACATGCTATTAAAAATGCAGTTGGTGCGGATGTTCGTACATTACCTATGACACCTGAGAAGGTATTTATGGCTATGGACGAGAAATATAAAGTATAGAGATTTCTATTTACTTTTCCTTTCTAAGGAGGCCTGGTTTTATGACATCACAAACATCCTATTGGAATCGATTGATTCAGCCGGGAATCGTGGCCCTCGTTGGGGCTGGCGGTAAAACGACTGTGCTTTCAAAATTAGTAGAATATGGAAGGCTGAAAGGTCAGCCCATCGTAGTTACGACTACGACTCGACTCTATGAATCCCAAGTGGCTCATTATGAACCGATTTATACTCGAAATATTAATGAAGCTGATGAATATTGTACTGATCGTATTTTGCGTGGATATTGTGGTGCGTGGTTCTCTGGCATTACAGGAACAAAAGTAGACTCCTTAGATTGTGATCTTATCGATGGTTTAGCAAAATTGCATCCGAACTGGCAAATTGTAGTGGAAGCAGATGGGGCAAAGGAAAAATGGCTTAAGGCGCCTAAGACGACTGAGCCAGTCATCCCATCTCTCACAAAGACTACGATTGGTCTTGTGAATTTACAAATGTTAGGAGCGCCGCTTGATGATGAGCACGTGCATAACATCGAGCTCGTTCAAGATATTGTGAAACGCGATATGGGTGCCATTGTAACGCCACGCATGTTGGCTGATCTTGTGCTCCATAAACAAGGTTTATTCCAATACAGTAAAGGTAAAAAAATTCTGTTCTGTACTGGTTATGAAACGGTGCAACATCGTATCATTGATGATTTTATTGATCATATTGTAGATAGCGACATTTCCGATATCATCTTAGCTGATGGATACAAAGCAAGTTGTGAAATCCGTCGCATTATTCAATGTCGGTAGGTACTCATGTCTTATGTGAAAGCAAAATCTAATACCGCTTTCAGTCCCATGAGAGACCCCATAGACCGTCGTCCTTTGCATATTGGTATTGTCCTCCTCGTAGGAGGTCAATCCAAGCGCATGGGATGTAATAAGCAACTTTTGCCTTGGCGTGGCAAAACTGTTTTAGATGCGGTCTGTGGGGCTCTTCATTGTGGATGGAATGATTCGGTAGAACTTACTGAATCCTGTAAACTACCTTTTGTAGCGGTTACTGGTGATGATCATGAAAGATTAGAACCTATAGTTACGAGCTATGGGTTTGAAGTGGTTCAGAATGAACATCCTAATCGTGGACAAGGCCTGTCCATAGCGATAGGAGTACGTCATTTGGTAGAAAATTCACCGATACCGCTAGACGGCATTCTTTGTTCTGTAGGGGATCAACCACTATTGACTGGGAATGTTGTACATCAGGTTATTAGTGCATTTAGTGATAACTTTCATTCGAAAACTATCGTCGTCCCGCATTATGGGGCGAATTATCAGTCGGGAAATCCTGTTCTATTTGGTTCACATTGGTTTGAATCATTGCAACATATCCAAGGGGATCAAGGTGGCAAAACTATCATTCGCGGTAGTGGTAAAGACCATGTTATCAAATTGTGGATTCGTGACGATGTTGGATATGATATTGACACACCCGATGATTTTGAGCGTTTGAAACAACGTGAAAGTGAGGCATTATGAAACCATTAGTCCTTATGCGCGGAGGCGGAGACATCGCTTCTGGCGCTGTATATAGATTGAAACGTGCAGGCTATCCTGTGGTGATTAACGAAATCGCCATTCCTACCATGATTCGCCGTGAAGTATGTTATGGCAATGCTGTACATCGCGGAGAAATGATTCTGGAACGCTTTGTAGCACGTCATGTAGCCCTTAGTGAAGTAGCAGATACGTTGGCACAAGGTGTTATTCCCGTTGTGACTAGTTCATATGAAGAGCTACTTGATACATTGAAGCCAGCTATTGTTGTAGATGCTATTTTAAGTAAAAAGAATCTTGGTACCAAACGTGATGATGCAGATCTCGTCATTGGTGTGGGGCCTGGATTTACTGCAGGGCATGATGTGGATGTTGTTATTGAAACCATGCGCGGTCATTACTTAGGTCGTTGCATATATGATGGTCCAGCGCAGCCTAATACGGGGATTCCCGGTAATGTAGGTGGTTATACTCATGAACGTGTTATTCACTCATCAAAGGCTGGTCTGTTTACAGCTAAGCGCCATATTGGCGATTCTGTACAAGCTAATGAAGTCATTGGTTATGTAGATAAAGAGCCAGTGCGGGCAAAAATTACAGGTATTCTTAGAGGTATTCTTAAGAGCGGACTCATCGTATCCGACCATTTTAAATTGGCCGATGTAGATGCTCGTTGTGAAGAAGCTCATTGTTATAGTATTTCAGATAAATCCCTTGCCGTTGGTGGCGGTGTTTTAGAAGCTGTTACTGCATGGGAGTATGAAAGGAATCAAGATGGAAACGATCTATGATGTGATGAAAGACCGTCTTCAGCTTACAGAAACTACGCTGATGGTTACTGTATTGTCTGGCCCTCGTCAAGGGGATAAGACAATTTATGCTGAAGATGGTAGTGTTTTGTATGGTACACCAATCGAAGGATTTATGGTAGATAAAGCAAAGCTTAATTCTTTATGCATGGTAGGCGAAGCGGAATGTTTCGTACAACCTGTAGAAAATGATCCATCTGTCCTCGTATTGGGTGCTGGTCATGTGAGCCGTGCTATTACCGATTTATTATTATTTATCGGGTGTCGTGTAACCGTTGTAGATGACCGCCCAGAATATGTAGTTCCTGAATTCTTTGATGAACGTGTAACTCGTAAATGCTTACCATTAGAAAACTTTAAAAATGAGCTACCTCTTGATGAATATAATGGGTTTATCATTGTTACTCGTGCTCATGAGTATGATAATGTATGCTTAGAACAATTACGCGATTATTTGCCAACCTATATGGGTGTTATGGGCAGTCAAAAGCGTATTCATTATGCATTTGAAGTATTGCGTGAACAAGGTTGGACGCAAGAAGAATTAGATATGGTATATGCACCAATTGGTCTAGACTTAGGTGCACAAACTCCTGAGGAGATTGCATTATCTATCGTTAGCGAATATTTGGCAGTGGTGCGTGGTAAAAAAGGCGGCTCATTGCGGAAAGGTAGAGTGAGCCATGAATCGTGAGTTTATTGAATATTTAAGTGCTCGTAAAAATGAAACACTAGCTGTAGCTACAATTTTATTTACCCGTGGTTCTACACCACGTAAGGCTGGCACATCTATGGTAGTATTCCCAGATGGATCTATCTTTGGTACTATCGGTGGTGGTCGTGCTGAAAATGAAATTCGCCTAAGTGCTGTTGATTCTTTGAATAAAAAAGAAGCACATCGTCGTATCGAAGTTCTTTTAGATGATGATGTAGCTGTAAAAGAAGGTATGGTGTGCGGTGGACAGATGGATGTGTGGATTGAAACACAAAACATCTAATATCATATCTTATATTCGTTTATAAATTTACAGTGATTGTAAAATGAGTTAAAATATAAGGTACAGCCAAGTAGTTGGTTGTACCTTATTTTTTTGTATAAGGAGCTATTTTTATGCATATTGACGCACTTATACATACCTTTAGGCTTCTTGATATCGCTGATATCTTAATCGTTGCTGTAGGTATTTATTACTTATATAAATTGCTTAAAGATACACGGGCCGTTTCTCTTTTGAAAGGTCTCGTTATGTTAGCAATTCTAAATTTATTAAGTCATCTGCTAAATCTATATGTTATCAATTGGATTTTGCAACAAAGTATGACTGTTCTTCTCTTCGCATTGCCTGTAGTATTCCAACCGGAATTGCGCCGTGCTTTGGAACAATTGGGCCGTGGCCGAATTTTTAGCAAGGCACAGAATGTTAACGAAGAGGAAATGGATATGGCCATCAATGAAGTGATGGCGGCGGCTCGCGTTATGTCTCGTGAGCACACAGGTGCACTTATCGTTTTTGAACGTGAAGTAGGTCTCAATGATTTCGTTGATACAGGTATTTTAATTGATGCTGTATTGAGTCGTGAATTAATTAAAAACATTTTCGTTCCTAGTACACCACTTCATGATGGGGCACTGATCATCCGTGATGGCCGCATTCGTGCAGCTGGTTGTTTGTTGCCACTAACTGAAGACCGTACATTGAGTACTGAACTTGGTACGCGTCACCGTGCAGCAATTGGTTTGTCTGAACAAACAGATGCGGTCGTTGTTGTTGTCAGTGAGGAAACGGGGACAATTTCCTATACCTATGGCGGTCATATTTATCGTCATTTGCCGGAAGATCAAATTAAAGAAGCGTTGCGTACATTTATGGAACGCCCTCGTCAAACCATTACTGGTATGTGGAAATGGGGGGCAAAAAAATGATGATACATTTGAAACGCAATTGGCCAGCTAAGTTATTATCATTGCTAGCGGCCATCGTCATGTGGTTCTTTATTATGCGAGATCAGAACCCTGTGATGGAGGTAACCTATACAGTACCTGTTCAAGTTCAAAATCTTGACTCTCATTATATTATAGAAGATGCACCGGATGTAGCACGCATTGTGCTTTCAGGTCCTCGCGATACGATTATGTCTATAAAGGCAGATAATCTTCGCGCATACATTGACGCATCGGGTGTAAAACCAGGTCAAAATAATGTGACAATCGGATTTACACCTCCAGCGGGGATGAGCCTTGTTGAAGTTAAGCCTGATACTATAACAATTAATGTTGACGAATATGCAGAACGAAAGATACCGGTTGAAATTATTCCAATTGGTAAGTTCTCAGATGATGTTGCTCTTAAATCGGTAACTATTGTACCGAAAGAGGTAACTGTATCTGGTCGTAAACAGCTTGTTAACGCCGTAAATAAGGTTGTTATGAAGGTTAATATCGCTGGTCAAACTAAGAACTTTAGTGCTGTTAGTACCTTAGAAGCTTGGGATGTATCTGGTAATGTATTAGATGTACATATCAATCCAAACCAAGGTCAGGCGCAATATGAACTTAACTTATTGCGTAAAGATAAAGCAGTTCCTATTACGGTACCAACTGCGGGAGCGGTAGCTGATGGCTATGAGGTTAAGTCCATATCCGTTACACCAACACAATTAACCGTGACTGGCCGAGAAGAAATGATTGATTCTGTTACAGAAATTCAAACAGAACCAATTGATCTCACTGGTGCAACTAAGGGAATTCAAGGTAATTACAACTTAGTATTGCCAAGCGGCGTTAATAGTAATGTTACAACAGTACATGTTAAGGTAGATATACAAAAGAAAACTACGTAGCTAAAAAAGACCCTAATAGAGTAGATTATATAACTCTATTAGGGTTTGTTTTTATTATTCATATATTAGCTTTTATGGTAGTGTTGTATAATAAAGATGTATGACCATTTTCTAATAGGTCAGTTATAAAGAATTTAGGTCAAATAATATAGATGTAGTCTATTCTGAAAGGATAGCTTTAATAGGTAACATATGATTAGAATAATAAATCTCCGCGTGGCCGTGACGGTTAAGTCGGATATTAAAGAGATTGTAGAAAAGAAGTATCCCCAGCTACGTGGAGCCATTGAAACAATTCACGTTGTGCGACGTGCTGTAGATGCTCGTAAAAAACCTAATATTGTATTTGTATATACTTTGTTTGTTGAGGTTCAAAAAGAAGCTCAAATTATGAAAAAATTAGGTAAACAAAAGGACGTATCTGTGTTCACTCCAGAGGATCCAGAACCTATCGTATATGGCAATGTGCCTTTAGCACATCGTCCTGTAGTAATGGGCTTTGGGCCGGCAGGTATGTTAGCGGCTTTTTACCTAGCTCGTGAAGGGTACCGTCCAATCGTTCTTGAACGAGGTCAAGATGTCGATACTCGTAGTCAAGATGTAGAAACATTTTGGAAAGAGGGCGTATTTAAGCCTGAATCGAATGTACAATTTGGCGAAGGCGGTGCAGGTACCTTCTCAGATGGTAAATTGACAACTCGCGTTACTCATCCTAGATTGCACGAGATCTCTAAATACTTTGTTGAATTTGGTGCACCTGAAGAAATCTTATATAAACATAAACCTCACGTAGGTACAGATAAGTTGCGTACCATGGTAAAAGCTATGCGTGAACGCATCATTGAGTGGGGCGGTGAAGTTCGCTTTGGCGCCAAAGTAACTGATTTGTTCATTGAAAATGATCGTATCGTGGGTGTTGAAGTTAATGGTAACGAGCGCATCGATACGACGGTTGTGCTTTCTGGTGTAGGCCATAGTGCACGTGATACGTATGAAATGCTACATAAACGCAATGTAGAAATGACAGCAAAACCATTTGCTATTGGTGTTCGTATAGAGCATGATCAAGCTGTTATCGACGAGTCCCAATATGGTGTAGAACCTTCCAGCTTGGGCCTTGGTGCCGCAGAATACTCCCTTGTGTATCACGATAAAGAAACAGGCCGTACTGCGTATAGCTTCTGTATGTGCCCAGGTGGTCAAGTTGTGGCCTCTGCATCCGAAAATGGGGGCGTTGTTGTGAATGGCATGAGCCTATATGCTCGTGATAGCGGTGTTGCGAACAGTGCTATCGTAGTTAACGTAGGCCCAGAAGATTTCGGTAATCATCCACTGGATGGTGTAGCATTCCAACGTGAATGGGAGCGCAAAGCTTATGAATTAGGTGGCTCTAACTTCCATGCACCAGCACAAACAGTAGGTCAATTTTTAGGGCTTTCACAAGCACCAAGCGTACAAGATAGCACCTATAGCTATGAACCAGGTGTAGTAAATTGCGATTTACATGATTGCTTACCACCATTCGTAACGTCTGTATTGGAACGGGCTTTGCCATATTGGGGACGACGCATTCATGGATTTGATGATCCTGCAGTATGTATGACGGGCGTTGAAACGCGTACCTCAGCACCACTTCGCATGGGACGCAATGAAGACCGCGTTTCTCCGACTGTAGGTGGATTCTACCCTATGGGTGAAGGCGCTGGCTATGCAGGTGGCATTATGAGTGCAGCCCTTGATGGAGCCGAAACGGCTATCTTATGTATGGCAAAATATGCAAAACCTAACTAGTTAGTAGCAGAATATATTGTAAAAGAAACTACAGTATAGGTTCATATTGATACTGTAAAATAATATATCTGTATAGTATCTATATGTGTAGTGTATATATTGTGATATAATACACAACAGTGAATATATGAGGATTTGTGACTTTCACAATCCCTAGAGGAGGATAATTATGGCTCGTTTATTTGGTACAGATGGTGTACGTGGTGTTGTTAATGAATTTTTAACACCTGAATTAGCCTATCATTTAGGCCGTGCAGCGGCTACATATTTTGGTAAAGAAAAAGACCATCCTACATTCTTGATTGGTCGTGATACGCGTATTTCTGGCTCTATGCTTGAAAGTGCGTTAGCATCCGGTATTTGCTCTGTTGGTGGCAATGTTGTAATTGCCGGTGTTATTCCGACTCCTGCAGTAGCTTACCTTGTACGTCAACAAGGCTTTGATGCAGGTGCTGTTATTTCTGCATCTCATAATCCATATCCAGATAATGGTATTAAATTCTTTGATGGCAATGGCTATAAATTGCCAGATGAAGTAGAAGATCAATTAGAACAATATGTTCGTCAAAGTGCAGATAATGAATTGCCACGTCCTACAGGTGATGGCATTGGTACCATTGAGTACAATAGCAATTTAGCTCATTTCTACGCTCACTTTGTTCGCCACACAGTTGATACATCCCTTGAAGGTTTGACTATCGTATATGATGGTGCGAACGGTGCTGCATCTAGCGTAGGTCCTGAAATTTTATCTGGCCTTGGCGCTAAAGTAATCAACATCAATGTAAATCCAGATGGCTTGAATATCAATCATCACTGTGGTTCTACCCATATCGAAGGCTTACAAGTGGCTGTACAACAACACAATGCAGACCTTGGTATCGCTAACGATGGTGATGCGGACCGTTGCTTGTTGGTAGATGAAAAAGGACAAATTCTCGATGGCGACCAAATCATGCTATTGTGTGCTCTTAAATTGAAAGAAGAAGGCAAACTTAAAGGCGATACAGTAGTTGGTACTGTTATGAGTAATATTGGGTTCCATAAAGCAGCAGAAGAACTTGGTATGAAAACTGTGTCTACTGCAGTTGGTGACCGCTATGTATTGGAATACATGCGTGAGCATGACCTCTCCGTTGGTGGTGAACAATCTGGTCACGTAATCTTCTTAGATCACAATACAACTGGTGACGGTATGTTAACAGCTGTGCAAGTAGCGGCTCTTATGAAAGAAAAAAATCAACCGCTTTCTGAGCTTGCTAGCATTATGACAAAATACCCACAAGTATTAGTAAACGTTCGCGTTGCTACTAAAACAGGCTGGGAAGATAATGATCTTATTAAAGCTGCTATCGTAACCGCTGAAGGTGAACTTGGTGATGAAGGTCGCGTTCTTGTACGTGCATCCGGTACAGAACCACTCATCCGCGTAATGGCCGAAGGTCCAGACCAAGAAGCGTTACAATCCCTATGCCAAGAAATCGCTGATATTATCGGTAGAGAACAAGGGTTAGCGGAATAAAAGTAGGGTGTGAGGCGGCTGAGGAGCTTGCGACGATGAAGCCCACACATCACTTTGTTCCGAGCGTAAGATTTTGCGAAGCAAAATCCACAGCGAGGAACCATCTTTACTAAGATTAAACTAAAAAAGCACTACTTTGAATTGTAATCATTCAGAGTAGTGCTTTTTATTATTTATCAGCCACAACGAGTTTATATCCATTCAAGTGAATGTTACTGCCTGTTGTGTCTTCGTTAGTTAAGGATTTTACATAGCTGTTGCCTGTGAGTGTCCAGGTAGAGTCTTTGCTGAGTTTCATTGTAATTTCTTTAGCTGTGTTGTCTGTGTTTACAGCGCCTACGAGGCTGGATCCATTAGTCATGTCTAGTGCGACAGTGCTGATGGAGTCGGCTACGATGTTACCGTTAAGTTCTTGGTTGGATGCGCGAAGTGTGAGGTGACCACCATTTTCACCATCTTTGCCCCAGCGGGAGTCTGCTGCTGCTTTCACCAGCGTCGTAGTATTTGGCGTTACAATCGTGTTGCCTGTAAGGTCCGCTTCGGCTGTGGTGTTATTTACATAGATGAACGCACCTGTACCATGAGTTGTAAGTGTGTTATTTTCCGCTTTTAAACGAGCAATACCGCTTTCAGCATCACCGGAGAAACTTTGGTAAAGCATGAAGCCATTATCGTGGTAGCCTGTAACATTAGAGTTCGTAAGGGTAATGGAGTTTTTACCTTCTACGACGCCTATTTCACTTTTGTTAGCTACGCCGTTGATACTGTTTGCTGTAATATTGCCGGTGGAGTAGATAACAGGGCTACCCGCACCATAGGTTGTTAGCTTGGCTGCCTCAGCATTAATGGTGCCTTCGCCACGGTCTGTAGCGAGTGTAGCAGAGTGAGCTCCTTCAGTCGTAATGGTTAAATTTTTGCCGTTTACAGTGCCCTTGTAGGTTGCATCTAAGCCGCGAGAGGAGTCGCCCTTAGTGTGAATATTTGTATTTTCTACATTAATGACAGAGCCTTCGCCAGTGGCAAATACCGCATTAGAGCCAATGCTATTAGATGTGATATTACTATTTTTAATGCTCGTTTGGCTGCCTTCGATGCCGAGTACTACTGCATTTTGTCCACGGAAGTTACTGTTGTCATCATTTGTGGTGTTGCCCTGTTTATCAAATACGCTACTATCGATGGTGATAGTGGCTTTGTTTTTTCCGATGAAAGCATTTTGGTCGCTTGTAGTATTGTCGAACCGTTGGTGTTCTAATGTTTGATTTTCGCTAATCACAGATGTGCCTTTGAAAGTACTAGGATCGGCTTCCTTATGAGGCGTTGGTTCATTAATTTCTCCTGTCTTTACATCATCTGGTCTAGGTACATCGTTTTTAGGTGTATTAGCGTTAGGCACATCAGCCTTAGGGGCAGATATGCTTTGCGTTGGAACATTAGCTTGTATTGGTTCTGCACCAAAGGTAGGGGCGAATGCGAGTGCTGCGAGGGCGCCGCCCGCTAAAGCTGGAACGATGAAACGTCTTAAAGTTTTATAATTACGTGAATGTGTCATATATAATAACCTCCAAATATTTATTGCGCGATAAAATCGAATTGTGTAAAATTAAGATTGTAAGAAGTATAGTAATTATCTGTGAAAATAGTATGAATGATGCATGGGATTTATAAACAGATATTAACTGTGATGTTTAGATATGTCGATGAGGATATCTTGCTTTCACCATTACTTATCACGTATAATATAGATTGGTATATGATGTATACTATAGATTGGTATATGATGTATACTATTAAGATCTGCCGAATCTTATAGAAAGGAGTTCCCTAATTCGTAAAGGCGAATAGCGCAAGTACCCACGAAGGCAGTCGTTAGGGTAGACG
>CABSJA010000008.1 GCA_902477915.1 uncultured Veillonella sp.
TCATGGTTAAACCACTGACGAGCATCTCCTAAAATATATAAAGAACCACAAACAGCGATAATATCACCATTCTTTGTATGTTTATAGGCTAAAGCCAATGCATCTTTAACAGAATCAGCTGTTTGAGCTATAGCTTTTGGAACAATGTGACGTATTTTTTCAACCAAAACCTCTGGCACTTCTGTTCTATCTGTAGGTGCAGGTACTACAAGTACCGTATCCCCTGCCTTAACGACTTCACGAATAATAGCATCCTGATTTTTATCTTTAAGAATTGCCATCACAATCGTTTTTGGGGCATCCTTAAATAGCTCACCATAGGTCATACTGAAGGATTCTGCGCCAGCCGCATTATGCGCACCGTCAAAGATAAAGGTACGATCTAAGCCGCGTTTAACTTCAAAACGCCCTGCCCACGTAGTACGAGCAAAGCCTTCGCGCATCGTTTCTTCACTGATGCACTTATCTTCTTTCATCAATAGACGTACAGCCATCAATGCGCATGCGAGATTTACAGATTGATGAATACCGGCCATTGTCGTAAATAACATTGCAGGAGCGGCATCATTAGTGCTCACAGTAATCATTTGACCACCTGTTACGGCACTACGGCTATCGATACCAAAATCTTTATTGAAAGCATACACTTTAGCATGTTTCTCTTTAGCTACCTCTTCAATAATACGAAGAGGTGCATCCTGTGCTGCCGTTACAACAGGGACTTTAGATTTAATAATCCCTGCCTTATGACGTGCAATTTCCTCAACAGTATCACCACAGTAGGCTTGATGATCGATTGTTACATTGGTAATAACAGATACTTTTGGAGTCACAATATTTGTGGAGTCTAGTAATCCCCCTAAGCCAACTTCTATCACTGCATAGTCTACAGCTTGATCTTTGAAGAACAAAAAGGCTGCAGCCGTCAAAATTTCAAATTGCGTTGGTGCTTCTGTGCCGTTACTAATGATAGTATCAACTGCCACTTTTACACGGCTAATTAGATTACCGAAGGCTTCCTCTGTAATATTTCCATCATTAATTTGAATTCGCTCCGTATAGGATTGAAGGTGAGGCGATGTAAATCGCCCCACCCGTAATCCACTTGTAAACAGTGCGTAGGAAATATATGAGGTAACCGAGCCCTTACCATTCGTTCCTGTAACATGAACAATTTTATAGTCCTCTTGTGGATTCCCTAAGGCTTCCATAAGGGCTGTTATTCGTTCAAGGCCAGGCTTAATACCGAATGAAGATGCCTGTTCTAAATAGGCTAAGGCCTCTTGATATGTCATATAAACCTCCTATTATAAGGTTTCAAGGAACGCTTCACGTTCCAATAACGCTTGTTGTTTTTGTTTATATTCTTCTAACTTTTCTTTTTCTTTTGCTACTACAGCTTCAGGAGCTTTTGCTAGGAAGCCTTGGTTAGACAATTTACCTTCCAAACGAGAAATTTCTTTTTCCATTTGGATTTTTTCCTTTGCAATACGCTCTCTTTCTTTTTCGCCATCGATTAAGTCTTTAAGCAAGAGATATACTTCCATACCATTGACAACTGTTACAGTTGCATTTTCTGGTTTTGCATCATCGGCACCAAGAATGGTTACCTTCTCAGCCCAAGCTAATGTTACGAAGTAATCGCTATGATCTGCTACAGTTTGAGCCAATGCTTCATCTGTTGGCGCCACAATAACCTCAGCTTTTTTGCCTAAAGGCACATTCATTTCAGCACGCATGTTACGAATACCTTTGATGGCATCCATCATAACTTCCATTTGACGTGCTGCACCTTCAAGATTATCAAACTTCAATGCTTCTGGCCATTTAGTGACAACGATGCTATCCCCTTCATGAGGCAAGTGTTGCCAAATATGTTCTGTTACGAACGGCATGAATGGATGTAATAATTCAAGCATGTGACGCAAGATTGTTACGAGTAAGTATTGAACTGTACGACGATCACGTTCATTACCATCGTTATATAAACGAGGTTTAGCTAACTCAATATACCAGTCACAGTATGTATTCCAAATGAAGTCATATACGGAGCTTGCCGCTTCACCAAGTTCGAATTTATCTAGGTTAGAAGTTACACTTTGTACTGTTTCATTGTATTTTTGAACAATCCATTGGTCTGCTAATGTCAAATCATCTGCTGTTGGAACGAAGCTTTCATCATAATTTGTAAGATTCATCAATACAAATTTGGATGCATTCCAAATCTTATTAGCAAAGTTGCGATTTGCTTCAACGCGTTCCATATAGAAGCGCATATCGTTACCAGGTGTATTGCCAGTTACGAGAGTAAAGCGCAATGCATCAGCACCATATTGGTCGATAACTTCAAGAGGGTTAATACCATTACCCAAGGATTTACTCATTTTACGACCTTGGCTATCGCGCACAAGACCATGAATAAATACATGTTTAAATGGAATTTCATGTTCAAACTCAAGAGCCATGAAAATCATACGAGCAACCCAGAAGAAGATGATATCGTAACCAGTTACAAGAACACTTGTTGGATACCATTGTTTAAGTTCTGGTGTTTGTTCAGGCCACCCCATAGTAGCAAATGGCCATAAACCAGAGCTAAACCATGTATCAAGAACGTCTGGATCTTGTGTAACATGACCGTGGCAATGAGGACATTCAGTAATATCTTCACGGCTTACGATTGTTTCACCGCAGTCATCACAGTACCATGCAGGAATGCGATGGCCCCACCACAATTGACGGGAAATGGTCCAGTCGCGGATGTTTTCAAGCCAGTTTACATAAGTTTTTGTAAAACGTTCAGGAACAAACTCTACTTCGTGGTCTTTAACAACCTTAAGAGCTGGCTCTGCTAATGGTTTCATATCTACGAACCATTGTTTAGATACCATTGGCTCGATAATTGTATTACAACGAGAGCAATGACCTACTGCATGGTCATGATCATCGATTTTTTCAAGTAAACCTAATTCTTTGAGTTCTGCTACTACTTGTTTACGAGCTTCTTCACGAGTCATGCCATTAAACTTGCCAGCACCTTCATTCATTGTGGCATCATTGTTCATAACAACGATGGATTCCAAATTATGACGTTGGCCCATTTCAAAGTCATTAGGGTCATGAGCAGGTGTAATTTTTACACAGCCTGTACCGAAGCTAGCATCTACATAGTCATCGGCAATAACAGGAATTTCTCGATTAACAAATGGCAAAATCAATGTTTTGCCGATGAGATCTTTATAGCGATCATCATCAGGATTTACTGCTACGGCTACGTCACCAAACATTGTTTCTGGACGAGTTGTAGCAACAACTACAAAGCGATTTTCTTCACCCTTTACAGGATATTTAATATGCCATAAGTGGCCATGTTCATCTTCATGTTCAACTTCAACATCAGATAAAGCAGTAGCACAGCGAGGGCACCAGTTGATAATACGTTCACCACGATAGATTAAACCTTTTTCATAAAGGCTTACAAATACTTCACGCACTGCATGATAGTATCCTTCATCCAATGTAAAGCGTTCGCGAGACCAGTCACAAGATGCGCCTAAGCTACGGATTTGTTTTACGATAGTATCACCGTATTCTTTTTTCCATTCCCATACGCGCTCTACAAATTTTTCACGGCCTAAATCATAGCGAGATTTCCCCTCTTCTTTAGCGAGCATCTCTTCTACTTTGATTTGTGTAGCAATACCAGCATGGTCAGTACCAGGCATCCACAACACATTGTAGCCTTGCATGCGTTTGAAACGGATGAGGATATCTTGCAATGTATTATCTAAAGCATGGCCCATATGCAACATACCAGTTACATTAGGAGGCGGCAATACGATACTAAATGGTTCTTTATTTGTGTCTACTTCTTCGTGAAAGTATCCTTGGTTTTCCCAATAAGAATACCATTTCCCTTCTATTTCACCGGGGTTATAAGTGGTTAAATTTTCGTAGGTTTTCATCGTTCCTCCTAAATAAACTCCTTAGCGCTTCATAATCTTAGCCAATACAAATAGGCTCGTTTCATATAGCAATATCATAGGTAATGCAATCATCGTTTGAGAGAACATATCCGGTGTAGGTGAAATGACAGCACCTATGATAAAGGATATAAGAATAAATATCTTTCGCTTCGTTTTTAAAAAACGCGATGTAATTAAGTTGAAATATCCCAAGATGATTAAAATCAACGGCAACTCAAAGATAAATCCAAAGGGTAGTACAAAGGATAATACAAAGTCCATGTACTGACCAATGGAAAATAGCGGTTGTAATTCGTCTGTAGCAAAGCCCATAAAGAACTTAACGGCTGCTGGTAACACGAGAAAATAAGAAAATACAATACCTATGCCAAATAGTCCTATGGCAACTGGTAAGATCCAGTTAGATAACTGCTTTTCTCGTACAGTAAGGGCTGGCTTAACAAATAGCCAAATCTGATGCAATATAATGGGCGCCGCTATAATAAGACCACCTACTATAGACACCTTCATATATGTAAAGAAGGCTTCAGTTGGTTTCATATAATAGAGCTTACCAGCTGGTTTTAGGAGTATTTCCAATAAAAAGTCTACATAATAATAAGAAATACAAGTTCCTATAACAACTGCAACAGCCATTATAATCAGACGCTTTCGCAATTCAGATAGATGTCCCACAAGGGATAGTTCCCGAGCTTCGTCCATCATTTTCAGTTCCATCTCAGTATAAATAGGTTCATCTTCTTGTTCCTCAGGAACGCGTTGATTTGCCACCTTATACCGTTCTTGCTCAGCCTTTAATTCAGCTTTACGACGCTTTTGACGAACTACACTATCAAAAGAAGGTTTTTGTATGGGATATTCGAAGTCCGGTTTTGGTTCGAATGGTTCCATATTATACCTTTCTATCAGCTAAATTTTCTACTGCCATCACAAGGAATTCCTTGCCTGGGAAGTCGCGTACAGCATCGAGTGCCGCCAAAGCATCTTTACAATATTGATCAGCTACAGCTAATGTATTATCAATACCACCTTGAGCGATAACATAGTCGATAATCGCTTGTTCATCACCGCCATTATTTAAGGCCTTAATGTCTGCAAGCAGTTTATCTTTATTATCATCATTGACGATGCTTAACAACGGATATGTCAATAAACCTTCGCGAAGATCATTCCCCACTGGTTTACCAGTCGTCTCTGTTGTTTCACGATAGTCCATAATATCGTCAGTGATTTGGAAAGCCATGCCCAACGCATGACCATATTTTTTCAACTCAACGATTTCGGATTCGCTCCAGCCCCCCAAGAGGCCCCCCAATTCCATACAGCCTTCCATAAAGTCCGCTGTTTTCTTTTGGGTCTTGGTCATATAACGCTCAATACCTTGATCAATGCGATATACATCTTCCATTTGCATGAACTCGCCTTCCACAAGGCAAGTAATAATATGGGAGAAAACCTGCAAATACTTCATATTAGGCATTTCAGACACGATTTGGAATGCTTTAGCAAATAAGTAGTCCCCACTAAGGATAGCTACCTTATTGCCTTTGTGCATATGAATCGTTTCTTCACCGCGACGAATCTCAGCTTGATCTAATACATCATCGTGAATCAGTGTCGCTAAATGAAGCATTTCTACAGCTTCAGCAATTCTAATACGCTGACGTTCTACAGATGTACCTGCATTAGCAATCAATAAACATAATTGCGCGCGCAAGCGCTTGCCACCTGCAGCAGATAATGGTCGAATCAGTGCATTAAAGTCTTCTGCACCTGTATTAAAAGATGATGCAAGAGACTCTTCCACACCCTCTAAATCTAGAGCGATGCGTTCCATAATCTCTAATTCATTGGTTTGACTCATGCTTCATCTCCTACTAGAACTTTATTGATGCGTTGTTGTAAAAGCTCACGACCTGTATGCTTCAAAGAGCTATACAGAATTGGCGGCGTTGCAGTTGGATACATTTCCTTAATAATCGCTAAATTAGCAGACTTTTCTTTAGCTGTTAATTTATCGACCTTAGTCACTACAATTTGTAATGGTACACCAGCTTCAACGAGCCAATCATAAGCTACCTTATCGATAGGCATCTCAGGATGACGACCATCAATTAGTAAGCATAACAACATCAATCGTTCAGAATGTAAAATATAATCGGCAATAAAGGAAGACCACAAATTGCGGTTTCCTTTATTTGTCTTTGCAAATCCATAACCAGGAAGATCAACGAGGAACCAATGATAACGGCGCTCCTCTGTTTCAGAAATATCCTCTTTAGACTCCACATCAAAATAGTTTATCGTCTTTGTCTTACCTGGTTGACCACTAACGAGGGCTAACCCACGATAATTACACAACGAGTTAATCAACGAAGATTTGCCCACATTAGAGCGTCCGATGAAAGCAATTTCCACAGTATCCCCTTCAGGATATTGATCCGCCTTCACACAGGAAGTATTATATTTTGCTGCTATAATACGAGGCCCCTTCGGTTCTTTTCGTGTATATTGTGGTTTTGGGCCCATTTGTTTAGTGGATTTTTTCTTTTTTTGCATTACACAAGTGCCTTTGCTAATACTTCATCCATTGTCTTAACTGGCGTAATAATGAGACCTTCTTTTACAATGTCAGGCAATTCTGCAATATCCTTTTCATTGCCTTTAGGAATCAATACTTCTTTAATGCCATTAGACAAGGCTGCTAATAACTTTTCTTTTAAACCGCCGATTGGTAATACACGGCCACGCAATGTAATTTCACCAGTCATAGCAATATCAGAACGAACCTTGCGGTTTGTTAAGATAGATACCATCGCCAATGTCATTGTAATACCTGCTGAAGGGCCATCCTTAGGTGTTGCACCTTCCGGCAAGTGAACGTGAATATCGAGTTTCTTATAGAAATCGTCTTCGATTTTTAAGGCTTTTGCATTGTGGCGAATATAGCTCATGGCAGCTTGACCAGACTCTTGCATAACCTTACCTAAGCTACCAGTTAATGCAAGTTTACCTGTACCATTCATAGTGGTTGCTTCACATGGCAATACAACGCCACCTACAGAAGTCCACGCTAAACCATTTACATAGCCAATTTGCGGTTTCTTTTCACGCTCTTGGTCAACAAAGATTGGAGCGCCTAAGAATTCGTGAAGATTTTTTGTCGTTACTTTCGGTGCATCTCCACCTTCTTCAACGACTTTATAAGCAATTTTACGACAAATCTTAGCAATTGTTTTTTCCAAGGTACGAACACCGGCTTCACGAGTATATTCGGAAACTACCTTTTTCAACACTGCATCAGATAATTTAACCTTGTAATCTTCAAGGCCATTTTTCTTGATTTGTTTAGGTACTAAATAGCGCTTAGCAATCTCTAATTTCTCTTGTTCCATATAGCTGGATAATTCAATGATTTCCATACGATCTAACAATGGACCAGGAATATTGGATGCAACGTTAGCCGTTGTAATCCAGAATACTTCAGAGAAGTCGAATGGAACTTCGATAAAGTGATCGCTAAATGTACTATTTTGTTCTGGATCCAATACCTCTAATAATGCAGAGGATGGATCACCTTTATAGTCAGATGCTAATTTATCAATTTCATCCAATAAGAATACAGGATTCTTAGTGCCTACATTCTTAAGACCTTGAATCATACGACCTGGCAATGCGCCAATATAGGTACGACGATGGCCACGAATTTCGGCTTCATCGCGAACACCACCTAAGGATGCACGGATGAACTTGCGGTTCATCGCTTTAGCGATAGACGTAGCCAAGGATGTTTTACCAACACCTGGTGGGCCTACTAAGCAAAGAATAGAACCACTATTCTTACCAGTTAACTTACGAACAGCTAAGAATTCAAGGATACGTTTCTTAACCTTCTCAAGGCCATAATGATCCGCCTCAAGCATAGCGTGAGCTTCCTTGATATCCAAGCGATCCTCAGTCAATTCATTCCACGGTAATGCCAATACCCAATCTAGGTAATTGCGCAAAATAGTTGCTTCTGGCATCAATTGTGGCATGCGGCTATAACGAGAAATTTCTTTATCGATACGCTCATGTACATCTTCGCTAAGGTTAAGTGCTTTTAATTTAACACGTAACTCTTCAGCTTCTTCCTCTGGATCCCCTTTGTCACCCAATTCATCGTGGATAACACGGATTTTTTCGCGCAAGAAATATTCTTTTTGCGCTTTTTCCATAGATTGACGTACTTGATTATTAATGGAGTTTTCCAAATCAGAGATTTGTAACTCCATATTCAAAATGCCTACAATCATATTTAAACGACGAGCTACAGATAACTCTTCAAGTAACTCTTGGCGTTTAGTGTTATTAATAGGCAATAAGAACGCAACTTGATCAGCCAATTCACATGGGTCGCGTAACTCCATTACGCGTGTAACACCTTCATCTGTAACAGATTTAGCCTCTTCAGCCCATTCGCCAAACTTAGACTGAACCAAACGACGATACGCTTCTAGCTCAACATCGTCTTCAAATTCGGAGGCTACCCGTTCGTAGTCCCCTACATAGTACGGATCCATACTTGTAATATTCATTACGCGAATACGTGTAATGCCCTCTACAAGAACACGTACAATACCACCTGGTAAGCGTAACATTTGCTTAATTTTTACTAATGTACCCATTTGGGCTAAGTCATGAACAGTTGGCGCATCAACAGCATCATCCTTTTGGCTGACAACTGCTAAAATGCGATCCTCGTTCATTGCGGCTTCTACCGCTTTAATGGATTTGTCTCGACCGATATCGAGGTGAATCACGATATTCGGATATACAACCATGCCTCTAAGAGGTACAGTTGGAATCCCAACTTCGAGTAAATTCATACTTCCTCCAGGTATTTATATTATGAAAAGAAACTCATTCCTACACAGAAATGAGTTTCTTCGAATTACGATTTCAACTGGATGTCTTGGTCTGCCTCATTTTTGAGTATAGGTTCACCTGTGCTCAACACGGATTCACGATTTACTATGCACTTAGCTACTTCCGGCATGGAAGGAACCTCGAACATAACGCGTTTCATCACCTTTTCAATGATAGCACGCAAACCACGAGCACCTGTTTTTCGCTGTAATGCTTCATCAGCGATTTCTTCTAATGCATCTTCAGTGAAAGTTAACTCTACACCATCAAGGGATAGAATTTTTTCATATTGTTTTGTTAATGCATTTTTAGGCTTTGTCAAAATTTGAATTAATGCCTCTCTATCCAATTGATCCAATGTTACCATAACAGGTAAACGACCAATGAATTCTGGAATTAAACCAAATTTCAATAAATCTTCAGGTACAACATCTTTTAAGATAGCTGATACATTACGTTCTTCTTTGCGCTGTACGTCTGCACCAAAACCAAGGGTTTTCTTAGCGGTACGCTTAGTAATAACCTTGTCCATACCATCAAATGCACCACCACAAATAAAGAGAATATTTGTAGTATCGATTTGAAGCATTTCTTGATTTGGATGCTTTCTGCCACCTTGAGGTGGAACAGAAGCTACGGTACCTTCTAAGATTTTAAGCAATGCTTGTTGTACACCTTCACCAGACACGTCACGTGTAATGGAAGGGTTCTCAGACTTACGAGCAATCTTATCGATTTCATCGATATAGATAATGCCACGTTCAGCCCGAGCTATATCATAATCTGCAGCTTGGATAATTTTAAGCAAGATATTTTCCACATCTTCCCCTACATAACCAGCTTCAGTTAAGCTTGTAGCATCTGCAATAGCAAATGGTACTTCTAGCATTTTCGCTAAGGTTTGAGCCAATAGTGTTTTACCACTACCAGTAGGACCAATGAATAAAACATTAGCCTTTTGTAATTCTACATCATCAACTACATTATCTGTTTGTAAACGTTTGTAGTGATTATATACAGCCACGGCTAAAGAGATTTTAGCATCATCTTGACCAATAACATATTCGTCAAGATGAGCTTTAATTTCTCTCGGCGTTGGCAATTCTTTTAAGTTGAAGTCATCCGCCTCTACGTCACCTAACTCATCAGCGATGATACGTTCACATACCTCAACGCATTCATCACAAATATATACATTAGGACCCGCTACTAATTTGCGGACTTCTTCGCTTGTGCGTCCACAAAAACTGCAGCGCATAGTGTCTTTATCTTTTGCCAAGGGTCGCCTCCATTACTTGCTTTCTACAGGTTCTCTTGTGAGTACCTCATCGATTAAGCCGTATTCAACGGCATCCTGAGCACTCATGAAGTTATCGCGATCTGTATCGCGCGCTACAACCTCAATATCTTGTCCACTGCGAGAAGCTAAGATACCATTTAATTCTTCACGCATACGAAGAATCTCACGGGCATGGATTTCAATTTCAGATGCTTGCCCTTGTACACCACCTAATGGTTGGTGAATCATAACGCGCGCATGAGGCAACGCATAGCGTTTACCTTTAGCACCGGCTGTTAAAAGCACAGCACCCATGCTCGCCGCAGAGCCTACACAAATGGTAGAAACATCTGGTTTGATATATTGCATCGTATCATAAATAGCCATGCCGGCAGTTACGACACCACCGGGGCTATTAATGTACAAATGGATATCCTTGTCAGGATCCTCTGCTTCTAGGAATAACATTTGCGCAATAACCGCATTTGCCACATTATCGTCGATAGGTCCACCTAGGAAGATAATGCGATCCTTTAACAAGCGAGAGTAAATATCATAGGAACGCTCGCCGCGTTCACTTTGTTCAACTACGATTGGTACATACATATATTCACCTTTTCATGTACCTAGTTGAGCAAACTATTATTTAGCCGCTTCAGCGCCTTTTGCATTATCAATAATGAATCGAGCTGCTTTTTTGCGAGCTACAGAGCCTGCCAACATAGCTACACGACCTTCTTTTGCAATAATATCCCAAACTTCTTTAGGATCTGCCCCAAAGTTTTGAGCCATAATGAAGATTTCACGGTTCATATCATCTGGAGTTACTTCGATACCTTCAGCAGTTGCGATAGCGTCCAATACTAAATCAGCGCGTACGTTTTCAGCTGCGGAATCTTTGTATTCAGAGCGTAAATCTTCGATAGTTTTGTTAGAGAATTTCAAGTAGTCATCAAGTTTCAAGCCACGGCCTTCCATGTTCATAGCCAATTCTTGAATCATTTGTTCTACGCGATCTTCGATCATTACTTCTGGGATGTCTACAGTTGCATTTTTAACAGCTGTTTGAATCAAGTCAGCATTGTAAGTATCGATTGCGCGACGGGAAGCTTCTTCTTCCATTTTAGCGCGAAGATCTTTTTTCAATTCTTCAATAGTTTCGTAAGAGCTTGCTTCTTTTGCGAACTCATCGTTCAATTCAGGCAACTCTTTACGTTTGATGTCATGGATATGAGTTTTGAATTCTGCTTCTTTACCAGCAAGTTCTGCTACGAAGTAGTCTTCAGGGAATGTTACTTTTACAGTTACATCATCGCCAGCTTTAGCGCCGATCAATTGATCTTCGAAGCCAGGAATGAAGCTACCAGAACCGATTTGTAATGGGTAGGATTTACCTTCACCACCATCGAATGGTTTACCGTCAACGGAACCAGCGAAGTCGATTACTGCGAAGTCGTCTTTTTGAATTGTAGCGCCTTCTTCAGCAACAACCATTTTTGCTTGTTGTTCACGAATGTTGTTCAATTGTTCTTCGATTTGTTCATCAGTTACTGTAGCGTCTTGTTTTTCTGCTTCTAAGCCTTTGTAATCGCCAAGTTTAACTTCAGGGCGTTTAGTTACAGTAGCTTTGAAAATCAAATCTTTACCTTCTTCGAATTGTTCGCGTTCGATTTCTGGTTCAGATACTGGAACGATATCGTTTTCACGAAGTGCAGCACTGTAGTTTTGGCTAGCCAATACTTCGAATGCTTCTTCCAAGATAGCTTCTTTGCCGAAGTTCATTTCCAAAATACGGCGAGGCGCATGGCCTTTACGGAAGCCAGGAATGTTTACTTGACCTGCAATGCGTTTTACAGCTTGTTTAATACCTTTGTCTACTTCTGCTGCAGGTACTTCAATAGTTAACGTTACTACGTGTTGATCAACAGGATTTACAGTTGCTTTCATTTAAAATATGTCCTCCTCGAAGGGCAATACGCCCAAATTTCTGTAGTATATTATGCACTCCTAATAATAACATAAATGCAAGGTCAATGCAATTCTTCTCAATTTACACTAAAAGACCACCCCAAAACGGGTGGTCTTTCTATGTATTACATAATTATGCGAATTAGTTATCTTTAGCAATCAATTTGATGATGTCACGGCGAGATAAGATACCAATCAAATGGTAATCCTTATCTACTACAGGAACATTTTTCAAATGTTGATCAAGCATAACAGATACAATTTCTTCTACATCTTTATCCGGTGTAGTTGTAATTACTTCTTCAGTCATCAACTCATGAACATGAGACGCTAACAATTTTTTAAATTGAGCATTATATTCGCCAATGCCATTGTAATAGATACTAGCGCCTAATACATTTACATAGTGAGGTACATGAGGACGTACTTTTTTGTAAAGCAAATCGCCTTCAGAAATAATACCTAATAATTTATTGTTGTCATCCACTACGGAAACAGCTGTTAAATTATATTTTACCAACAAATCAGCTACATCAGAAATTGGCGCATCTTTGCCAACAGTAACAGGGTATTTATTCATTACTTCTTGGATTTTCATAGTGAATTCCTCCTTACAAATACATCTTGCTTTATTATACTATTCGACATAATATAATAAAACTCCTTTTTTTATAAGTACATTATATAAATAATTTATAAGGCTATTACAAATAGTATTTCTGATACTAATACAAAATCAATCTGCACTCATCATAATATATATTATTTATTCAAGCGATACGATCTATTTAAATTAACTACATCACCAATGATAAGGTTCATTGCGATTAATTTTAGATGCTCTATAAATTTGCTCTACTAGTAATAAACGTACCATTTGATGGGTAAATGTCATAGGACTAAAGGATAATTTATAATTTACAGACTTGCGCAACTCATCGCTTACGCCAAAAGCACCGCCAACGATGAATGCCATATCACTTATACCATCGACTTCTAGTTTAGCTATTGTTTTGGCCAAGTCTTCAGAGGACATCGTTTTACCGTACACATCTAACAACACTGTATAAGCATTCTTTGGAACAGCTTTTAATAAACGTTCCCCTTCTTCTGCAACGACTTGTTTTCGATCTGCATCACTCGGCTTATCCCCAATTTTACTTTCATTTAGTTCAGTAATGGTAATCCCACCATAAGGTCGCATCCGTTTCACAAACTCTGCTACCCCATCGCGCAAGTAAGCATCTTTTAACTTGCCAATACAAACTACATAAAATCTCATACTCTACCTCTTTACAGATTGCATAGACACAATTTCATTAGGTTGTCCATGTTGCAATTTCATTTCCGGTCCAATGCGAACGCCACCATCTACGAGCATTTTCCCAATCGTTTGGGTAACAAGGACGGCATTATTGTTATTTTCAGAACGATGGGCCAAAATAACTTGCATAAAGTCAGGTCGCTTCATCATGAGCAAAGCTTGGGCAGCCATTTCATTGCTTAAATGGCCTTCATCGCTGGCAACACGTTGTTTTAAAAATGGTTGATAAGGACCAAACCGTAACATATGAGGATCATAATTGGCTTCTAGCACTAACAAAGTCGTATCATCCATACGATGTAAGATACTATCAGAAATTACACCTGTATCGGTAACGACAGTAGCCTTATCTTTTCCAGCAAATACATTAATACCTATTGGATCAGCCGCATCATGACTAACGCCAAACGACTCGACTACAAGGTTACCAAGAGAGAGGCTGCCCTTAGTCAATTCGATTAATTGGTTCTTTGGCACAATTAACTTATCTTGAATTTCACGCCACGTCCCTTGTTTCGTATACACAGGGATATCAAAACGTTTCAACAATTGTTGAAGACCTGCAATATGATCACTATGTTCATGACTGATAAAAATGCCCTCTACCTGTGCCATATCGATATGCAATTCTTTTAAACCATTGACGATACGTCGACAACTAATGCCCACATCGTGCAATATGACGGAGTTCCCTTTTTTTATTACTGTACAATTGCCTTTGCTACCACTAGCAAGAACATGGACCTCCAACGGTGAGGATTCACTCATCAAAACACTCCATATACTAAATCATAATTCTTTACATACGTCTGTGAAAGTCAATCTGTTATTACTTTCACTAACACAATCATTAATTGGTTTTAGATAATTCACTCAACCGTTCTACAAAGTATGCCATATTAGCTTCAATATCTGGTCCACGGCGGAACATGTCACCACCAACGAGGAACATCGTATCATTTCCATACAACTCTACCAGTTCATTGAGACGAGCATCTGTTACACCACCACCCGGTGCTGGACAGGCTGCTTTCATCAATCCAAATGGATGTTTAATATAAGAGGAAATTCTCTTACATTGATCTTCGGTGAAAGTAAAACGTCCACCATAGGATACAAAGATAGGCATATCTGCACCAAAGATACGTGGTAACAATCCCAATTGCAAATAGTCGGCAATACCAGATACACCAGGGCTCATAAAGCCACCAGAGTAAGCAGGATGATGAATGATTGGTAAGCCTAACTTTTCATCATTTGCTAATTTATGAAGCCATCCAAATCCCACAAGACCGGAAGCCACCATAAGAGCTGTAGCACCTGCATCTTTTGCAAAATAAGCTCGCTCTATTACGTCTGTACCATCACCAGACACATTAGCTGCATATAATGTATGTGTACCATGGGCTTCATTCATTTCACGCACCGTGGCAGCACATCGTTGTACACGATCTTTAAATTGAGAGAATGACTGATTAGAAATACCGTGGTCATCTTTAATAACATCTGCCCCACCACGTGTATAAGCACCGCACATACGAGCGAGCTCTTCATTCGGTGTTCCCATAGGTTTTACTACAGCCTGAATCATAGGACGCGTTGGCGTTTCAACCAATTGACGAAGTCCTTGCAAGCCAAATTGAGGGCCTTTAAATACATCATATAAAGTTGGACAGAGTTCAATATCAACTACCCAAATATGTGGTTGTAACGATGAGTTACCAAAGACTACGTTTAAGAATTGCGTTGCTTCTAGCGCTGTTGTATCTACAAGATAGGAAATACGAGCCACATAGTAATGAGACGGATTTATCGTAACATTAGGCATAACCCCTACATTGGCATATGTAGAATCAGAACTCATAGGTTCTAAGGACTCCAATCTGCCAGTGATAGTGCCTTTAATGTACGGATCCGTTACAAACTCATAAGGAAACTCTATGGTTTGTTCTACCTGAACAGCCCAGGCAATGGCCTTTGCCTCTTCATACGAACTTGCTTCTATTCGATACGTAACTATAAATCGCTCGTCTTTCATAATGCGTCTCCTTTGCAATAATATTATTTAATTATATACCAAAGTAGTGCTTCATTCCATACAAAAAAGGCCTCACTCTAAAACTAGAGCGAGGCCTTTTTGAAAGAGTGATAACATGTATATAGATTTTTTACCTATACGAACAAGGTTTCTACCGTGAGAGACAATACATGTAATCATATGAGAATTAATTGACTTAACTATATCTTATTGATAGAAATGTTTAGGATAACCTTTGAATCGTGTGAAGTGACGATACTTACGTGCTGCACGGTTAGGTTCGTTAACAGTTTTGTAACCAAAGCCATTGAATACTACATTCAATAAAACGGCTACAATACTACCAGCTGTGATACCAGATTTCAAAAGAATTTGTGCCCAAGCTGGGAAGTGTGCATAGATTTGAGGTGCTGCCAACGGAATCATGGATACCCCAATACTAATTGCTACAAGCATTAAGTTATAGTTGCCATCGAAGCTAACTTTACCAAGGGAACGAATACCACTGGCAATAATCATACCAAACATAGCAATCCCTGCACCACCTAATACTGCATTAGGGATACAAGCTACAACAGCTGCTAATTTAGGGAAAAGACCTAATAAAATCAAAATTACACCGGATGCTGCTACAACGAAGCGGCTTTTTACGCGTGTTACAGCGATAAGGCCTACGTTTTGAGCGAATGCTGTGTAAGGGAAACTATTAAGCACACCACCGATAAGAGTGGATAAGCCATCGGCACGAAGCACTGCAGCTAACTCTTTTTGACCGATAGGTTTATCTACGATTTCACCAACAGCAATACTATCACCAGTTGTTTCTACCATAACTACAAGCATTACAATAATCATAGAGATGATAGAAGCAAAATCAAAGGTTGGAAGGCCAAAGTAGAACGGTGTTACAACGGAAACCCATTGAGAACGACCTACTTCAGAGAAGTCTGTAATACCACAAATCATAGCAAGAGCAGTACCGAGGATAAGACCTACCAAGATAGCCAGATTACCTAGGAACCCTTTACCAAATCGATATGTTAAAATAACGAGAATAAATGTAGCTACACCAAGAGCTATGTATAGTGGATCGCCGAAGTTTTTGTTACCTACGCCCCCACCCATCCAGTTAACTGCTACTGGCATCAAATTGATACCGATAATAGTAATGATGGTACCTGTTACTACAGGTGGGAATAGACGGATTAAGCGACTAAAGAATGGTGCTACCAAGAATGTAAATATACCAGCCACGATAATAGCACCATAAATAGTATTAATATCATGCTGTTGGCCAATCAGAATCATCGGCCCTACAGAAGCAAATGTTACACCTTGAATAAGAGGAATACGACCACCAACAGGACCAAAACCTAATGTTTGTATCAATGTGGCTACACCACATGTGAACAGATCGGCTGTGATCAAACGAATTAAATCTTCAATTGGCAAATGCATGGCTTGCGCAATAATGATTGGTACCGCTACGGCACCAGCATACATGGCCAACACGTGCTGTAAACCATAAGCAAATAATTGCGGGATTGGCAGCATACCATCTACATGGTTGACACCAGATACACCTTTACTCATAAGAATCACCTCATATCTTACGTTTTAGTTACTAGTAAATAATATAGTCATACTATCGTACTTGATAGAGTTTAAAAATCTCATAGACTTCACGTGGGAACCTTGATGGTCAGGGGCTAATGCCCCTAACCACTAAGCAAATATTCTATTTTTTATAACCTGTATGTTGAATCGGCAAGGACCTACGTGGTTCTCCGTCGATACGACGATACGCATTTGCAATGGCTGGTGCAATTGGGATACTGGAGATTTCACCAATACCTTTAGCGCCGTATGCATATTGTTCAGGTGTCCCTTTTTCAATAAGACTTACTTGAATTGGTGGACATTGTGTAGCTCTAAGAAGACCTAATGTACCATATTTAGCTGTTACATAACCATCTTTATAAGGGAAGTCTTCTGTAACCGCATAGCCCATACCCATGATGGCGCCACCTTCAGCTTGACCAGAGCAAGATTGAGGATTAACTACACGACCTACATCGTATGCTACATGTAGTTCAGCAACTTTATTATCTTCCCCAATTCTAGCTACACATGCACCATAACCATAAGCAACATGATTTTTCGGATGTGGTTTATCAGAGTTGAATGGATCTGTTTCACCAAGGAATTCTTCGTAAATTTCTACGCCATTCAATTCTTCTAATGTCTTAGTTTGTAACATTTCTTTCAAGCGAAGACTTGCTTGACGTGTTGCTTCACCAGTGAACACTGTTTGACGAGATGCAGTAGTTGTACCAGAGTCTGGAGTACGTACTGTATCAGGGCGCTCTACAAATACTTTATCAGCTGTTAAACCAGTTGTTTCACAAAGTACTTGAGTAGCCATTGTAGCCATCCCTTGACCGATACAAGCTGCGCCAGTACGGATACGAACTTTACCATCTCGTACTTCTAAGATAACGCGACCAGTATCAGGTAAACCTACGCCGATACCACTGTTTTTCAAACATACTGCAAGACCTGTGCGGTCAGATGCATAGTATGCATCTTTTACTGCTTCCAAGCATTCTGCTAAAGCAGTTTCTTCTGAGCAAATTTGGCCATTTGGCAAGGAGTCACCAGGGCGAACTACGTTTTTATAGCGGAATTCCCATGGATCCATGCCTACCAATGCAGCTAATTCATCAATGTTTTGTTCTTGACCAAAGATAGTTTGTGTTACGCCGAACCCGCGGAATGCACCACCAGGAACAGTATTTGTGTAAACACAAACGCCATCAAAGGCAAAGTTATCAAATTTGTAAGGACCACAAGAGTGTGTACCAGCACGTTGAAGTACTGGGCCACCTAAGGATGCATAGGCCCCACAGTTAGATACGATGTTTACCTTACTTGCCACCAAGTTGCCTTCTGCGTCACAAGCAGTAGTAATATCCATTTCCATCGCATGGCGTTTAGGGTGAATATTAAGACTTTCTTGACGAGAGAATAGAACCTTAGTTGGTTTACCTGTGAGCCAAGCTACAAGAGAAGCATGATGCTGTACACTCATATCCTCTTTACCACCAAAGCCGCCACCTACGAGCATGCTGTGAACTTTTACAGCTTCTTCAGGAATGCCAAGCATACGAGACACTTCGTGGCGATCATCGTAAACGTTTTGGCTACCGGAATGTAAATGGATTACATCGCCTTCACGATATGCTACAGCACATTCAGGTTCCATGAATGCATGGTCGGTTTGAGGTGTGGAATAGTGATTCGTCACTACAAATGCGGCCTCAGCAATAGCCTTATCTACATCACCACGAGATAATGTTTGACGAGTCAATATATTTCCGTCTGGATGTAATTGAGGTGCATCCGGTTTCAATGCTTCTAATGGATCTACTACAGGCTCTAACTCTGTATAATCAACTTCAACGAGAGCAAGAACTTCGTCCAAATATTTCTTTTCTGTAGTTGCTACTAATGCAATTGCATCGCCAACATAGCGAGTATTATCACCTTCTGCGATGAGTACATCCCAGTCTGGCACTAAGTGACCAGTCTTATTGAATGGAACATCTTTAGCAGTCAAAGCCGTTACACACTTAGGATGTGCAAGTGCTTTAGACACATCAACGCGATCGACTCTAGCACGAGGGTATTTAGAACGCAACGCTTTTGCGTAAATCATGCCATCCATATGGATATCGTCAGCATATTTTCCAGTACCAAGTGCTTTTTCCTCCGCATCAACGCGGTGTAAACGAGCACCTACATTACCATTTGTATCCTTTTCAGGAACTGGTAAGTTCTCACGGAACATTTTTGCTGCCAGCATAATGCCTTCTTCGATTTTCACATAACCAGTACAACGACAGATATTACCTAAAATAGCTTTTTTAACATCGTCAGGTGTAGGGTCATTATTTTCATCAATCAAAACTTTTGCACTAATAATCATACCTGGGATACAGAAACCACACTGCACCGCTCCGCATTCACCAAAAGCATAGGTGTATACCGCTTTTTCCCGTTCAGATAAGCCCTCAATTGTTACGACTGATTTACCATCTAATTGGGATAGTTTAGTTACACAAGCCTTTGCTTTTTTTCCGTCTATAATTACTGTACACGTACCACAAGCACCAGCACTACAACCTTCTTTAGTGCCCGTCAATTTCAAATCAGCTCTCAAGAAATCAATTAAACGTTGATCCTCTTGAACCTCATGTTGGGTGCCATTCACTTGAAAGCGGTACATATATAGCCCTCCTCTCATTAAGGAATACATTCACCAAGATATGATTCTAATAAGGATCCATCTTGTACCACATGGTGACCTCTAAGGATAACATCTCGAACTTTACCTGTTACGGATATGCCCTCATAAGGTATATAGTCAGCCTTTGTATGGGCGGACTCTTTTGAAAGCACATGCTCAATGC
This sequence comes from uncultured Veillonella sp., assembly GCA_902477915.1. Lineage (GTDB taxonomy): Bacteria > Bacillota > Negativicutes > Veillonellales > Veillonellaceae > Veillonella. The sequence goes on from CABSJA010000008.1 coordinate 19,976, forward strand.
GCTTATCAACAATTGTAATATCCCCATCGCTGCCAACGGCTAACGTGCCCTTCTTCGGATACATACCGTAAAGCTTTGCAGGGTTTTCACTAACTAATTTCATAAAATCTACAGCACTCATATTGCATTGATTTACCAACACATCATAAGCGATGATGCCCCGTTCCTCTGCGCCTGGAATACCTCCAGGAATACGGGTAAAATCATGTCGACTCTTTAATTTTTGATCATTAAAGGTAAAGCTACAATGATCAGAACCAATCGTTTGGAATAGACCATTTACTAATGCATCCTTTAATGCCATTTGATCTTGTATCGTTCTCAGCGGTGGACTCATCACATATTTAACACCTTCAAAATCAGGCAACGTATATCGTGATTCATCAAGTACCAAATATTGTGGGCAAGTTTCACAAGTCACTTTATGTCCAAGGTCTCGTTCCCGAATAACCTCTTCTATACCCTCTTTAGAACTTACATGAACGACATGTACTGGATACTCTAATGCAGCACCGATTGTACTAAAACGCTTAATCGCTTCCGATTCAATCATGGCAGGTCTGGTGAGTGGATGATTACTTACATCTAATTCACCACGTTTACGTTTGTCAGCTACGAGAGCATCAATAAGATCACCGTTTTCACAGTGTGCTCCAACGAGAGCTCCTGTAGGTTTGATTGCCTCTATAGCATCATAAATTTCTCGATCTGTTAAACGGAATCCATAAGCTAAATATACCTTAAAGGATGATACACCAGCTTCAACCACTTTTGGGATTTCACTGGCCACAGTATCATTCATTTCTACAAGCTCCATATGGAATTTGTAGTCACAGGAGCAATGCCCTGCGGCACGCTCCTTGTGAACCTCTAAGCCTTTACAAAGGGAGCCTTCCTCAGGAGAAGCAAAATTGATAATTGAAGTAGTCCCGCCAAGGATAGCAGCCTTTGTACCACTATCAAAATCATCCGCAGTAGACGCTAAGGCATTTGTCATCTGAAAGTGTGTATGAGGATCTATAAATCCAGGGAATACATAGCAACCTTTTGCATTAATAACTTCAGCACCTTCTGGAACAGAAAGGTGTTCATCAATGGCGACAATTTTGTCGCCATCGATAAGTAAATCTCCGGTAAGGATTCCATCAGTTAAGACCAAGTCCCCTTGTTGTATGATAATCATGATACATAGTACACATGCTCTTTACAGAAGGCATGTACGACTCCTTTCAATTCTTCAGGTAATGCATCGATGTCACATACGGCTTCTTCCCCTTTGAAGCGATAACCACAGCTAGTGCCTGTGATGTAGAATCCATCATTTGTACTATCTGCTAAAGCTTCGGCATTGTGGAAGAATGTAATGCGATCCTTGTATGGTTGACAAGGTTCTACGCAATGACATGCACAGTTACCACACTCATTACAGCTTTGATCAACATGGACGATCAATTTAGCATCATTTACAGTAACGACTTCATTACATCTATTAGGACATACGCGAACACAAGAGCCACATGTTACACGGCAGTGATAGTCAGAACTACGTGTACCTGGGAAGGATGGCATTGCTTCACGTTTTTTCTTCATTGCCTCGCTCTTCTTGAAGATTTTATTTTCACTAATATCTTTAGCAAGTTTAGCGATTAAATCTTTATGTACTTTCAAAGCAGCGTTGTAATCAGTAGATTCTACTTCATCGGCTAAACCTTTAAATGTATTGTAGCCTTCACCTTGAAGAAGAATTGTACATACTGTTACAGGCCAGATACCACAATCAAAGATAGCTTTGATATTTTGTTTTACAGCGCCACCGCTGTAAGACATTGGTAAGCGTTCGCCGAATTGAGCACTTAAGAGCTCAGCTACACCAATTGTTACAGGTAACAAGGATTTACCAGACATGTACATTTGCTCGCCTGGCAATTCATTGTTGTGAATTTGTACAGGGAATGTATTTGTCAATTTAACGCCAAAGATCTTGTTGTGTTTTTCACCAAGAGCGATAAGACGTTCTAACATTGGAACAGCTTTATCAAATTGAAGGTCAACTTCGAATTGGTGATCTTCAAAATCAATGTATTCAAAGCCTGCATTATCTAATAACTCTCTAATGCGTTTTGGACCTAACAATGTAGGATTGCATTTCAAGTATAAATGAAGCCCTTTTTCACTGATAAGGTAAGAACAAATCGATTCGATTTCTTCTGCTGGGCAACCGTGCATTGTGGACAATGTAATTGCTTGGCAAAGTTCATCACTAATTGAGTTGATATAATCAACATCGATATGTTCAAATTCATCTACATGGTCAAGGCACCATTGTTTACAAGTATCCCACATAGGAGATTGAGATGCACTGCGCATTGTGTTGATGAATTTATCAACCATTGGGCTCTTAATACCAGCCAAGTTGTAACCAACACTCATGATGAATAGGAAACCATCTGGATCGCCTAAGCCTAATTCTTTAGAGATTAATTTTAAAGCGAACCATGCTTTGATATATTCATCAGCAGCTTCATCACAGCTATATTCAGAAGACCATTCTACGTTGTATGTTTCGTCTACAGAGTAGATACAAGGTCTAGGAATACCTAGTTCTTCGCCGTACATAATTTGTACAGTTTTTAATTCGATGCAACGAGCACCTGCTACATAAGATGCCACAATATTTTGTGCCAACTGTGTATTAGGACCTGCTGCTGGGCCTACAGGATTTTCAATAGATTTACCAAAGATAGATAAGCGTTGATTATGATTCGTACGATGAATTTTATTTACATTGTAAATACGATTGTACATCCTGTACTCAGTCATAATGTGGTTCATCAAATTTCCGAAACTTACCGGATACATAATGTCACTCATAATGTCACACTCCTTTAAAGCGCTTGCGTTATGGGTTTAGTCGTTTCCATAAACCTTTAGATGTTGCTAAAACTTCGTTCATTACTTCAGCTTTGTCGATGCCTTGTAATTTACGATCAATCATACGTGGTACACCATCACTAATAGTTGTTACCACATACATACCATTAGCACCGAATAATAAGTGACCATTGATGTTATTTTCATCAAGTGGTGTTGGTGCTGCGTAATCAAGAACGATTACGTCAGCTGCAGCACCTTTTTTAAGGATGCCTACTGTAGTATCAAAGAATTCATTCGCCATTTTACGGTTGTTTTCAAATAGCATATGAGGAACTTCACCCCAGCCTACATATGGTTTATGTTGCTCATGTTTTACAAGACAATTTGCAACTTTGTAGGATTCTAGCATGTCATTTGTATATCCATCTGTACCAAGGCCAACTGTGATACCTGCACCTAAAAGCTTCAAAATATCTGTTGTGCCTACTGCATTACCCATGTTACTTTCAGGGTTATGAACAACCTTAGCTTGAGATTCTTTCAATAATTCCACATCTTGGTCAGTTACGTGTACGCAGTGACCAGCAATACTCTTAGGTCCTAAAATACCAGCTTCTACAAGTCGTCTTACAGGTGTCATGCCATATTTTTCTTTACTATCTGCCACATCTTCTGGGCCTTCAGCAACATGAACGTGATATCCTAACTTGTCTTCATTTTGTGCTTTCACATAATCTAATGTTTCAGGACTTAATGTAAAGGATGCATGTAAGCCCATCATAGCAGCGAGTCTAGATGGATCTTTTTTAGCCTCTTTACCAAAACGTACATTTTCTGCAACAGCGGCTTTCATCTGATCAACACCGTTACGGTCAGACACTTCGTAGCACAAACAAGAGCGAACACCAAACTGTTTTGCTACATCTGCAATAATAGATAGGCTATTAGCTGTTTCGCCATAACTTGCATGGTGGTCAAAAATAGTAGTTACACCATTTTCAATACAACCTAAATATGTAAGCAATGCGCTTGCCTTCACATCTGGAGCTGTCAGCTTATTATCTAAATAGAACCATAGGCCTTCTAAAATTTCACCAAAGTTTGTTGGTGCTGGACCTGGTAAGGATAAGCCTCGTGCAAGAGCAGAATAAATATGATGATGTGCATTAATAAAGCCTGGCATAATCAAACCGCCATGAGCATCAATAACTTCTGCCTCTTTATATTGTTTGCATAATTCATCATATGCGCCAATATCTATAATCTGAGTTCCGTCAATAACAACAGCGCCATCATAAATGATAGGTCTATCAGTATCGCGAGTAATTACAGTACCTTTTCCTAATATAATCATAGGGCACCTCCCCAACGAATCGTTGGATGCATACTTATAAGTCTATATATTATTATAATACGATACGCGTGCCTGTTTTTCCTGCTATACCATCCTTAGATTTTTCTAATAATGTGATAATGGAAACACGGCCTTTTTTAGATTCTGCAAATGCAATGGCAGCTTCTACTTTTGGTTTCATAGAACCTTCTGCGAATTCACCTGCGGCTGCATATTCTTTAGCTTCTGCAACTGTGATTTCATCAAGCCATTTTTCATTTTCTTTACCAAAATTAATGGCTACTTTTTCAACCGCTGTTAAGATAACAAGTACATCAGCATCAATTTCTTGTGCTAACAAGCTACTAGTCCAGTCTTTATCAATAACTGCTGCTGCACCATGAAGTTCATTACCTTCTCTAGTTACAGGGATACCGCCACCGCCACAAGCAACGATTAATTGTTTACCTACTAAGCCTTTAATCGCTTCGATTTCGATAATTTCTTTAGGTGCTGGGGATGCTACTACACGGCGATAACCGCGGCCAGCATCTTCTTTTACAACATAATCGTAATTTTTTTCTGCATATTCAGCTTCTTCTTTAGTCATAAAGTGACCAATTGGTTTTGTAGGATTTTTAAAACCAGGGTCATTTTGATCAACTAATACTTGCGTAACCATTGTCATGGTTGGCAAATGTTCAATACCACGATTTAACAATTCTTCGTGAAGCGCATTTTGTAAGTCATATCCAATATATGCTTGGCTCATAGCCACACATACGGACAATGGTGTATTTGGTTGACCTTTTACTTCACGTGTCAATGCAGCCATCGCATTGTTGATCATACCGATTTGAGGGCCATTGCCATGCGTTACTACTACATCACAATTGGCTTCTACTAAATCAATGATTGTTTTAGCTGTACTTTTTACGGCAATTTTTTGTTCTGGAAGGGAATTACCTAATGCATTCCCGCCTAATGCTACTACAACTCTTTTTTTCATGTTATGCCTCATAACAAACTATTTAGAATAAAAAGGAGCCATCATCACGGATGGCCCCTAAACTTTACTTTACGGTTGAACTCGGTCAGTTCCCTTCCGTTCTAATTCTTTTAAGGTTTCTACAGGATTCTTAAATTTGCTTAAGAAGATCATAGCTGCAATAACATATGGTTTGTAGCTTGCTTCTTTATAAAGAGGTACACGATAGCGATCGAATACTGTTGCGTCTACTTCGCCTTCTTCACAACTTACACCTGTAATATCTGCTGGTAAGCAATGTAAGTAAAGAGCTTTACCGTCTTTAGTGAGACTCATCATCTCTTCAGTACATGCCCAATCTTTATGTTTACCATTTTCTTCAAGAAGAACTTTTTCTAATGCTTTAATGCCTTCATGGTCGTTTTCGCCATATAGTTTCGTACGTTTTTCCATCGCACCAAATGGAGCCCAGCTCTTAGGATATACGATATCTGCATCTTTGAAAGCGTCCTTCATGTCGTTAGTTCTACGGAAGGAACCGCCGCTTTCTTCAGCTTGTTTCTTAGCGATTTCTTCAACCTCAGGCATTACTTCGTAGCCTTCTGGATGTGCTAATACAACTTCCATACCTAGACGAGTGAATAAACCAATAGCACCTTGAGGTACGGATAAAGGTTTACCATAAGATGGAGAGTACGCCCAAGTCATAGCAAGTTTTTTACCTTTAAGGTTTTCTACACCACCGAATTCTTTGATGATATGAGCTGCATCAGCCATGATTTGTGTTGGATGGTCGATATCGCATTGTAAGTTTACAAGTGTAGGACGTTGTTCTAATACGCCATCTTCGTGACCTTCTTTTACTGCATCGGATACTTGATGCATGTAAGCATTACCTTTGCCGATGTACATATCATCGCGGATACCGATTACATCAGCCATGAAGGAAATCATGTTAGCTGTTTCACGAACTGTTTCACCGTGAGCAATTTGGGATTTACCTTCATCCAAGTCTTGAACTTCTAAACCTAAAAGGTTACAAGCGGAGGCGAAGGAGAAGCGAGTTCTTGTGGAGTTATCACGGAATAAGGAAATGCCAAGACCGCTGTCGAATACTTTAGTGGAAATATTGCGTTCTCTAAGAGCACGTAACGCATCAGCTACTGCCCAAACACCTTTTAATTCATCTTCAGATTTTTCCCATGTAAGGAAGAAATCTTCGCCGTACATTTTGCTAACGTCTAAGTCTTTTAAAGTTTCAATACTTTTATTGAAGTCTGTCATCTGTAAGTCCTCTCTTTCAATTCCCTAAAGGGCTACTTAGGATCTAACTTTATACGGTACCTCATCAAATGGTGAGGTACCATATTAAATTTGTAGTTATGAACTATGTTCTAGTGATTTCCGTTTTAAAGAGATCTAATTCAATGTATATGATATTAGTCTTTGCAGTATACGGATGGTAATAATGCATATACAGCTGCACATGTTACAAGGTCTTGTTTCCATGTGATTTCGTTAGGAGCATGTGCTTGTGCTTCTGCGCCAGGACCAAAGCCGATGCAAGGGATACCATTACGGCCCATGATAGATACGCCGTTAGTGGAGAATGTCCATTTATCAGTCAATGGGCGAGCTTTACGCATTTCAACTGTGTCTTCAGCACCAATACGTTCGTTACCATACAAGCTAGTGTAGGCTTCTTCTAAAGCTTCTGTTACTTTGTGATCTTTAGGAATTACCCAAGTTGGGAAGTAACATTCGATTGGATATGTCAAACCAGTCCAGGATGGACGAGCATATTCGTACATGGATACTTTCGCACCATATTCTTTAACATGTGGTAAAGCTTCGATTTCTGCCAAGCAGGATTGCCATGTTTCGCCAGCTGTCATACGACGGTCCAAGGAAACGGCGCAAGAGTCAGCTACTGCACAACGGCTTGGAGAAGTGTAGAAGATTTGGGAAGTAGTTACAGTACCGCGACCTAAGAAGCGAGCTTCTTCGTAGTGGTCTGGGTTGAATTTAGGGTCAAGCATTTTTACAAGGCCTTTAATTGCTGTGCTTTCATCAGCAGAGTTAGCATTCAAGTCACGGATATCTTGAAGAATATCTGCCATTTTGTAAATTGCGTTGTCACCGCGTTCTGGAGCAGAACCGTGGCAAGATACGCCTTGTACGTCTACGCGGATTTCCATACGACCACGTTGGCCACGGTAGATACCGCCGTCAGTTGGTTCAGTGGATACTACGAATTCAGGACGAATATTGCGTTCTTTAATCATGTATTCCCAGCAAAGACCATCGCAGTCTTCTTCTTGTACTGTACCTACAACAAGTACGCGATATTTATCACTTAAAAGACCTAAGTCTTTCATGATTTTAGCGCCGTATACAGCGGATACGATACCACCTAATTGGTCAGATACACCACGACCACCGATTTTAGTTTCATCTTCGAAACCTTCATAAGGATCGAAATTCCAGTTATCGCGGTTGCCAATACCTACTGTATCGATATGAGCGTCGAAGGCAATAAGAGTTTTACCAGTACCCATGTAACCAAGAATGTTACCCATTGGATCTACTTCAACTTCGTCGAAGCCAAGATCTTTCATTTCTTTTTCAATGCGTTGAACGTGTTCTTTTTCTTCTGCACTTTCACCAGGGAATGCTACGATTTCACGTAAGAACTTGGTCATCGCTGGTCCATAAGTTGCTGCTGCTTGTTTAATTGCTTGTAAATCCATAATTAATGCCTCCTAACGATCTTCACCATACCACATAATGTTTTTATATCTTTCAGGGTCTGTATCACCTTCAGTGGAGAAGCAGAGCACCTTTGAAGACGCATCTAATTCTAATTCCTTGCGTAAGTCTTCATATTCTGGCATTGTCATAATTGCCGTTACAAGACCTAGTGGAACTGCACCAGATTCACCTGTAGTGATTGGTGTATCACCTTTAATCGGTGCACCACCAACGCGCATCCCAAGTCTTGCTACCCAATCAGGAGCAGATACGAATACATCCGCATGGTTTCTCAAAATATCCCATGAAACTGTATTTGGTTCACCACATGCAAGTCCAGCCATGATTGTTTCTAAATCACCCTCAACGATACGAGGATTACCATCATCAGCTACAGCCCCTTTGTATAAGCAAGCTGCTGCTTCAGCTTCTACAACCACTAATTTAGGTTTCTTAGTTGCATTGCTGTATAAATTAGTGAAATAACCTACTACAGCACCTGCTAGGGAACCTACACCAGCTTGTACAAATACATGAGTTGGTACCTTACAGTTTTCAGATTCTAACTGATTTGCAGTTTCCATAGCCATTGTGCCATAGCCTTGCATGATCCAGTTTGGAATTTCTTCATAACCTTCCCATGCTGTATCTTGAACTACAACACCATTTGGAACTTCTTTAGATTTTTTAGTTGCTAACCGTACACATTCATCGTAGTTGAATTCTTCGATTGTTACGGTAGCACCTTCATTTTCAATTTGTTTCCTACGATATTCTGTAGAGCCTTTAGGCATGAACACTACTGCTTTTTGACCTAATTTATTAGCAGCCCAGGCTACGCCACGTCCGTGGTTACCATCAGTAGCTGTAAAGAATGTAGCTTGTCCGAATTCTTCTTTTAATTGTGGAGAAGTTAATACATCATATGGTACATCTTCAACATTTTTACCAGTTTGTTGAGCTACATATTTTGCCATTGCATAGGAGCCGCCTAATACCTTAAACGCATTTAAGCCAAAGCGGTAAGATTCATCTTTTACAAAGAGAGAATTAACACCGATATAATCTGCTAATTTTTCTAGCGATACTAGTGGAGTTACACTATACTGTGGAAAACTTTCATGAAACGCTTTAGCTTTCTTAATTTCTCTAACATCCATAACGGACAAAAGCTTGTCACTAGATGGTGCCATCGTATTACGTTTCCACTGAATTCGGTCCATATTTGCCTCCTAGGATTCTTCCTTTACAGTATTTAAATCACTATAAAGAGTAAACTTAGAAATATTGAAATACTCCGCAATCTTTTCTGAAGATTTAGAGATAAGAAAAGCCCCTTTTTCATTTAAGTAGCTAATAGCTTTTAGTCGCTCTACTTTATTCATGAGTGGTCCAGGTTTGCCAACTAATCGTTCTGCTTCTAGTAGTAAATCATCTAATAGTTCCGATACACTTGTAGTAATTTTTTCAACAGTGCCATTCTCTGCTTGGCCTATCCCTATAAGACTTTCAAGTGATCGATGCATCATAACAAACTCTGTGATATCCTGATTAATTCCTAATAGGTAATCAATATTGCCATTATCATCACGGATATACATGGTAGAAGATTTTAATATTCGTCCATCCTTAGTTTTTGTTAGATACCCAAATCTACCTTCACTACCATCATCATAGTTGAGTACATCTAAAACCACATGTGATGGACCATCACCAACATGACGATTTGTTATCGTACCATTTTCTATATATACAAGTGATGTATCGAGATCTCCTTGTAAGTCATGTATCAGTACTTCACAAGATGGTCCGAATTGTATGGCCAATCCATGGGCTATTACTTTTAGCCGTTCCAATGTACTCATTGAGATAACCTCCCTCTCATCGGTATCGGTTAACTTTATGGTCTAAATAACTTCAGTCCGCTTACATAGTTAGCATTATGAGAATAATTCTAACTATTTTTGTATCAACCTAATTTTTTGTTAGGTTCCTTACTTAAATTATAGGTCTATGTATACAAAAATGCAATGCTATCATGCATTAAAGTTATCAATAATTATTCAACCATATACGTGTACTGATATAAACACATATAAACACTATGATTTTTATCACATTATTTTATTGTTATAAAAAATTTTGATGACCTATTCATCATCATATCTACATAAATAAATATAGTAACATTCTATAGAGACAAGTGTATATCTATATTCTTATATCTACAAAACGGACCCAGTATATCAGTATGTATCTATACCTTTCATAAATATTCCTATCACTCATGACTACCCAAATTTTCTATTATATATAGAGATACACCCTTATAATTAATACCAATATAAACAAAAAAGGCTGTAATAACGAATTACCGTTATTACAGCCTTTATATACTGTTAACTGTTAGGATTTATGTTAATGGTTAAGCGTAAATTATGCGTTTGCTAATGTTTTACCCAATTCTTGGCATTGTGCTTTACCATCATCATCAGGTTCACCCAAGATTGCCACGCCATCAGCTACTAATTCGCCACCAGCGTCTTTAATGCGAGTGCCCCAGTCTTCTAACCAAGTGCCACCCCAACCATAGGAGCCAAAGATTGCTACTTTTTTACCACCTAATTTAGCTTCTAATTCTGTGTAGAATGGTTCAAATTCGCCTTCTTCTAATTGTTCTGCACCCATATCAGCACAGCCAAGAGCTAGTTTTTCGTAAGCTGCTGCGTCATCTACGGATACTTCAGAAACAGATTTCACTTCAACTTCTTGACCTGCAGCTTTGATACCTTCAGCTACTGCTTGAGCCATTTGTTCTGTATTGCCTGTACCGGACCAATAAATTACACCAATCATCTTGTACCTCCTAGGCCGTTCTTGCGACCAATGAACTAAATGTTTTTCCCAACATCAATTGAGTTTGACAAAATTCACGACATGCTTTGTAACATAAGAAAGAGCGCTTTGCATCTACCACATCATGGTAAACTTTCCACTCTCCACACATACGATATCCACTGCCACGACGAGAAATAAAATATTTCACATCTTTTAATGGATAACCTAGAAATACGCCGATTTCATGTGGAAAATCAACACTTGCTTCCATACGATATCTAAGATGCTCAAGCATCTCCATAATGCTCATGCGATCATGATAACCGTAGGCTTTCAAAAATGTCATAACTGCAGGTTGCCGTACATAGTCTCGTAATTGTTTCTCACGGAATACCAATAATAGTCTACGCGCTTTACAGCGACATAATTCAAAGAAGAACAATCCTTTTTCATTGAACTCTTTATTATATTCTGTCAATACAAATTGGATTTGTTCATTCATGTCCCGTGGAATAGAAACCAAGTTCGAAAGCTTGATACCTCGAATTGCCGGTGCACAATGATATCCAATGATATGGTCAATTGAATTCATCATAATAGTACCTGCCTGTTGCACATCGTTAGAACTTTCTCTAATGAGAATAATTCCTATATGCCAATAGTACTCTTGATGAGAAAAATTGTCAAGAATAATTGATATATATTTTCAATAATTATTTATTTTTTTACGGTTAGTAAAGTCTTAACTTTAGGGAATATCGCAGCATCATCAGCTTCATCTATAGCGATAAAGCGTGCATTCGGACCAGTATACTTATCATCAAAAAGGCTAATATGTAAAACTTCATTATAAGAATTATTATTAGCTACGCTTTTATATTTTAATGTTCCTTCGTATACATTACCTTGTTTAGCTAATGGCGTTACAACTGTGAAAGTACCAAGGATTGGACTATCTCCCTTATTAATAGCAGAGGCAAGTGCACCTAGCGAAGATGGATCTGCATTGACATGCTTAGTTTCACTCATGCGCCCAGATAATTGCTTTCCTAATACTACATCACCATATACAGCATAATTCATTTCATTTTCGTTTTTAATGTTTAGCGTATATACATTGGCAGATGTAGCACCGGCTTCGATAAATACAGATTTTATATCCTTTTTAGCATCTCCTGCGAAAAGCGCTTTAGGATTATTTGGATACATAGTAACGCCTTCAGGTAATTTAACACCTTGATATGTTACTGTTTGGCTTCTATTCAAAATGGACTTAATATTTGCTGCAGAGCCCATCGCCGGAACAGATACTAATACAGCTGCTACAGTAGCAAGTAATACTAATTTTTTCATATATCTCCTCGAATAAAACGTTAATGTCACAAACTCTCAACATTATGTCTAGTAACAACACAGTAGTAAAGAACCGCCCTTAACGGAGCGGTTCTTTATCATTATCTTAACAATGTAGGATACATTATTTCTTTTGTGCCTTAGCCCAACTATCACGTAAACCAACGATACGGTTCATTACGATATGATCTGGTGTGCTATCTTTATCAGTTACAAAATAACCTTGACGCAAGAATTGGAAACGGTCTCCTGGTACAGTTGTACCGAGACATGCTTCCCCTTTACTGTGGAATACTTGTAAGGACTCATGATTAAAGTCACCTAAGAAGTCTTTACCGTCAGAATCTTCTTTTAGTAAGTAGTCATATAAGCGAGATTCAATATCTACTGCAGTAGATGCTTCAACCCAATGCAATGTACCTTTTACCTTACGTGTACAACCGCTACCGCTCTTAGTTTCTGGATCATATGTACAGTGAATTTCTGTAATATTGCCATTTTCGTCTTTAATAACATCAGTACATGTAATGAAGTATGCACCTTTTAAGCGTACCTCTTTACCTGGTGCCAAGCGGAAGAATTTCTTAACTGGCTCTTCCATAAAGTCATTGCGTTCGATGTAAATTTCACGACCAAATACAACTTCACGGTTACCCAACTCTTCATTTTCTGGGTTATTTTCAACGGTACAAAGTTCAGTTTGACCTTCTGGATAGTTTGTAATAACAACTTTCACAGGATCAATAACAACCATAGGACGTGTAGCTTTGAGTTTCAAATCTTCACGGATACAGAACTCTAGCAAAGCAATGTCAACAACACTGTCAGCCTTAGCTACGCCAATACGGTCACAGAAATCACGAATAGCCTCTGGAGTATAACCACGACGACGTAAGCCAGAAATAGTAGGCATACGAGGATCATCCCAGCCAGCTACAAGGCCTGCCTCAACAAGAGCACGCAATTTACGTTTAGACATAACCATTTTAGTTACGTTCAAGCGCGCAAACTCAATTTGTTGTGGAATTTCAGTGTCATCCCAGTCTTCAAGTACCCAATCATACAACGGACGGTGAACTTCAAATTCCAAAGTACAGATGGAATGTGTAATACGTTCGATAGCATCTTCAATAGGATGAGCAAAATCATACATAGGATAGATTTTCCACTCATTACCTGTATTATGATGTTCTGCATTTACAATACGATAGATAACAGGGTCACGCATAACGATATTAGGATGTGCCATGTCGATTTTCGCACGCAATACCTTTTCACCATCAGCGTATTTACCATCCTTCATTTCTTCAAAGAGTTTCAAGTTTTCTTCTACGCTACGGTCACGGTATGGACTATTGGTACCAGGTGTAGAGAAATCGCCACGTGTTTGTTTAATTTCATCTGCTGTTTGATCATCTACATAAGCCTTGCCAAGAGTGATTAATTTCTTAGCATATTCGTACATTTGACCGAAATAATCAGATGCATAGCGAGGCTCTCCAGCCCAATCAAAGCCGAGCCATTTTACATCTTCCATAATGGAGTTTACGTATTCAACGTCTTCTTTTGCTGGGTTTGTATCATCAAAACGAAGGTTTGTTAAGCCATTATATTGCTTGCCAATACCAAAGTTAAGGCAGATAGATTTAGCATGCCCAATGTGTAAGTAACCATTTGGTTCTGGCGGGAAACGAGTTAATACGCGTCCGCCGTATTTACCAGTTTCATTATCTTTGTTAATGATAGCTTCGATAAAGTTAACGGATACAACTTCTTCAGGAGCTACAGTTTTTTCAATATCTTTATGTTCCAACGTTCTAACCTCCATAGGATAAATATTCTTTTATTTTACCATATTTTGCATAATATCGCATATCTTTTGAGGTCTTGTGATATTAGTCGAAATCAGCTAAATCAACTCCTGCCTTTTTAAGCTCTTCTAAAGCAGATTCAACATCCATTTCTGTTTTTTTATAGTTAACCTCTTCATTAACACAAGTTTTTAATGGTTTCTTATGAACACCAGCAATAATATTATCGGCTGTCAAAATAGACATATCATAACGCGTGCGGTCAGTATAGGAACCAATATGTGGTACGATAAGACAGTTTTCAACACTTAATAGTGGGTGATCTGCTGGTAATGGTTCTGGATCAGTTACATCGAGTGCCGCATAATCAATTTCACCTGTTTGTAAGGCATTAATGAGAGCATCTGTATCAACGATAGGTCCACGGCCTACATTTACAAATAAAGCGGTATTTTTCATCTTCTTGAAGAATGCTTCATCACACATGTGATAGGTTTCATCTGTTAATGGAGCCATTACACAAACTACATCACTAGTAGCCAAAAGATCATCTAACTCCATATAAGTTGTTTTATAAATTTTATCATCTATACGCTGGTTGCGATTATGGTATACAACGGTCATCCCAAAGGCACGAGCGCGACGTGAAATAGATACACCGATAGCACCCATTCCGATAATACCAAGAGTGCGGCGACTTAAATCAAAGCCTTTAATATTAGAAGGTCTTTGAGCCCAACGCCCTTCTTTTACAAAATTAGCATTTTCTAAAATACGGCGACTAGCTGTGGCGATTAATGTAAAAGCAAGTTCTGCTACAGTTTCGTTGAGAACACCCGGCGTATTGCCATAAGGAATACCTGCTGCCGTTAATTCATCAATTTTTACATTATCATAACCCACAGCTGCTTGAGCAATAACCTTTAAATTAGGTGCATTTTTTACAAGATCACCGTCTACATCTAAAGGGCGAACACACCACAAACCATCCGCATCAACGAGCCATTCCTTTAATGTCTCACGAGGCATTACAGTCTTTTCAGTCCATTGGCGCACATCTACGTGCTCTTTTAAATAAGCAATTGCATCTTTACGGACTAAACCGTTTACAACAACTAGAGGTTTTTTTTCCATATGTATAAGTCCTCCAAAAACGTCTTATAATACACGCCCAAGAATTTCGCGTTAAAGTTAATATCATATATTTCTATTATATACTTATATTTTATACTAGAAAGCTGGCGTAATACAACAAAAAGGAGTAAGGCCTAGGCCTTACTCCTTTTATGTAGCTTTAAATTTGAATTATTTCAAATCTGCTGTACAGTTAGGACATTTAACTGCATCAATGTGAATTTCTGTTTTACAGAATTGACATTCTTTAGTTGTAGGTGCTTCAGCAGCTTCTTCTTCTTTCGCACTTTTCATCATTTTAGCTAATGCGCGAACCATCAAGAATACAACGAACGCCAAGATTAAGAATTGAATCAAATCAGTAATGAATGTACCGTATGGCAATACAGAACCAACTGCACGAGCTGTATTAATATCAGCACCAGCCATGAATGCATCTTTAGATGCAGCATTTAATGGCAAGTACAAGTTACTGAAATCAATACCGCCTGTGAACAAGCTGATAATAGGCATGAACAAGTTGCTTACGACGGAGTTAACCAACGCTGTGAAAGCAGCCCCAATAATCATACCAATAGCTAGGTCCATCATGTTACCTTTGAATGCAAAAGCTTTAAAATCGTTCAAAAATTCTTTCATTTCTCACTACTCCTAGATACACTTAATTGAGAATGCGTTAATAACTGTACTAATCATAAAGGAAAGATGAAGAGATGTCAATATTTTTCGATGTAGTTTTTCGAATTTATTTAATATAGTTTTTCATAGGTCAATCTAAAATTGTAATAAATCAGTATTTATGCGTACTTTTCGCACCATGTTAAAAGGTGCCAATCACGAATGTGATTAGCACCTCTACTGTCATACAACATCTATTATTGTATAGATTCGACAATTATTTAATTTTATCCTCTATAACCTTTCCTTCTTGTAAAGGTCCACTTTGTTCTTTGAGGCGAGCCAACATAACAGAAGATACGAACATCGCCACACCAGCGCCTATCGTTTCAATAGATAAGCTTTCACCAAAGAACAAGAAGCCATAGAAGGAACTGATGAATACACCAACATATTGTAAGAATTGTGCCACTACAGCGTTAGTTGTAACAAAGGCACCAGTCAAGAAGAACTGAGCCACTACACTAATACCACCAATCGCCAAGATGATAAGCCAATCTGTTCCCTGCGGCATAACGAGCTTATCAGTTGTAACGAGCCCTGCAATCATCCCTGTAATCATGAAATAAGCCATAATTTCGAAATTGCTATGTTTCCCTCGTTTAGATATAAGGCGAATGGTCGTATACGCAGCTGCAGATAGAGCAGCCCCTAAAATAGCTACTAAGGCAAACCAAGTAAAGCCGGTAAAGCTAAATGGATTTACCATGACCATTACAGCTACAAAGATCAAAAGAAGCCATTTTCCAGCCCCTTTAGGCACTCGTTCTTTAAGAAATAAGGCACTAAAAATCAGTACGAATATACCTGATGTTTGAAATAAAATCGTCGCATCGGATAACTTTAAATGCACTAGGGCAATAAAGTTACATACCATGCCAAAGCCGCCATATAAGCCACGCATAACAAGATGTCCTCTATCCTCTTTCGAGAATCGGATACCTCGGGTATACATAACGATGAGAACAGCAATGGTTCCAAATAAACCACGGAAAAAGGCAATTTCCCCAGATGGAATATTAGAGCCGAGCATCTTTACAAATAAATTCATCGTACTCAACAAGAGTGCCGACAATAGTGCATACATAAGGCCTTTTCTAGCCATACTACCTCCCTATACACTTTTACCATAGTATAACTAAATAGTTACTACCCCTGTATTATCTATATGAGCAATCTAATATACAGGAGATACGGAATATATAAAATCAAAATATATGCCGCCCTTCTAGCGAAAGGCGGCACCGTATTATTTAGAGAATGTATCTACAAAATCAAGAATTTCTTGTTTCATATTCTCTTTATCGATTGCTTTTGTGAAACGCAATGGTTTAGATTTCAATGCTTCCAATTGTTTAGGGAATGCTACACCCGTTACAGCAGAAATATTATCTAAGCTTTCATATGGTGTATCACCAACTTTAATATCTAAAGCTTCACAAATAGCTGTAGGGAATTTAAATGGATGTGCAGTAGATGCAATAATTGTATGACGCGCACCATCTTCTGGGTGTTTCTCTAATTCCTTCATGTATGCACCCATAGCTACCGCTGTATGAGGATCCATTACATAACCATAGGAGTTGTACACTTGCTCAATGATGGCTTTTGTTTCTTCGTCATCTACATAAGCACCTGCAAAATTAGCTTTAACGCGGTTGAATTCTTCTTCGTTTACAGTCAATTTACCTGTAGATTTAAGATCTTTCATCCAACCAGCTGTGCGTTCACTATCCTCACCAGAGATATAGTATAAGAAACGTTCAAAGTTGGAAGACTCAAGAATATCCATAGACGGAGAAATCGTTGTATAGAATGGGCGGTTCATATCGTATGTACCACTTTCAAAGAAATCAGTAAGCACGTTATTTTGGTTAGATGCACAAATCAATTTACCAATAGGAATACCCATTTTTTTAGCATAATAAGCAGCTAAAATATTACCGAAGTTACCAGTTGGCACCACAACGTTGAATGCTTCATCTTCATGAATGGCGCCTTGTGCAACAAGTTCTGCATAGGCATTCACATAGTACACCACTTGAGGTGCCAAGCGACCAATGTTAATAGAGTTCGCACTAGAGAACATAACACCTTTTGCAGCAACCTCTTCTGCAGTATCTTTATCAACGAATAAGCGTTTCAAGAATTGTTGCGCATCGTCGAAGTTACCGTGAATCGCAGTAACATTAACGTTGTCCCCTTCTTGCTTTTGCATTTGCTCAGCTTGCATTGGACTTACGCCATCAGTTGGGTAGAATACTTGAATGTGAGTACCAGGTACATCTTTAAAGCCTTCAAGGGCAGCTTTACCTGTATCACCAGATGTAGCCGTTAAGATAAGACCCTCTTTTTTCTCACCTTCAGCCTCTTTTGCCGCTACTAATAGATATGGGAATAAAGACAATGCCATATCTTTGAAAGCTTGTGTACGGCCATGGAATAATTCTAGGACAGAAACCTTTTCTAATAAGGAATGTAACGGTGCAATATCACGAGTGCTGAAATTAGCATCACTGTATGCAGAGTTGATCATTTCTTTTAAATGAGCTTCTGAGAAACATGGGAACAACTTGGATAATACAACAGCTGCTACCTCTTGATAGTTTTTATCTTTCACATCATTGTAAGTTAAGCAGTTCGTAGGGAATAGAGATGGTACGTATAGACCACCATCCTCTGCTAAGCCGTGCAACAATGCATATGTTTCATTTACCGCAACGGTACCGCGGGTGCTAGTATAATTCATGGAATACCTCATTCATAACTACAATGGATTTTACGAGTTTAATAGATTTATTATAGCATAAAAGCGCCCCTAAAAGGAGCGCTTCTATAGAATTAAATGATATTTTTACTCGAATTGTTTACTGCTAACAAAATAGAGCATCACGAACTATAAAAATATACATCAAATAGCTATGTCGATTATAACTCGCCTTCTGCAATAGCATCCAATGTATCAAGGGATGGAATGAAGAAAAGCATACCTGTAATAGGTTTGGAATAATCAAGCAATTTATCGTTTTGCGTAAACATATTAGTAAGCATTGTTTTAGTTACATCCCAGTAACGAGCATAGCCAATAAAGTATGTACCACGTACACCTTGGCCTGGTTGTGCAAACGGCACATTCATGCGCACGATTTTATGTTCTTTATCATCGCGATTATCTTGAGCCACTACATTATGAGCTGCTGGATCTTTTTCATCATCTTCTAATTCAATATCACTGAATTTACGACGGCCAATGAATTTTTCTTGCATTTCCGTAGGAAGTGCACGCCATGCATCAAGATCATGTTCATATTTTTGAGCAAATGCATAAGAACCATTAGTGAATTCAGGATCTTCATCGCCAATAACACCCCACTCAACAGCCTCTTGACCAACAGGGTTTTCAGTACCATCAACGAAATCGATGATAGCACGACCTTGTTCATAGTGGAAACCATGAGTTTCATCTACTACAGATGTAATAGGACGTAAGAACTCCATAATTTGATCTACTACCGTATATGTAACGGATTCATCATTAGAACGCACATGTAAGAATAAATCTGCTGCTACAGCTGGTACGTCTTGTTTATCCCCTTTAATACCTTGGAAATCTTCTAACTCTTTTGGTACCGGTGCATTAGGGAATAAATAATCCCATGCTTTACGGCTAAAACCAAAGGCAATGCCTAAACCTTCACCATTCGCACGAATACTAACAGAACGTTTAATGGCTTGGATACGGTCTGCCATATCTTGGATAACTTCAAGTTCTGCGTCACGATCTTTGCGATTTAATAATAAGGTTGTAAAGTTAACACTTTGGCCTGCATCTTTATATACATCTTGTGTTCTAGAAACATCTACTGCCATTGGGTACCTCCTAATGAGAAAAATTATTATATAGCAATCATAAGCTATTACATCTTTATTGTCTATAATATATAAAACATTACATACCAAATAACCTCATCATAGCTATTGCAGCTCAATCAGAAGAAGAGATAGTAGAAAGCTTAAAATATCAATTCGTCATATATTTTTTTTGGTATTTGTTCAATGGGCTTATTATTATCAATTGCAGTTGCTAAAGCATCAATTCCTTTTTTTATTTCAGATAGCTCATAACCATAAAGAGGATCCATATAAATAACCCTATCTAAAGAATTTTCACCAAATATAACTAAGTATAAATCTGTAAGTTTTTCCAATTGTATAAGTGCATTTTGTACTTCCGTATCCATATAAATTTCTCCTAGGTAGTGAGAATCATGCCAGTAACAAAGAACCTTACTGTATTTTATATTTTAATTTTCCCTATAGTTCTATATAATTTTCAACAAAAGGATATCATCTATAATATATACATTATTTAATTTCATTACAATACACTAGTATAACTAACAGATTACAAATAAATAATAAGAAAACCCGCACTACTGTGCGGGTTTATTTGGTGGACCACCAGGGGTTCGAACCCTGGACACCCTGATTAAGAGTCAGGTGCTCTGCCAGCTGAGCTAGTGGTCCATGACACGACTAATTATATGCCTATTTTATAGGAATGTAAAGAATATTTATTACATTCCTATAAAACATATACATCAATATTGCCTTAGCCAATCCTTCATCGTATTACAAGCCTCTGTAGGGAGTATATCACTAGTTCCTACACAGTCAGCACCACTATACAGTTGAAGAACGCTATGCGTACGGCTTACTTCTTTGACGATAATATCTGTCACATCTGCCTTTGGCACATTAAATTGCAATCCATAACGCCCCTTGTAGGTAATGACAGCAGATTGTGTATCGTATTCGATATGGACTTGAAGCATCTTGCCACCAGGCCAACATTCTTCAATATGTTCCTTTGATCTTGGTTTTAGAAAATCAAAAAATCCCATATTATCCTCCAATGCGCCACATAGGACGTTCTGGTTGTTCCATACCTACGCCATCATGACGTTCTTGCTTTCGTTGCAACGCACGTTCAATATGCAAAGCTAAGTCTTCCTCTGTGGCCCCATTGCGCACAAGAGATACAAGATCAGCCTCATCATCACGCAACAAGCATAAACGCATTTGCCCATCTGATGTAAGACGTACGCGATTACATGTATCACAGTAGCTATGAGACATAGAAAAGATGAAGCCTACAGCCTTTCCACTTGGCAACGCTAAATACGTAGCAGGACCAAAACCATACACAGAGTGAACCTCTGTAAGAGGCCCCCCACTTACACGTTCCAATTGAGCTCGCCACTCATCAAAGGTCGGTCCATGGAATGCATCACCTTGGAATGGCATGTATTCTATAAATCGCCATATAACAGGCCATTTTTCTACATACTGTAACAAAGATTTGACTTCTTCATCAGACCAATGACGAGATAATACAGTATTAATCTTCACAGATTTAAAGTTTGCACTAATAGCACTACGAATACCATCTAGCACAGAATCTAGCTGACCTTCTTTACCTACACAAGTAGCAAAGGCATCACTTTCAAGAGAATCGAGACTAATATTCACTCGGTTCAATCCAAGTTTTTTCAATCGTTGTGCTCGAGATGCAAGTAGGCTACCATTCGTAGTCATAGATATATCTTCAAACCAACCAGTATCCTTAATACGGGTTAACAGCTCTTCAATATGAGGATACAACAATGGCTCGCCACCAGTTAAGCGCACTGCTTTCACGCCGATACGATGGAAGGCACCTAAAATAGTCATCCATTCATCAACTGATAATAATTGTGTTTGACTTTGAGGTGTAATTTCAGCAGGTCGGCAATAGGGACAACAAAAATTACACGCATCTGTCAATGACAGACGTACATATTCAATTGTACGGCCCCATGCGTCTTTCATAACACACCTCGTTTACCAATACAGAATTATTTAATAATAGATACGTCATCACCTACGTGAATTGTACCATTTTTGAGAACCTTACCGAAAATGCCTTGTGTAGGCATGATACAAGATCCTACTTGTTTCATGATTTCACAGCCATGATGACATTCCTTACCAATTTGAGTAATTTCAAGAATTACATCCTTACCAATTTGTAATTGTGTACCTACAGCCAATTCGTAAAGCACCATACCTTCAACGGTGATATTTTCTGCAAAATCACCAGGTTTTACATCCGCTCCTTGGGCACGCATATGATCGATGCTTGCAATGCCAAGCAAACTGATTTGGCGGTGCCAATTGCCTGCGTGAGCATCACCTTCCATACCATGATCTACGATAAGATTTGCGGATTCAATATTATGTTTCTTTTGCCCTTTTTTCTCACTAATGGAGATAGCAATAATTTTTCCTTCTGCCATGTAACCTTTCCCTTCTTATGGGAACATACCATATATACATAACTTATATAAACATTTAATTGCAGAATATACTTGTGATTCTCATTTTGGTAAAAGCATCACAAAATACTTTTACAATTATCTATATATTATAACATAGTATTCTTACAATTTCCCTGTGAATTTAATCACTAAAAAAGAACTCTGCCCTAAGGAACAGAGTTCTTTTTTAGTAATTTTTATCTGCGACCCATTTCTTTAATTTCGTCACCACGATTAACACCATTAAGTAGTAAATTAAGCAAAATTGCCATAATACTACCGAAAGTGATGCCAGATTTTAAAATAATTTGTGCCCACGCAGGGAAATTAGCATAAAAGTTTGGCGCTGCAATTGGAATCATAGCTACACCAACACTGATAGCTACAAGCATTAAATTATGGTTGCCTTCAAAGCTAACCTTGCCTAAGGAACGAATACCACTAGCAACGATCATGCCGAACATGGCAATACCAGCACCGCCCAACACGGCATTGGGAATGCTAGCTACGATAGCCGCTAATTTAGGGAATAACCCCAATAAAATTAAGATTACACCCGATGCAGCTACAACAAAGCGGCTCTTAACACCTGTTACGGCAATAAGACCAACGTTTTGAGCGAATGCTGTATAAGGGAAGCTATTAAGAATACCACCGATAACTGTAGATACCCCATCAGCACGAATAATAGAAGCAAGTTCTTTACGACCAATTGGCTTATCTACGATTTCACCAATAGCGATACTATCACCAGTTGTTTCAACCATAACAACAAGCATTACGATAATCATGGAAAGCACAGAAGCCCAATCAAAGGTTGGTAAACCGAAATAGAAAGGTTCAATAACTGCAATCCAGCTGGAACGACCAACTTCGTCAAAGTTGGTAACACCCATGGCAAAAGCAATAGCTGTCCCCGCAATCAAACCGATTAGTACAGAAAGATTACTGAAGAAACCTTTTGCAAATTTATAAACAAACACGACGATTAAGAAGGTAAGGAACCCGAGTCCAATATTTGTAAAACTACCAAATTGTGGATTGCCTACACCACCGCCCATCCAATTAATAGCAACTGGCATCAAGTTAATACCGATAATGGTAATAATTGTACCTGTAACTACAGGTGGGAATAATCGAATAAGGCGACTAAAGAATGGCGCTATCAAGAATGTAAATAAACCGGCTACAATAATGGCACCATAAATAGCAGTCATACCATGCTGAGCCCCAATCATGGCCATAGGGCCTACAGATGCAAAGGTAACCCCTTGGATCATTGGAATACGTCCACCAATATTACCAAAACCTAACGTCTGGATTAATGTGGCAACACCGCAAGTAAATAAGTCCGCTGTAATTAAGCGAATCAAATCTTCCACAGGCAAGTGCATGGCCTGTGCCACGATAATAGGTACGGCAACGGCGCCTGCATACATGGCCAATACGTGCTGTAAACCAAAGGCAAAGAGCTGTGGTATTGGCAACATACTATCGACCGTATTCATTTGTTTTTGATCTGTCATAATGTCTCCTACATCAAACCTCGAAATAACACCCATTTATTTTACAATATCGTTCGGATTTTAACAATAGAAAAAAGAGAACCTATTATTTTTAAAAGCAATAATAAGTTCTCTTTTTTAATTTTTCCGAACATTATACTCTCAAAAGTATAAATCGTTCGAAACCGTTCAGATTTTATTAATTAATATATCTATATATCTATCAAGTTATTTCGAGCTATTATTTTAAATTGCTATTTTGAGCTAGTTATGCATATAAACCTATAATAGCCGCCTCTTTAGCATCAAGATCTTTTTCTATAGCATTCATTTTTGTAGTTATATCAGTTACAAAGGCTTCGTCTTTAATCCCAGATAAATTGATACGTACATTTAAGAATGCCGCCTTTACCGCAGCACGAGCATTAATAGCAGCGATAATACCATCTGTAATAAGATTTTGATTGCCCTTGCGAGCTGCCATATCCGCTAAATCAAAGATTTGATACGCTAATTCACCGATTTCAAAGGGCACCATAGCCGCATCTTTATAAGCTTGCTGAATTGCGGCACTACGCATAGCCTTTTCTTCATCAGTATTCTTTGGCAAACCTAATGCGTTCATAAAGATGTTAAATACATCCGCATCAGCTTGGGACAATTCAAGCATGCGATTCCGAATAGATTCCGCCTTCCTTTGAAGGTCTTTCATTTCAGCTTGAACCTCTTCGTATCCTTTTTTCCCAAAGGTTAAGTTTGCCACCATTTCAGCTAATGCAGCGCCCGTTGCAGCTGTTAAGGCCGCAATGGCACCACCACCAGGTGTAGGTTCTTTAGATGCAGTAGCGGCTAAAAAGTCACTTACTTTTTGTTCTACTAATTTCATATCTATACCTCATGTAAAGGAGATAACAAGAGGAGCCTTGTTATCTCCTTATAATTACTATACAACTGTAACAGTTTAAACAATAAACGCTATAACTCTAATTAAAATTAGTCTTAAAGATTAATCCGTTTTAGAAAGACTAACTATAAGTATTTACTATTAGAATAAGCCTTTAATCGTACCATCTGCTTCTATATCCATATTGAGAGCTGCTGGGCGTTTAGGAAGGCCTGGCATAACCATTACATCACCTGTACGGCATACGATAAAGCCGGCCCCATTGGCAACGCGAATATCGGATACAGTAATAGTAAAGCCCTTTGGTGCACCGAGCAACGCAGGATTATCAGACAAGGAATATTGTGTTTTCGCCATACATACAGGCAAGCGATCGAGACCCCAATCCGCTAATTGTTTAATTTGCTTTTTAGCTTTATCCGTAAAGATAACACCATCACCACCATAAATCGTAGTAACGATTTTATTTACCTTTTCTTCTAAGCTATCTTCTACATCATATACGAATTTAGGTGTTGGTTTTGGACCCTCAAGCAATTCAACAACCTTTTTAGCCATATCGATGCCGCCTTCGCCGCCCTTTTCCCAACATTCATTAAGCTCAACAGGCACGCCGAATTCATTACACAAGCGAGTTAACTCAGCGATTTCCGCATCTGTATCGGTAGCAAATTTATTAATTGCTACCAGTACAGGTACGTTGAAGTAACGCATGTTTTCAATGGCTTTTTGTAAGTTGCTGAAACCTTTAGTAACAGCTCCAACATTTTCTGTATTAAGCTCTTGTTTTGGTACACCACCATGCATTTTAAGAGCTCGTAATGTAGCTACGATAACGATTGTATCAGGGAAAATATCGCCGTAACGACATTTAATGTCCAGGAACTTTTCAGCACCTAAATCAGCACCGAAGCCTGCTTCTGTAACTACGATATCACCTAATTTAAGACCCAGCTTTGTAGCTACAATGGAGTTACAACCATGAGCGATGTTTGCAAATGGACCACCATGAACAATTGCTGGTGTGTGTTCTAACGTTTGTACGAGATTTGGTTTAATAGCATCTTTCATAAGAAGCGCCATCGCACCTTGGCAACCAAGTTGATGAACATAAACAGGCTCACCCGCTAAATTACAGCCGATAACAATGCGACCAAAACGTTCTTTTAAATCTTCTAGATCTTTGGCCAAGCAAAGAATAGCCATAATTTCAGAAGCAACAGTAATCATGAAGTGATCTTCACGCGGGAAGCCACACACTTTACCACCGAGGGCAACCGTTACATTACGAAGAGCACGGTCATTCATATCTAGTACACGAGTCCAAGATAATTGGCGCAAATCGATTTGCAATTCATTACCTTGATGAATGTGATTGTCGATCATAGCAGATAGCAAATTGTTAGCTGCTGTAATAGCGTGCATATCACCTGTAAAATGGAGGTTAATATCATCCATTGGTACAACTTGAGCATAACCGCCACCTGCAGCACCGCCTTTAATGCCAAATACAGGGCCTAAGGATGGCTCACGCAATGTAGCAATAGCATTTTTACCAATTTTTTGTAAGCCTTGTACGAGACCAATACTCGTTGTAGATTTACCTTCCCCCGCTGGTGTTGGTGTAATCGCCGTAACCAGCACCAATTTACCATCAGCTTTAGATTCTAAGCGACGAATAGCATCAAAGGAAATCTTCGCTTTATAATGACCATATTGTTCAATATCATCAGGTGTTAATCCGCATTTATCTGCAATGACCTGAATTTTTTCCATTTTATTCTGTTGGGCAATCTCAATATCGCTTAACATAAAGCCTCCTTGGCACTATGGCCATCTATCAACTATATAACAACTAAAAACTTATTATCTAATATTTATTATTTAATATTAAGTGTCTACTGTAGGTGCATCTTTGTACAGCTACAGTAATCTATTATATATGAAAGTATCTCTAATGTCTAATACTTATGTCTAACAATTTTAGTAATCCACCTTATATAACAGAAATATTCCTAATATAGATATGCAAACAAGAAAAAGCCCTAATGTGAAACCATCAGGGCCTTTTAGGAATTAGAGCAACTTATTTAATAAAGTTTACATGTTTATATATGTCTTCTAATACTTCATCTTTTTTCTTATTATATTCAATTTTCTTTTCTTCAAAGTAATTATGCCCTTCTGCGTCAATAGATACGATAAGAGGTCCAAACTCTTTAACCTTAAAAGTCCATAAAGTTTCACACATACCCAATTCGCGCCAATTGGCAGATTCTACCTTTTCAACTTCTGTAGCAGCAAGAACTGCGTTCCCCGCTGGGAATACACAATGTAGTGCACCAAAGTCTTTACATGCACGCGCTGTGTCTGACCCCATGCCGCCTTTACCAACAATAAGTCGTACACCTGTTTCTTTCACAAAATCGTACTCAAATTTTTCCATCCGCATAGATGTAGTAGGTCCTACAGACACAACTTCAAACTCATTATCGCTTATAGTACGAATAATTGGTCCTGCATGGAGTATAGCACCATCTTTAATGTCAACTGGTAACGTTTGACCTTCTTCCACCACCCTGCGATGCCCCATATCTCTAGTAGTAGTAATATGACCAGTTAAATAAATCACATCGCCTGGCTTAATTCCTTCTAGATCAGATTTTTGAATAGGTGTAGTTAATATTTTCTTAGCCATTATAGTGTCACTCCTTTATGAGATTTAACTGTGCAATTTCCATCTTTATCAAATACAAGATTGCCTCGACGATGATTCCAACAACCTACGCTGACAGCACAAGAAATAACAGATGGATGACGCGTACCATGTTCAATATTCACACCTAACACAGTTTTATCCCCACCCATACCTTGAGGGCCAATACCAATTTTATTAATTCCATCTTCTAATAATTGTTCCATATAAGCTGCTTTTTCGTTAGGTGCTTTTGAAGATACAGGTCGCATTAATGCCTTTTTAGATAAACCAGCCGCAGTATCAATAGTAGTAGCAATCCCTACACCTACTAAAAGTGGAGGACACGCATTTAAACCATAGCTCGTCATCAAGTCGAGAACAAACTTAGCAACACCTTCATAACCTTCGCCTGGCATCAATGTTTTACCGGACCCTGGCAAGGAGCACCCGCCACCAGCCATGTAAGGGAAGATTTCTACATCATCGCGACCAGGAATGATATCCCAGTGAATATAAGGTGCAGTGAGGCCAATATTTTTACCAGTATTAAACTCATCAAAAGTTTCTACACAGTTCAATCGCAATGGAGCTTCTTGTGTAGCCTTATAGGTTGCTTCTCTTAGGATATCTTCTAATTCTCCTAGTAATGGATAATTAGATCCAACCTTTACCCAGAATTGTAATACACCAGTATCTTGACAAGAAGGACGATTAAGCTGAGCTGCTAAATCCATATTATGTTGCATTGTCTCATAAATAGATTTGGCCATAGGATTTTTTTCATCCTGCGCCAATTCATGAATTTTTTCTTGTACATCATCAGGCAATACCTTTGCCATATAAGAAATGAAATTAGCTATCTTATTAGTCATTTCTTGTACTTGTTGTTCCTTCGTACTCATCGCAAACCTCCAAAAAGACTTCATTATTTAAGACGTGATTATTTATGTTTTGGAACCTTAGCTCCTTTCGATGATTTCATTGTACTCTTTTTACAGGATATAACTATCCAATTTATAAGTTGATTTTTGCTTGTGAAAGCACGCTAATTTCATACAAAATCACCTATATGATTATATTTTTACCTATGTAAAATATACAATTACACCTATTCAGAAATATCAAAAAGAGCACTACTTATCAAAAGGTAGTGCTCTTTCA
Organism: uncultured Veillonella sp.; assembly: GCA_902477915.1. Taxonomy (GTDB): domain Bacteria; phylum Bacillota; class Negativicutes; order Veillonellales; family Veillonellaceae; genus Veillonella. The sequence continues at coordinate 48,363 of CABSJA010000008.1, forward strand.
TCATTTATTTTTATATGCTTATCAAATATACAAAATCACCTATACCTAATGATTGTATATCCCCCTAATTTTAATTTTCAAAATCATAAAATTATAAGCAATTACAAGGAATTATAACAATGAAAATTATGATTGTAATTTTTTTACAACCATCTCAAGTTCTTCTCTAACATCCTGTAACTTTTGATTAGCCTCTTCCAATCTATCCTTATTGATAGAGGCATCTTGATATGGTAAATAGGTTTGCAATATATCTATAATATCCTTTTCCTGAGTAGAGATAATTTCCTTCCAATCATGTAGCTTTGTCTTACGCCCCATCTCTTTTGCTTGCTTTCTATATTCAGATGGTGTTGTATGGAAATGTTTCTTGAAAGCTACATTAAAGGCTTTAATATCTGCGAAACCACAGCTACTTGCAATATGAGCTACCCCATCCTCAGAGTTAGCTAAACGAACTGTAGCCTCTCGTAATCTCAACCGTAACAAATACTCTAAAAAGGAAACTCCTAATTGGCGTTTAAAGAACTGAGATGTATAGTTCACATTATAACCGCCTATTTTAGCAATATCTTCTAACTCGATCTTCTGCTTATAGTTTTCATCAATATAGGTAATCATTTTATCAAAGGTAGCTACAGTCATATCAGCAGGCTTTGTATGTACAGGGATAGTCTTAACCGCGTCAATTTCACGATATATATCACTCGTCATAGCTAAAAAGTGACTCTCCAAGCATAATTGACGATTAGTACTTTCACCATTTACCATTAATAACATCATTTGTGCGGCACGATGACGTAGTGACGTAAAGAATTTATTATCCCGATTAGTTTTATCTGAACGCAATACAAATTGGTACATACCGAAGTTAGGATCAAAGTATTGGAAAAACTCCTTACTTACATGAATAACAAGAGCCGTTGTATCCTCCTCTAAGGCCAACGTAGCATGACCAACTTGAGGGGAAATAACAATTGTATCAAGAGGTTCCATTGTAAAAACCTCACTATTACAACTCATGTCGATTCTGCCCTTTAATAAAATCAGGACCTCTACGCCACTATGCCAGTTGTAATGATATGTACTAACCTTATATATATCACTATTGAAATCTATATGATTGTGTTTGTATGTATAGTGAAAGTAATCCATAACAACGTAACACCCCTCATAAAATCAAACAAATACCTCTCAATTATTTACATAAAAAATGCACCTCTTATAAATCTAAGAGATGCATTCATTATGATATATATAATTAACAACGGTCAACAGTAATCTTATTTTACATGTCAATAAATTATAGTTTTATGTTTCTACTCTTTAAATTACATAACCGCTGTAATAGCTGCTGCCAAGCCAAAGAAGATGCCAGGTGCATTGGCTAATGCTACTGGAATATCTCTATGTTCTTTAAACAAACCATACGCTACCCATAATGTACAGTTGATCGCAGCTACAAGCGGTTGGATCCAATCGCCAGTGCCTGGATAAGCTAGGTTATGCATGATTTGTGGGAAGTAAGATACATACATAGCTACAGCAGTAACAGTTGCAACTTTACCTACGTTTTCCATAAATTTTACTTGATTCATATATCCTCCAAAATTATAACTTACTAATTTTTTTACTCCTGATGAAGTATATTCTACTCAGTTTGGAGAATATAACTATCCAAATTAAAAGGTAGTTTTTATAGTAAAATCCACAGAAAAATATAGATTTCTCTCGATTTATTGCATTTTTAGAGTCTATTGATATATAAATTCGCCCATAAAGCACATATAAAAAAGCACTACTTATCAATAGTAGTGCTCTTTTTATAACTTTATAGATTTTCTTAATATAGAAATTTACCCAATTCTAATCTTTCTATATATGTCATAAATTCATCAAAAATAAATTACCGCAAAACGTTTATCATACGAATAGAGTTATTATAAGAATTAGTTACTATAATAATCTAGTTACCATGGAGATATAACAAAATACCTTTATAAATCCTTTACTACATCGGCTAACTTTTCTTTCAAAGCTTCCAATTTTTTGCTCATAAATTCCAATTCGCTCTTAGCTCGTGAATCATCCTCATAGGACAAGAATGAATGCAATACATCAAGTACATCTTGGTTGTCTACAGAAATAATTTCTTTCCAATCTTGCATGACAGTTTTACGGCTAATACCTTTTACTTGCTTACGATATTCTGTGGGCGTCATATTAAAATACTTTTTAAAAGCCACATTAAAGGCTTTCACATCGGCAAAGCCACAATCGCTTGCAATTCTTGCGACAGCCTCATCCGTATTAGCTAATCGAACAGTAGCATCACGAATTCTCAACCGCAATACATACTCAACAAATGAAATCCCCATTTGTCGTTTAAAAAACTGCGATGTATAGGCAACATTATAGCCCCCTATTTTCGCAATATCTTCCAACTCTATTTTCTGCTCATAATGTTCATCAATATAGGCAATCATTTTATCGAACGTTGCTGGTTTCATATCGCCAGGTCTAGCATTTTCATGAACCTTTTTAATGGGATCAAATTCTCTAAATACATCCCCAGACAATGCTAAATAATGATGCTCTATCCACATTCGATGTACCGGACTTTCACCTTTAGTCATCAATAACATCGTCATAGCTGCATGATGCCGTAATGTTGTAAAAAATTGATTGTGACGAGTACTATTATCTGAACGCAATACAAATTGATAGGCGCCAAAATCTGGATCATACTGTTGGTAAAATTCATTTCCTACATGAATGGCAAAGGCAATGACATCCTCTTCCAGAGCTAATGTGGCATGTCCCACTTGAGGAGAGATAATGACCACATCAAGTGGTTCCATCGTAAATGTCTCACCATTACAACTCATTTCCATTTGGCCTTTTAATAGAATAAGAATCTCCGTCTCACCATGCCAGTTATAATGATATGTGCCAACTCTATATATGTTACTGCTAAACTCTATGTAATTATGTTTATATGAATAGTCGAAATAATCCATAGATATCCAATCACTCCATATGCCAAAATGCATCCCTTATAAATTCAAGGGATGCATTTATTATGATATATTTATTTAACTACGGTCAACAGCATCTTGAAGTTTTCTCGAGCATCTAAACTGTGCGGCACTTCAGATGGCATAATCAAGGTTTCACCAGCTTTCACAGTATGTTCCACATCACCGACGACGATGTGTGCCTCACCATCAAGGATTTGTACAATCGCGTCACCTACAGTTACATGAGTAGAGATTTCTTCGCCCTTTGGTAACGCAAACAAGGTAATACTGAGGCGTTCATTTTGGGCTATCGTAATACTAATCACTTGTCCTTCTTTATACTCTAAACGATCGCCTAGATGTAAAATTTCGTTGACTGGGATATTTTTTGTGAAAGTCTTACTCATAGAAATCACTCCTTATATAACTATATAATGGTAAAAGTAATTAAAAAGTAGATTGAAATAAATTTTGTCAAAACTCAATTGATATAACTAAAAGGACTGTCCTTTTGTTGACTTTATTATAAGTTAATTGAGATTTAATTTCAGTGTCTACAGCAACAGAATTGAAGTAATTTTATATACTTATATAAACAAATAGACGAGGCCTCCTTAGAGACCTCGTCTTGTTATTTATATCTATTAATCTTACAAATATTTAATATGCTTAATTTTTAAATGCTACATATATAAAACTTGTAAGTCCATATATTTTAAACCGCAGGTAGTAATCCTAATAGATACACATCAAAGGTATCGCCCGGATGTACTTCATGTACTCCACGAGGAATACATGCGAGGGCGTTCACCGTATATAAGCCTAGCATACTACTACTGTTAAAGTGACGATTCGCGACAAAACGTGGTGCCCCACCGCCAAAGATTACTTTACCTTGTACATACCGATCAAAAGCATTACGCTTAAAGATTTCTGAATCCATTACGCAGGCTACTACTGGTGTGGTCCAGTTTTTTAAGCCTTTATATCGTTTCAATGTTGGCGCTACGATTAGATGCCATCCATTGAATGCAGCCCCTGGATTACCAGATAGACCAAAGATGATTTGACCTTTCGGCGTCACTGCACCATAGGATGCAGCACCTGGACGCATTTGAATGCGCTCATAAATGGATTTAGCGCCTAGTTTTTCATAAATAAGAGGCATTGTATCAAACAGCCCTACTGATACACCGCCAGAGCTAATGATAATATCAGCATCTTCACTGAGCTGTAACACATGGTTAATTTCAGAGTCTAATTCCTCTGGAGCATCACTGACATGATAGTGCGTAATCTTATGAAAGCCTAAATCCTCCAAGAGTCCACAAATCATAGCTCTATTAGAGTTATAAATTTTACCAGCTGTTAAGCTTTCACCAGGTTCAATCACCTCATGGCCAGAGGTAAGGACTAGCACGCGAGGCATTGCATTGACAGCAATCTCAGTCAACCCCAGACCAGTCAAAACAGTTTGTACCGTAGAGGTTACCTCTGTTCCACGAGGAATCACAATAGTGCCAGCACTACATTCCTCACCTTGAGGGATGATATGATCGCCACATTTGTATTTACCTTGAATTGTGATTGTTATACCTGGTTCTCCGGAGCCAACTACCTGTTCTTGCATGATAACAGTATCACATGTATCCGGTATAGGTGCGCCCGTCATAATACGTACTGCATGACCTAGTGCAACAGGTTGTTCCCATACAACGCCGGCGCCTATAACACCGTCAACAATATACTCATTACAATCCGAGGAAAAGGCAATGGCATACCCATCCATCGCTGATTTCGAAAAGGCCGGTACATCTGTGGGCGCAACGATATCCTCTGCCAACACATATCCCTTAGCAGACTTAACATCAATCATTTCTACTTTATAAACTTGCGTATCTAAGGCCTTCTCCCATAATTGAAGGGCCTCCTCAACAGTAACGACGGCCATTTAAACACCTCATCATTTCCTGTATGTGACGTACTAATCCAGGTACGTCTTGGTCTAACTTGCTAATTTCGATTATAGCTACTCGATCAATAGAATCTGAGATAAGCTCTTCTGTATGTCCTTCTTGCGTAACCTCTATAATAGGGGCAATGCCTTGGGACCTTGTTTCTAGTATAACTATAT
>CABSJA010000009.1 GCA_902477915.1 uncultured Veillonella sp.
TTTTCATTCCATTACAACAAACTATTTTGCAATTGTTTGAGCGTATCGTAAACGTTATTTTGTAAGCGTTATATGGTAAGGACTTTAGTCCATCTTCCTCACTATATTAAAAAGTATCGATATAATTCGATAAGTATGATATACTAAGTATAGAAATCGTAAATTTTCGATATATTGGTGTTTCAGGTATCGCTAGACACGATTGATATAGCAATTTTATCTACTATATTGATATGTCTATGGATACATTACATTGAAACTTTCAATTGATACAGATACAGATATAGATATTCAAGTGAATAGAAGAGGAATACATATGGATTTTGAAGAAAACCAAGTGCCAGAGGCGATTCTGGACAAGCTTACAAAGGTGTGTACATGCTGTAGCATTACACGTAAAACGATTAAGGAAGCCATTTTGAATGGTGCTCATACATTTCCTGAAGTAAAAGAGGCAACACGTGCCGGTACAGGCGCTTGCGGTGGTAAAGGCTGTGGCCCTCGTATCGTAAAGCTCTTAGCAGAAATGAAAGAGCAAGGTAAAATTTAAAACTAAGGAAAATTTAAATCTAAGCAAAAGTTAAGACTAAACAACAGTTAAGCGTAAGTTTGAGTTTAACTCATATAAAGACTATTACTTTAAACCAATACGGTATATATTCGTAGATTTGGGGTAATAGTCTTTTTTGCGCTAACGATTCATGAGATGTATTGGCGTTTTGGGGTTGTCTTTATTATTTGATATACTATACATAATACTTTTTAGAGATTTTGGAGGTATATATGTTTCGACGTATCGTAGCAGCTACGATGATCGGCGCATTGGCGCTCACAACGGGTTGCGGTTTACATAATCCATTTACTTCTAAGGCGGAGCCTGTAACTTATAAGTCTGTAGCACAGAGCGAGCTTTCACCAGAGGAAAAGGTGGACAAATTAGTGGCTAATATGTCTGACGCAGACAAGGTGGGGCAATTGTTGATGATTGGCATCCACGGCAAGACCTTGAACGATGATGCGAAGTTTATGCTCAATGAATACCGTGTGGGCGGCATTATCTTGTTTGACCGGAATATGGAGTCCAAGGATCAAGTGAAATCGCTGATTGCGGATATTAATAAAACTGGTAAAAGCGCCGGTTTAACGCCGTTATTCATCGGTATCGACCAAGAGGGCGGTGCCGTAGCGCGCATGGAGGATCAGCTCATCAAGGTTCCTCCAGCAGAAGAGTTAGGCAAGGAGCCTATTGAGAAAGCGGTATCCTTGGCCAAACAGTCTGGTACGGAACTTAAAGACTTGGGATTCAATATTAACTTTGCGCCTGTAGCGGACTTGGGCTTAACCTATGGCCGTTCCTTTAGTACAAATCCTGATGAGGTCGTACGCTATACCAGTGCAGTAGGCAAGGCCTATGATGAAGCGGGCTTGTGGTATTCTTACAAACATTTCCCAGGTATTGGTAAAACAGACGTGGATTTACATGCTGATACCAGTGTTGTGCCAGTATCTAAGGAAACATTGCTGAATGAAGATACGAAGGTATTTGTAGACCTTATTAAGCAGTCTAAACCGAATACATATGCAATTATGGTGTCTCATGCGATGTACCCTCAAATCGATCCAGACCATCCATCTAGTTTATCTAAAGCCATCATTACAGACTGGTTGCGCAAGGATATGGGCTATAACGGCGTTGTCGTAACGGATGATATGGATATGGGCGCTCTTGCAAAACACTACACCTTCGGTGATATGGCGGTTCAATCTATTTTGGCTGGCAGTGATATCTTGCTTGTATGCCACGAGTACGAACACATGCAAGAGGCGTACAATGGCCTTATGAAAGCTGTAAAAGACGGCCAAATCTCCAAAGAACGACTCGATGAATCTGTGAAACGAATCTTGCTTATGAAGATAACTAAAATTTCTTAGACTATTTGTTTTTGTTGGCAGGAATTAATTAATCATATAACGAATATAGAAAGTGGAAGTACTATTCATTGAAATCGCATCTGAGTTGACACTCAAGGGAGAACTTTGTTATAGTTATTACACAGAGAAACTGTGCGAAGCTTACGGGCAACGTACAACGCTCGTCGACTCAAGGGTCGGCGAGCTTTTTTGTTTGTAGGAGGGACTTATGTCTAAGCCGTTTAAGTCTTTAGATTCCCTATTACGCTTGATGAGAAAACGAAATATTACAATTGGAAAGGGGAGCGAAGGTAGTAGAGTCAAAAGAATTTTAGCAAGAGATAATTATTATGCAGTAATCAGTGGATATAAAGATATTTTTTTAGATAATAATGCAACATTAAATAGTGGTGATGACTATTATGTAACTGGGACAACATTCTTTCAAATATATGGATTATATTGTTTTGATCGTAATTTGCGAATTATTTTATTAAAAGCTCTATTGCAAGCTGAACAAAATATTTGTACTAAAGTATCTTATCGTTTTTCGGAGGTATATACATCTGAATTTAGTCATTTGAATGTAAATAATTTTTCTAAAACAAACTTACCAAAAGCGACGGAATTAGTCTCTAAATTATCTAATGCTACACAACGTAATGCGAGACATACGATGCTTTCTCATTATTTAACAACACATCAAGATTTACCATTATGGGTATTGGTAACAAAACTTACATTCGGTGAAATTACTAATTTTTATAAATTAATTACACCTAATATACAAGAGAGAATATTAAAAGATATACATAAGGAATATACTGGTGAGTATAAGGTATCTATTACTGATCCAACATCTACTTTGATACCTGTTTTTAGTGAAATACTAGATGTTCTTGTGGGTTATAGAAATGTATGTGCGCATGGAGACAGACTTTATAACCATAGAATTATAGGTCCAAAGAAAACTATTAAAAAATTAACATATTATTTTGTACAAACTCCAAAAGGCAGTGAATCTTCAGTATATGGAGTGTTAATATCTTTAAGATTACTATTGCCTAGAATATCGTACAAGTGTATTATTGATGAGGTAATTAATGAATTAATACTTTTAAGTGAATCGTTACCTGTTATACAGTTTAATCAGGTCCTAGCCAGAATGGAGTTAACACTTCAATGGAAACAAACCTTAGAATTATTACAATGATTATATAGTGTATACATAACACAGCTTCAAGGATTTTTATAAACCGATAGAGAATTACTTAGTATAGTTATTCTCTATCGGTTTATTTTTTATTCGTTAGGAGTGAATGTATATGGCTCGGAGAATTATGTTGAACGGTACGTCCTATTTTGGACAAGGGGCGATTCAGGAGATTGTGAACGAAATTAAGAATCGCCATTTTAAAAAGGTCCTCGTTACGTCTACACCTGATCTATTTGAGTTTAAGGTGGCTACAAAGGTAACAGATCTTCTTGATGCAGCAGGCATTGCTTACGATGTATATGATAATATCAAGCCAAATCCAACCATTGAAAATGTAACATCTGGTGTGGCTGCTTGTAAGGCGGCAGGTGCTGAAGCTATCGTTGCTGTAGGCGGTGGCAGTGCTATCGATACAAGTAAGGCTATTGCTACGATTATGACGAATCCTGAGTTCAGCGATGTGCGCAGCCTTGAAGGATTGGCACCTACGAAACATCCATGCTTGCCGATTATCGCTGTGTCTACCACATCTGGTACGGCTGCAGAGGTTACGATTAACTACGTTATTACAGACGTTGAAAAGAATCGTAAATTCGTATGTGTTGACCCTCATGACATCCCAATCGTAGCTATCGTAGACCCTGATATGTCCGCATCGATGCCAACAGGTCTTTGTGCATCTACCGGCATGGATGCCCTCGTTCATGCTGTGGAAGGATATATCACTAAAGGTGCATGGGAGCTCACTGATATGCTTCATTTGAAAGCTATTGAAATCATTGGTCGTTCCTTACGTAGCGCCGTAGCTGGTGACTTCGCAGGTCGTGAAGCTATGTCCCTTGGTCAATATATTGCAGGTATGGGCTTCTCCAACGTAGGCCTTGGTATTGTTCACTCCATGGCACATCCATTGAGTGCTGTATACGATATCCCGCATGGTAAAGCGTGTGCCATGCTGTTAACAGCAGTATTGAAATTCAACGCCCCTGCAACAGGTGAAAAATATCGTGAAATTGCTCGCGTTATGGGCGTTCCTGATGTAGACGGCATGGATCAAGAAACATATCGTCAAGCTGCTATCGATGTGATCCAAAAACTAGCTGATGATGTAGGCATTCCTAAATCCCTTAGCGAAGCGGGTGTGAAACGGGAAGATATTCCATTCCTCGCTGAATCTGCTTTCAACGATGCATGTACACCTGGTAACCCACGGAATGTATCTAAGGAAGACATCATCGGTATTTACGAATCCATATTCTAAGGAATTTTAAGATTTGATAGCATATAGTGTTTTATGATGTATAGGATTTAATACTATAATATGGTATCAATATTTAACTAGTCTAAATATTTTGCTAGTCTAAATAATCTAATAGTCTAAATGATGCCTAGCTCTAGCCCTAAGAACTTTACATCTTTAGAATCTTTACATATTTCAGATGCCTCCGAATATGTAAAGAAAATACATTTACACACTTGCTTAACAAAACTAGCCATCTCATGTTAGAGGTGGCTAGCTTTGCGTTTGAAGAGATATCTGTTTTGTGACTCGGATTTTATCTCCAGTTTAGTGAGATTGCTGTTTGATACGTAATCCTTTCTTGAAAATGGTGGTTTACATAAGTATACTAAGGATATGAATACATAGTTTGGTTGTATGTATGTTTTTAGATAATAAGCCAGATTTGGTCAGTGCTAAGGAGGAATGTTATGAAGCTATGGAAATTTAATAAGCGCAGTTCTACCTTAGCAGATATGTCCATGAATCGTATGTTGTTGACGGAGCTCATTGCGAAGGGCGCTCTTGTGGGTGTGATTGCAGGCTTTTGTGGTGCTACTTACCGCTATTTGATCCTTGAATCTGAGCATATTCGTTGGCATTTGATGGACGGCATTACCCTAGAGTGGGTCATAGGATGGCTTGTGGTGATGGTCATCTTTGCTTTTATCGTAGATCGATTGCTCGCATGGGCTCCATTGTCTGGTGGTTCTGGTATTCCTCAAATCGAAGGGGAAATGCTAGGGCTCTTTGATATGAAACCGTATCGGACTTTAGCTTCCAAGATGATTGGTGGTGTATTGACTGGGTTTGCAGGCTTTTCTGTAGGCCGTGAAGGTCCAGCTGTACAAATTGGTGGCTCTGCCGGCAAGATCGTGTCCTATTGGATGAATTCAGGGTTACGTGAGCAGCGTATCTTGACCTCTGCTGGGGCAGGGGCAGGCTTAACGGCCGCATTTAGTGCACCTGTATCGGGGGCGATGTTCGTCTTTGAAGAGGTTCATAAAAGCTTTTATCCGTACCTCGTTGTACCTACCTTCGTGGCTACCTTGATTTCTAACTATATTACGGTTAGTATCTTCGGCCTCGAACCGGCCCTTGGATTTTCGGTGACCTCCGGTGTACCTCTTGAGTACTTCCCAGTCCTTCTTATGGTTGGCGTTATCATGGGTCTCTGTGGGGTGCTATTCTGTCGCATGATTTTCGCATTCAAGAAGTTCTTTGAATGGCTTAAATGCTCTCGGTTCTTGAAATTAGCCCTTACCTTTGTGACTGTGGCCGTTATCGGCTATGACTCGCAACTTCTCTTGGGCGGTGGCAATGATCTTGTGGGGCAGCTAGCCTTTCACTCTCATGGCGTCTTGCTCTTAGGGGGCATCGTATTAGGTAAGATTTTGCTTACTACCTTCTGCTATGGCAGTGGTGCGCAAGGCGGTATATTCTTGCCTATGCTCGTTATAGGGGCTTCGGCAGGCGCCTTTTGTGAAAGTTTACTTTCATCAGTGGGTATCATCGCTCCTGATTTTGTACCGCAATTCGTTATTTGCGCCATGGGCGGTATGTTAGCGGCGGCGATGCGGACCCCAATTTTGGCGATTTTGCTCGTCCTTGAAATGACGAATAGCTTCTCTAACATTTATGCTATCGGTACCGTTACAATCGTGGCTTACCTTGTGGCAGAGTTATTAAAAGAACCACCTATTTACGATTCTTTATTACAAGCCATGAGTGGTCAAAACAATTTAGAGTCTGTACAAACTTTCTTCCAAACGAAGGTACCTGTAGTAGCGAATTATACAGATGTACAATTACAAGACTTGGCCTTGCCAGATGGGACACTCATCGTAAGTATTCGTCGCAATGGAACATACATTGTGCCGTTAGGGGATGTAAAACTTGAACCAGGTGACGAACTACAAGTCTCTTGTGAACGAGGACGATTAAAAGCAGCGAAAGAATTTTTCCAATCGAATCAGTTATAGCAAAGAGATTTTTCCACTCTAAGTAAAGGGAGGCCTTATCATGCTGGATAATATTATAGTATTTTATATATTCTTTACTATAGTTGGCTTTTTAGCCGCTATGCTTGGCACCATCATTGGTGCTGGCGGAGGGCTTGTATTTGTACCTCTCTTTATGTACTGGTTCCCTGAGTGGTCTCCGTCTATGATTGTAGGGACATCGCTCTTTTCCGTTATGTGTAACGCCGTTTCTGGATCTATTGCGTATATTAAGCAGAAAAAGGTGCTTATCAGTGCAGCCATTGTCTTTAGTTTAGCTACCTTACCAGGAGCTATCTTGGGGGCTCAAATGTCTGGTTGGTTTTCTGGACAAGGCTTTATGTTTGCCTTTGGGTGCTTTATGCTATGCGCTTCTGGTTTGATTGGGTTTAAAAATTTCCGTAAAGGGGAACGAAAGGAAGAAAGCCTTACCCTTGATCAGCTAACATACAGTAAGCCTATCGGTATTAGCATTAGCTTTTTTGTAGGTTTTATCTCCAGTATCTTTGGTATTGGTGGTGGCCTTATTCATGTGCCGGCTCTAATTTATCTCATGGGGTTTCCTACCCATATGGCTACAGCTACAAGCCAATCCATCCTTGCTGTATCTACAATGATAGGCGTTATAACCCATTTATTGGAAAATCATATCGTATTTAGTATTGCTATTCCTACTAGTATTGGCGCTATCTTTGGAGCCCAAGTAGGGGCGCGAATTGCTAAACGGTTGAAAGCAAAATCTATCCTTGCCCTTATGAGCGTTGCAGTCTTTGCACTAGCTGTACGTCTTATCCTTAAGTCTGGTATTTTGGGATAATATGGCTTCTCTGATCATTAATAGAAATTTGAGTACTATACTTCTTATGTTCTAGCTAGTATGAACCGATAGATTTGATATATTTGATATATTTACTATAAGCCCTCTAGTGGTTGCTCGACAGAGTTATTACTAGAGGGCTTTTTATATGTAAAGCAACTATGAATGGGCGTATTAGACTGGCAATTAAAAAAGGTATGAGTAAAAGTCATAGTTAAATATAAATGAGAACGAGAAAACTAAAATAAATAAATTATACCGAATTTATGCATAATTTTTGCAAACTATTTCCTATAGAATTATATGCAGTGTAACTCATGTTTTACGGGATGTTTAGCACTCATTTATTATGGCGTTATGAATATGCTTAGTAAATAAAATAGTTTTAATATAACATATGAAAAGATGAGTACATGATAATGCTATTGAGATGCACTTTCAACTAAAGAAATAAAAACACAGTGCATATCGAGAATTGTTAGGAGACATATAATTTATGCATAATTATAGTAGTGAGAATGAGAACGGCGTATACTAAATATAAGACATTATTAAGATATATTCCTTAAGAGAGGATAGGAGGAAATATAAGTGAGTACGCTTACTAGAGATTATGAACGTTTTGCCAAGGAGGCAAAAGAGATTTGTAAAGATCGTGTATATACCGATCATTTACGTCGTTATGCATATGGCGTTGACGCGTCCTGCTATAGCTATTTACCAAAGGTTGTTGTAAAGGCTGAAGATGAACGGGAAGTACGACGCCTTATTCGTTTGTGCCAACAATGTGGTACACCATTTACATTCCGTGCGGCCGGTTCTTCTTTGTCTGGTCAATGCTCCAGTGAAGACGTGCTCATCGTATGTAATGATGGCTTCAAAAAAATGGAAGTTATCGACGATGGCAAGGCTTTAAAATGCGAATGTGGTGTTATCGGTTCTGATGCCAACGATTTATTGAAACCATACAACCGCAAAATCGGTCCAGATCCTGCTACGCTTGCAACAGCATTAGTAGGCGGTATTTTGAACAATAACTCCTCTGGTATGTGCTGTGGTACGGCTCAAAACTCCTATAAAACTATTCGTTCCATCCGCGTTGTATTGCTAGATGGCACTGTTCTTGATACATCTGACAAAAAATCTATTGAACAATTCCTTCGTGAAAAACCTCAAATGGTAGAAGAAATCTTGCAATTGCGCAAAGAAATCTTAGCCGATGAAGAATTGACTCATTTGATTCATCACAAATATAAAATCAAAAATACTACAGGCTATGGCTTGAACTCTCTTGTTGATTTTGAAGACATCATCGACATCATCAACCACTTGTTCATCGGTTCTGAAGGTACATTGGGCTTCGTATCTGAAATCGTGTACAACACTGTTGAAGACGTACCTCATAAAGGTTGCGGTCTCATGTTCTTCAAAACATTGAACGATGCATCCTTGGCCGTTGTAGCCTTGGCTAATATGGGCCGCGATAAGGTTGTAGCTGCAGAAATGATGGACTATCAATCCCTAAAAGCAGTTCAAACTCTTGAAAATGTACCAGACTTCGTTCGTGAAGTGCCAGAAGGTACAAGCGCTATCTTGTTCCAAACTGAAAGCTACTCCAAAGAAACTGTAGATGAAAATTTAGCTTTTATTAAAGATAAATTGAAAGATATTCCAACAGCTATCCCAAGTCTTTACTCTCAAGATCCTAAGGAATACGATTCTTGGTGGGCTATCCGTAAAGGTATCTTGCCAATCGTTGGTGGTCAACGTAGAAAAGGCACTACTGTTATCACAGAAGACGTTTGCTTCCAAATCGAAGACTTCACTAAGGGCATCGAAATGCTTACTGAATTATTCCACAAATACGATTTCGTAGACGGTGGCGTAATCTTCGGTCATGCTTTGTCTGGTAACGTTCACTTTAACATTACCCCTGATTTCAGCGACCCTAAAGATACTAAAAACTTCGGCGACTTGGTAAAAGAAATGTCCGAACGCGTATCTGGTTTCGGTGGTTCTTTGAAAGCCGAACATGGTACAGGCCGCATGGTAGCACCATTCGTTGAAATGGAATGGGGCAAAAAAGCGTACGAAATCAACCGTCGCATCAAAGCCATCTTTGACCCTGAACGCATCTTGAACCCTGATGTTATGATCACTGATGACCCAGATGTGTACAAGAAAAATCTTAAAGCTCAATGCGTTATCGATGATGCTTTCACAATCTGTATGGAATGCGGTTTCTGTGAAAAACATTGTCCAAGCCGTAACTTAACATTGACTCCACGTCAACGTATCGCATTGTTGCGTGAAACTAAACGCCTTGAAAACGAAGGCAACTTCACATTGGCATCTGAACTTAGAAAAGGTTATGAATACTTCGGCGTAGATACTTGTGCTGCTTGCTCTATGTGTAAAGGTCTTTGCCCACTTAGCATCGATACTGCTCAAATCGCATTGTCCATGCGTCGCATCGATCCACCTGCACCAGAATTGGCTAAGAAAATCTACGATAACTTCTCCACAACACTTCAAATGTGTCGTGCTGGTGTAAGTCTTGAAGGTATTGCAGGCTCTATCATTACACAAAAAGCGATTTCTAAGATTACTGAAGGCTTACATGGCGTAACAGGTGTTACACCATATGTACCTAAAACAACTCCTAAGGCTAATCGCTATAAATTGAAAAACCGCATTAAACCTACTAACTTTGAAAAGGTTGTATACTTCAGTACTTGTGCGAACCGCGCATTCAAACCAAACCAAGGTTATGACGATGATCGCAGCTTGCAACAAGTTGTAGAAAGCCTCTGCAACAAGGCTCATATCGATATTATTTATCCTGAACATATTGAAAACCTCTGCTGCGGTTTAAGCTTTGAAAACTATGATGACGTTCACGAACGTGCTGTTAAGGACTTGCACGATGCATTGATGAAAGCATCTCAAAATGGTAAATATCCAATCGTGATTGACCATAGCGCATGCTTCAACCATGCGTTCAAACACATGCCAGACTTAGAAATCAACGATATTTCTGAATTCTTGTGCAAATACGTAGTACCTCATCTCGACATTGAAAAATGCGATGAACGTGTAATCGTACATAAACAATGTAAGATTAAATCCTTGAATAAATCTCAATACATCGAAGACTTGGCTCGTCTATGTACAGACCATGTATTCAACATTAAATCCTTCGCATGCGACGGCTTCGCTGGTCAAAAAGGTTTCTTCACACCAGAACTTAACAAAGCTGCTACAAAAGACCTTGCTGGTGAAATTGCTGAATACGGTGCAACACTAGGCGTAAGTTCCAGTTCCACATGTGAAATTGGTCTTGGTGAAAGCGGTGGTATCCCATTCGTAGGCGTTGCATTCTTATTAGATCGTTGCTCTAAAGCAAAAAAATAAGATTTATAACATTACCTACCATATAACGAAAAAGGACGAGTTGCGGCTCGTCCTTTTTTGTATATAGTTTTGGTATAATTGTAATGGTATTAAATAAATTATAAGATATCACTACATATTGTAATTATATTAATTAATGAATATATACGACATAATGTGGTTGTATTATATAGATAATATAGAGGTATTATATGAAATATATTCTATTATGTCTTTGTTTATTTAGCCTATTAGGTTGTGGCACAGAGACTAAGACCCCGCAAGACACTAAACCTACAACAACAGCTAACGAACAAGCTAAAATAGAGCAAGGTCAAGATGCTCACGTAATGGCAGCTAAGCAGGCTTTATCCTCTGGCGATTATGCTAAAGCTATTGAGGAAGCATCAGCTTCTATTAAGGATAATCCTAATAATGCTGAGGCGTACTCCATCCGTGGCTTCGCTACGGCGTTAAATGGTGATACAGCTAAGGGCTTAACAGATACTAAAAAATCATATGACCTAGCTCCTAATAACGTAGCTAATTACTACAACATAGCCATGGTGTATAAACTACAAGGCCAGTTAAATGAGTCTAAACAATGGTTTGAAAAGGTATTAGAAAAGGACCCTAGTAACACTTGGTCTGTGTACGGTATTGCTACCATTTATGCAGATCAAGGGGATGATACGAAGGCCCTTGATTGGCTTGAAAAAGCGATTACAATTGATCCATCTGTGAAAGCTGTAGCTGCTGAACAAGACCATTTTGAACGCTTTCACAATAATACGCGATTTAAAACATTAGTAGGATTATAGGCATGGCTGTAAAACAGATGATTCGCCTTATTATAAAGGCGATAGGATTTATATATTGGTTTGTTTTTCTATACCTTGGTGGTCTAATGGTCGTAGACTGGTCAGGGTTTATGTCCCAACATAATATAGAAACACCTCTATTCCTTACATACTTAGTATTTGTAGGATGTTTTGTAACACCGTATATTATGCTGTACTGGAAGAAGCTAAATCCTAATGTGAAGGTTCCATTTTTGGTGCGCCATCTCTCCGAATTTATGGCGCGATTAGAAGATCGCCATAGCATATGGTTTGATGTGCTATATGTACTAAAATTATTGCTCTATTTCGTAATAATTCTGTGGATGCTTTGTATCATATTACTCACCTTAGCAGTTATTGCGTGGACAATAGTCCTAATTTTGCTGAGCAATTGATGATGTAAATTTATATTTACATTGTTTTTTCTACTAATGCTTCTTGTAAAAGTTGAGAAAAATTAATTCCTTTAGCTAGCGCTCGATCATTTAGCCAGGCAGGAATTGTTAAGGTTTTCTTTACGGATTTACTATTTTTAGCTAAATCAATATCTGTTTGCACTAATGTAGGATACGTTGTATCCGTACAAGGTAAGTTGCGAATAGATGTAGGTGTAGGTAATCTTTCTCCATCTTCTAAGGCACCTAAAATATATAGCTCCATAGCTTCTTGCGCATTAGTTACGAGCTCTGTTAGGATTGAGCCAGTACTGCTAGTATATTCTAAGTCTGGAAACTCAGCCCAGAAACCATCAGCATCATCATGGATTATAGCAGGGTATATAAATTTCATAAATCCTCCTCATTTTAGTCCTGTACGTTTTAAAATTGCATTTAATAAGCCGACAGGTACATCTTTTCCATGTACGGCAATCACTTCAACTTGATTATCCTTTTTCAAACGATGATGATTGCCGCGTTGCCGTACATCCTTCCAGCCGTTTTTGAGTAGCAGTTTTAGTAGATCTTTATCTTTCATATGCTCTCCTTTTATAGTAACACGTGTACACGTATAAAACAATTGATATGAGTTATGTCTTTTCATTTCTAGTCTAACCGTATATAAAGGAAAACAGGGGTGACCATTGGTCACCCCTGACTCTATTAGTCACTTGACAAAATAGATATATGATTTATATGCATTAATTCTATTTATATAAATCATATTAGTATATAATTAAGGTATATAAATCGGGTTGTATATTGATGAAAGGAGAGAATTCATCATGAAACCATTGGGTAAACGGATTGCAATGGCTGTGTTGTGTGCGGCTACATTGACATCCCCCTTATTGTTGAGCGGTTGTAGTATGTCGGAGCTGTGGCAGGGCACTGAACAGAGTCGCAAGGAAATTGCGCAGCGGTCTGAGCAGGATCAGGTACAGTTATTTAATCAATATGTAAAAGCCGTAAGCCGATTTAATCGCATGGCTGTAATGTTTGATTATGCGAATAGACCAACTCTTAATGAGTTAAAAGCGGGGCAGCATTTAACTGTATTTAATGCACCAAACTTTAAACAGCTACAAAAAGAATTAGAAGAGGCTAAGCAAGCAGGTGTTCCTTATGATGAAATGAAAGAGCCTTTAGATAAGCTACTTTCAAAATTGAACGAAATAACACCGGTTGCGGAAGAGCTCGATGCATACTATAAATCTAAAGGGTATACTACAGATAACTATGCTAAGGAGCAACAATTAGGTCCTAAATATGTTCAGTTATACGAACAATTTATTCCTATTTATGCTGACTTTGATAATTTAATGCATAAGATTAACACGGACCGATTGCAACAACGGTTACAACAATTGCGCGATGCAGGTAAGAAAAATGCAGCCGCTGCACAAGAGGTTTCTTTGCGACTTACTGCAGTCCTAGAAAAGCTAGATAGTGAAAAAGAACCAGATGTAAATGCGATCAATCAAGAGCTACAAGCTATTGGTGATTTAGCGAATGGTATTTCTAGCCCTAAGTATGACCCTGTTAAGACCTCTGTAAATTCTACGATTGGTGCGATCCGTACCTATATGGGATCCAAACAAGATAACGATTATAAACATATGGTTGAGGCCTATAACCGTTACATTTCCAATATGAATACAACCAATATGAATGAATTGGATCAATAGAGTTAATACGGTTTAAGACGGATACGTTATATATGAGTTAATATAAGTATGAGCATCATATAAGCGTAACTTAGTGTAAGTATTATATATAAAAAGCTGTATCGAATGAGGATATCATTTGATACAGCTTTTATGTATTTATAGGCTAGATATAGTTGCTAAAATCTCTTGTGAGATTGCATGTAGATAGCAAACGCTCTCTTGTACTTAACTACATTTTTCTAATGGTTGTAATTTGATTTGATAATGAGAACAACACTAAGGCTATCCAGATACAACCGAAGGCAATCATCTGTGGTGTGCCAAAGCTTTCATCAAAGTAGAAAATAGATAGCAACAAGGCAATGGTAGGGGAGACATATTGCAGGAATCCTAGTAGGTTGAGCGGCAATAGTTGGGCGCCATAGGAGAATAGCACCAATGGAACCGATGTTGTTAGACCGCAGGCTATGAGTAGCATGGATGTATACCAATCTGTGCCGAAATAGGACCACACTGTATTATCGACCATAGTCGTATAGAATAAGGCTAGTGGTGTTAATAGCCAAGCCTCAAAGGCGATGCTCGTAAAGGGAGATATGAGTAGTTTCTTTTTGACGACCCCATAGAGACCAAAGGAAACGGCGAGAATCATCGACACTAACGGCAAGGATCCCACTTGATAGGTGAGCAAGACGATGCCGATGGTAGCGATGAGAACACTTAGCTTTTTCGGTACAGATAGAACCTCTTTAAATAGGATGACACCTAATACTACATTGAAGAGTGGATTGATGTAATAGCCAAGGCTCGTGTCCATAACTTGGTTGTTGGCGATAGCCCAAATGTAGGTAAACCAATTTACGCTGATGATGACTGATGCTACCAACAGTAGTAATAGTTGTGAGCGCTGTTCTTTTAGTAATTGAAAGTCCTTTTTGAACTGTTTAAAATGTAGGCCAAATACGACGATGGCCATGCAAATACCTGACCAGATAATGCGCTGCGCCAGTATATTATATGGTGAAACATGGTTTAATAATGCCCAATAGAGAGGGAGTAAGCCCCAGATGATATAGCAACTAAGGGCTGTCATTAGACCTTTTTTACTTGTATGCTCCATAATGCCTCCTTGTGATTGTATTCATTATATCACGCATTGTGGGTGCGTTTGTGCGTGGGCTTAGATTTTATGATGATTTGTACTCAATTTATAACTCGATTTGCAGACAATGAATACGTATATTTGAAAGTGATGAGTTTTTATCATTTTAAATATGCATTAGTTATAACCTAAAATTTGATACTTATGATTAACTGTTATGTTCATTGACTTTGTGCATAATCTTACACTATATTGGACTTAGAACAACGAATATAGAGAATAGGTGTCGCAAGACTTAATAGAGAAATCGGTACAAGCCGATGCGGTCCCGCCACTGTAAGGACGAGCCTGCTTTCAAAAATGTCACTGGAGTAATCTGGGAAGGCGAAAGCAAGGCGATGAGCCCGAGCCAGGAGAACTGCCTATTTGATAATCACCGTTATGTACCTACGAGCGATAGGAAGGGGATTGAGGTATGCTGGTTTCAGTGTTTTTTGGCATACTTTTCAACAAGGAACCTTACGTGTCACTTTTGGGTGGCACGTTTTTTATTGCCCTTGAAAGTGACTGTTGAGCATATACATCAGGCTTTATTGTTAGTAAACTGATGGACACAGATTTGAGGTTGATGTGATCCATAGATAGGAAAGCTTTGGTGGTGTATAAGCATAACATTTGTAGGTACGGTGCGCTGTTTCTCGGTATGGTTTCGAGTTGAAAAGGAGGCACATATATGTCTGACAAAAAGACTTCAAAGGATGCTGAACGCGATCTATTAGCTCCTGTATCCTTTGATGAATTTGAGAAACCTACGTATGAACAATGGCAGGCAGAGGTTGAAAAGGCCTTAAAGGGTGGCGACTTCCACAAGAAGATGTTCACGAAAACCTATGAAGGTATTACGTTGCAGCCGATTTACACACCTGCATTGCATGCAGAAGCAATTCCGAAGGGCGTATACCCTGGGTCAGGTGAGTTCCTACGTGGCACTAAGGCAAGTGGTTATATTAAAGACTCTTGGGGTGTATCCCAATATGTAGATGACTCTTTGCCTAAAGATGCTAATCATGCAAGTTTATACGAGATTGTAAAAGGTGGCACCATTCACAACATCCGCCTAGATGAAGCAACACGTCATGATCAAGACGTGCAAGTAGGCGCATCTGTTGGCGTTGGTGGTACATCTGTATCCACCATGGATGACTGCAAACAATTGATTGACCGCTTCAATTTGAAGGAAAATCCTTTGTACATTGAAACTGGTGCTTCTGCAGCCATCTTGCTTGGCATGTTAGCGGCTACAGTGAAAGGCGCTAAAAAACAAACGTCTGACTTGAAAGGTCTCGTTGGTGCCGACCCTATCGGTGTTTTGGCGAAAGACGGTGCTTTGCACATTTCCTTAGATACAGCCTTTGATGAAATGGCACATACTGTTGTATGGGCTAAAGAGCAAGCTCCAGAGCTTAAAACAGTGCTTGTATCCGGCGATGTTTACGCTAATGGCGGCGCTAACGATGTGCAAGAGGTTGCTTATGCATTGGCAACGGCTGTATGCTACGTGCGTCAATTAGCACAACGCAACATCGATATTCACACCATTGCGAAGAGCATGATGTTCACATTCTCCTTAGGTGCTAACTTCTTTATGGAAATTGCTAAATTACGTGCCTTGCGCGTACTTTGGGCTCGCATTATGGAAGCTTTCGGTGCTGAAGAAGCGGACCGTGCTGTTCATGTACACGGCAGAACATCTGCTTTCACAAAAACTGTATACGACCCATATGTAAACTTGTTGCGCAATACGACACAAGCATTCTCTGGCGTTGTAGGCGGTTTGAACAGCCTTGAAGTATCTCCATTTGACCAACCAATTCGCAAAGCAGACGATTTCTCTCGCCGTATTGCCCGTAACATCCAAGTTATGTTGCAAACTGAATTCGAGTTGCGCCAACCTGTGGACCCTGTAGGCGGTTCCTGGTACGTGGAAACATTGGCTGCTGAACTATGTGAAAAAATCTGGGCTGAGTTCCAAACTATTGAGTCTAAAGGCGGCATTATTGCCGCGTTGAAAGAAGGCTATCCTCAAGCTCAAGTGAAAGCCATCCTCGATGAACGTTTCAAGAACCTTGCATTCCGTAAGGACGTAGCTGTTGGTAACAACATGTATGCGAATATGACGGAAGAATTGCTTGATCCAAAACCAGAAAATCAAGAAACATTGCGTCAAAAACGAGCTGCTCAAATCGATGAGTACTTGGCAGGTGCAGAGGCTGATGCGGTTGTGAAAGCACAGGCTACTCTAGAAGCAAGTACGACAGAGCCAGGTGCGTTGATTGGCCTCATCGAACTTGGGGCATTACAAAAATTGACAATCCGCCAAATCCGTAAGGCTTTAGATGCCGGCGATATTGCTTCTGAAACAATCGAACCAATTACAGCACATCGCTGGACTGAACAATTCGAAGCCCTCCGTATGCGCACTGAAGCATATAAACAACGTACGAAAGATAATGTGAAGGTATTCTTGGCTAATATGGGCCCAATTCCTCAACATAAACCTCGTGCGGACTTCTCCACAGGCTTCTTCGAAGTAGGTGCTTTTGAAGTTATTAAAAATGATGGCCATGAAACAACGGCTGATGCGGCGAAGGCTGCTCGTGAAAGTGGTGCCGATGTTGTCGTTATCTGTTCCACAGATGATACATATCCAGAATTAGTACCACCACTCGCTAAAGAGTTGAAAGAAACTATGCCGAATGTAACAGTTATTTTGGCAGGGGCGCCTCCTAAGGACCTTGAGCCTGTATACCGTGAAGCTGGCGTAGACGACTTCATTTCCGTTCGTGCAAATTGCTACGAAATCTTACATACGTTACAAGATAAGAAAGGGATGTGAGCTCATGTTTAAAAATCCAGACTTCTCCTCTCTTGGCTTGGGATCTCAGTCGCCGACATCTCGCGATGCATGGCTTGCTGAACTTCAAAAAGAAACAGGAAAAAGCTTTGAAGATTTATATAATACAACAATGGAGCAAATCCAATTAAAACCTCTCTATACAGAGATGGATTATGAAGGAATGACACACCTTGACTATATGGCTGGTGTACCTCCATTCTTGCGTGGACCTTATTCCACAATGTACGTAACTCGTCCTTGGACAGTACGTCAGTACGCTGGTTTCTCCACAGCAGAAGAATCTAATGCGTTCTACCGTCGTAACTTGGCAGCGGGCCAAAAAGGTTTGTCTATCGCCTTTGACCTTGCCACACATCGTGGTTACGACTCCGACCATCCTCGCGTAGTAGGTGACGTTGGTAAAGCCGGTGTTGCGGTAGACTCCATCCTCGATATGGAAATTCTGTTCTCCGGTATTCCTCTCGACCAAATGTCCGTATCCATGACAATGAACGGCGCCGTATTGCCTGTCATGGCGTTCTACATCCTAGCTGGTGAAGAACAAGGCGTTGATAAAAAGGTTATGGCTGGTACAATCCAAAATGATATCTTGAAAGAATTCATGGTACGTAATACCTATATTTACCCTCCAGCTACGTCCATGCGCATTATCGGTGATATCTTTGCGTACACTTCTCAGTACATGCCTAAATTCAACAGTATCTCCATTTCTGGCTACCATATGCAAGAAGCAGGCGCTACTGCAGATATCGAATTAGGTTACACCTTGGCCGACGGTCTTGAATACATCCGTACCGGTGTAAATGCAGGCCTTCACGTAGATAAATTCGCTCCACGATTGTCCTTCTTCTGGGCAATCGGTAAAAACTACTTCATGGAAGTAGCGAAAATGCGTGCTGCACGTATGTTGTGGGCTAAGATTATTAAGAGCTTCGGTTCTGAAAATCCAAAATCTATGGCTCTTCGTACACATAGCCAAACATCTGGCTGGTCCTTAACAGAACAAGATCCATTCAATAACGTAGCTCGTACATGTATGGAAGCGATGGGTGCTGCATTGGGCCATACGCAATCTCTACATACCAATGCGCTTGATGAAGCCATTGCGTTGCCTACGGACTTCTCTGCACGTATCGCTCGTAATACTCAGCTTTATATTCAAGACGAAACTAAGGTATGTAAGGTTATCGACCCATGGGGCGGTTCCTACTACGTAGAAGCCTTGACTGATGAATTGATTCGCCGTGCTTGGGGTCATATCCAAGAAATCGAATCCCTTGGTGGTATGGCGAAAGCGATTGATACTGGTCTTCCTAAGATGCGTATCGAAGAAGCGGCAGCTCGTCGCCAAGCTCGTATCGACTCTGGCCGTGAAGCGATTATCGGCATCAATAAATATCGTCTAGATAAAGAAGATCCATTGGATATCCTCGACGTAGATAACACGGCTGTACGAGAAGCGCAAATCCGTCGTCTCGAACAATTGCGTGCTAACCGTGATGAAGATAAGGTTCAATCTTGTCTCGAAGCGATTACCAATGCTACAGAATCCGGGGAAGGCAACTTGCTTGCCCTTGCACTTGAAGCTGCTCGTGCTCGTGCATCCTTGGGTGAAATTTCCTTTGCTGTTGAAAAAGTTTGCGGCCGTCATAAAGCGGTTATTCGCTCTATTTCCGGTGTATACTCCAGCGAATATGAAGATGACGATGTTATCAAAGAAGTACGTCAAATGGCGGATGACTTTGAAGAACTCGAAGGCCGTCGCCCTCGCATCATGATTGCGAAGATGGGCCAAGACGGTCATGACCGCGGTGCCAAAGTTATCGCTACATCCTTCGCGGATATGGGCTTTGACGTGGATATCGGACCTTTGTTCCAAACTCCAGAAGAAACAGCGCAAGATGCGGTGGATAATGACGTTCACATCGTCGGGTTCAGTTCCCTTGCAGCAGGTCACAAAACATTGTTACCTCAACTTGTGGAAGAACTCAAAAAACGCGGTCGTGGAGATATATTGGTTGCCATTGGTGGCGTAATCCCTGCTCAGGACTATGAATTCCTACGCGAACATGGCGCAGTGGCTATCTTTGGCCCTGGTACAGTCTTGCCAGTAGCGGCTAAGAAATTACTAGAAACATTGACCAGCCACGTTCAAGAAGAAGAGTCTGATGACTGATAATAAACGGACTACTCCGGACGCATTGCATACGACTCAGGATGCCACCTTCACCACTGGTGAAGGTAAGGCTCCTGAATTAGGTGTAAAAAATGCAAATGCCGAGGGTAGCACCTACCGTCCCGATTGGGTGCCGGAAGATGCGAAAAAGGATGATACCTTCGCGTGTCATGTAATGAAAGGCGTCAAGGAAATGCACGATGGCCTCTTGTCTAGCTCCGCTCATCTGGCTCCGTCGGTACGTCCCGTACAGCGGCGAAAGAAGTTAACTGTCGCTGATTATGTACGCGGTATCGAGCAGGGGGACCGCGTTATACTTTCACGGGCTATCACGTTAGTAGAAAGTAATAATAAGGAACACTTTAAATTAGCTCAACAAGTATTGCAAGCTATATTGCCTCGCACGGGCAAGGCGTTGCGCATCGGTATTACTGGTGTGCCTGGGGCTGGTAAAAGTACATTTATTGAAGCCTTTGGTAACATGCTCATTGAAGCAGGTTACAAGGTAGCCGTACTTGCTGTAGACCCTACGAGCCAAGTCACAAAGGGCAGTATTTTGGGCGATAAAACGCGGATGGAAACATTGACGAAACATCCTGACGCGTACATTCGTCCGTCGCCGGCAGGTGGTACACTAGGCGGTGTAGCTCGTAAAAGTAGAGAGACCATGCTACTTTGCGAGGCTGCTGGATACGATATCATTCTCGTTGAAACCGTTGGGGTTGGGCAAAGTGAAGTTACTGTGCGTTCCATGGTAGACTTCTTTATGCTCATCGTATTAACAGGTGCAGGCGATGAATTACAAGGCATCAAAAAAGGCGTTATGGAGCTGGCCGATGCTATTGTGGTCAACAAGGCTGATGGGGATAACCTCAAGCGCGCTCTCATCGCTCGTAGCGATTACGATCGGATGTTGCATTACATTCGTCCTGCTACGGAAAAATGGAAAACCCAAGCCTACACTTGCTCAGCCGTTACAAAGGATGGCCTCGATGAATTGTGGGATGTAATCCAAGAATTTACTGAACAAGGTAAAGAAAATGGGGTCTTCTTAAAACGCCGTCAAGAACAATCCCTCCGTTGGGTACGCGATATGATTGACGAACACTTGCACAACCTATTCTTTAATAATGTCGTCATTCAAGGTCGTATGGGCGAAGTGGAAGCGGCCGTCTTAGATGGTGAAATGAGCGAATCTCAAGCCGTTGAAGAATTAATTGGCGTTTTCGATAAGTCCATTAAATAAGTAGATAGCTACATACCTATTTGATAAGCTGGCATAACTTATCTATTAAGACACTCCGATTAGCTATCATACTGATTTAGACATATAAGATGTATCCAGAAAAGGCATAGTATAAACATTACTATTGGGTTTACCCCAATGGAGATGTATACTATGCCTTTTTATGTGCTTGTGAAAGCATATTCATGAAACAAATTTCATAAAAAATACGGTTGATACTTTCGTAAATAACATATATGATATATAATTTAATCATAAACTGTTACTTGTGTGTGATTAAAAAGAGAGGTTCATTATGAAACCACTAGTAAAGAAAATGTTAACAGCCGTATTGTGTGCATCTACTCTAACAGCTCCATTATTCTTGACAGGATGTAGTGTTTCTAAGGTTGCCAATAGCGTACAACAAGGTGTTCAAAAGAAATCACAGGATGATGTTAAAGTGTTTAACAACTACATTAAAGCCGTTGGCGATTTTAACAGTCATACAGTGCGCTTTGGCTATGCTATCGGCCCAGACATTCAAAAACTAAGAGAAGGTCAACATTTAACAAGCTTTATGGCACCACATTTTGATTCTTTACAAAAGAACTTACAAGCCGCTAAGGATGCTGGCGTGCCATATGATGATATGAAAGAACCTTTAGATAATGTATTGGCTGTATTAAAGGATATTGTACCAGTAGCCAGTGAATTGGATACGTACTACGAAACTAATTCATATCAAGCAGATAATTATGCTAAGGAACAACAATTAGGACCTAAATACGTTCAATTATATGATCAGTTCTATGCAGCGTATAATCAACTAGACGCAGTAATTCACAAACACAACACAGAAAACCAACAAGAACAATTGAAAGAACTTAAGGATTCTGGTAAGAAAAATGCAGCTGCTGCTCAAGAAGTTCATTTACGTTTAACTGCATTATTGGATAGCTTTGAAGAAGGCAAGCAAATCGATGTAAATGCGGCGAACCAAGAGTTGCAAGGTATCATGGATGTATCCAGCAGCATTACTAGTCCGGACTATAACTCTGCTAAAAATCATTTAAATACAACTATTGGTAGAATTCGTACATTCTTAGGTGACCAAACAGCTGATCATTACAATGATATGATTGAATCCTACAATAGCTTTATTGGCAGTGTAAATCGCTTGGATATGAATAAACTTGATAAATAATATCTAATCGTATATACCATGTTATGTAATGTTAGGAGAGGAACATTTAAATGAGCAAGAAAATGTTATTACCCGTTGGTGTAGTTGTTCTAATTATAGGTATTGTTATCCTATTATTAAATCCAGATCCAGCTACAACGAATTTGGAAATTGCAAGAAACGCTACTAATGCACGAGACGCAGCTAAAGCGATTTCTTCTAATAATCAAACCTATGCATGGATGTATTCCCTCGGTATGTTCTTTACTGGTTTTGGCGTGTCCTTAACAATCGGTGGCATACTTGTAAAATTCCTTAAAAAAGATTAATAGGATGTAAGAGATTATAAGCCTTCTAGGTTGAATTTAATCTGGACTATAGCTAAATCAAGCTTACATTAAAGGCTATACTAATATGTGTATCACTATTAGTATAGCCTTTTTTTGTCCCATACATATTTTTAGATGCCTTAAAACGTGATATAATTAACTCTAATAGGGCCTAGAGGGTAACGGCTTTTGGAGGTTAGTATGAGTAGCATAGCGCATTTATTTGTAGCTGGTGGATTTGTAATGTATCCGCTAGTAATTTTTTTGCTCTTTGCGTTGATGATTGGCATTGAGCGTATCGTTTTATATCGCAAGTTTACAAAGGACTTGCGTCGCTTTAATAAGGTATTAGAAAAGAACCAAAGCTGGGTTATGTTGCCGAGCGTATTGGAACGTGACACACTGGAGCTAGGCTCTCTATTTGCTCGTGCCATTCGCAGTGCGAAGAACTACAATAGCTTGGAAAATCGTTTGCAAGATATTGTATCATATGCCGATGAACGTTTAAAACGCGGTTTAAGCTGGCTTAGCATGATTGTAACCATGGCCCCACTATTGGGCTTGTTGGGTACCGTGCTTGGCATGATTCGTGCTTTTGCTGTCGTAGGTGGAGATATTGGGGCTCCTACCATCATTACGGGCGGTGTATCTGAAGCGTTGGTAGCAACGGCGACAGGCTTGACGGTAGCCATCATTGCACTAGGCTTTCACAGTTACTGTGCGGCAAAGGTCAACGATTCTATTACTACATTAGAGCATGAGTGTGGTAATATCCTCGATGCGTACAACGAGGAACATGATATATGAGACGACGCACATTAGGGGTTAAAAAAGAACCGACCATCATGATTATCCCTATGATCGATATCGTATTCTTCTTATTGGTATTTTTCATGGTGGGTACGCTGTACATGAATACAGAGCAGCAAATTCCTCTAAATTTGCCATCTGCATCTACATCTACGGCAAAATCTATCGAGCCTATTACGATTACCTTAACTACAACGCATACGTTATATATCGATAATCAGGAAATTTCTTCGGAACGCTTGGCGGAAGAGGTGCGGTCTATTGTTAAACAAGCACCGCGACAAGCCTTTGTTATCCGTGCATCTAAGGATGTATACTACAGCGAGGTTATCGCTCTGTTAGATATGCTCAAGGTTAATGGCGCTAAATATATTAGTGTCGCAACGGAACGGAAGTGATTCTATGTTTGAATCGCATTATTTGAAACCGTTCATCGTGTCCTTAGGCATTACGACGATACTCGTATCGGGGATGGGGCTTTCCTTGCGAGGTATGGCGGGTACTGGTGCAGCTCATGATGCGGCTGAAATTAGCTTTGACTTGCCTGATGATAGTGAAAGTAGCGCAGAGGTAGCAGAACCGACGCCACAACCTGAGGAAAAGGTTGCCCCCGCAGAGGCAGATCCTGAACGGGCAGCACCAAAACCTCAATCTCAGTCACAACCTATGGTGGCGGCTGTGACGTCTGATGAAAATGAACGAACTAAAACATTAGATACGAATGCTAGTGCACCAGAGCAACGACGAGAATGGGCTATACCTAAGGCCATCGAATCTGAAGCGGCTGGCGTAGAGCAAGCGGTTGTAATGCATGATAAACAATCAAAACCGAAAGAGGCACCTATGGGGAAGGATGTTACATCTGACCCTAATGCCAATGGTGATGGTCGTACGGAATCAGCTGACTTATCATTCCTATCAGATCTTGCATGGAGCTTGTTAACACCAGGCCAGCAAGAATTATTACGACAACCTGCTATTAATCCAAGCGCCTATCTTCGTCGTGTCCAAGAACAAGGCGCGAGAACTTCCGTGACAGGTACTGTTACGGTGAAGGTGAACTTTGGAGAAGATGGCCATGTCATCGTTGCTCCGAATACACCGCGCATCGTGGTGGACGGTGTGCCGCCTGATGTAATGGAAGAGGCGTTGCGCATTGTTAAAACCAGTGGCAGCATCGTCAATAACTCTGGACGCATACAAACCTTAACAATCCCTGTCGTTATGGGACAATAAAGAGGCATATCACATACTATGTATGTAAGATATGCCTCTTTTACTTTTGTAGTATTAATTATTTTACTTTTGCAGTATTAGTTATTTGTAGCGTGTTATTTATACTCTCCAGAATATTATGGAAATATAATTCATACGGAAAAACTGTATCCTATTAATCCTGGTTTGTAAGCATTGTTTTGGTAGAGTTGAATACCGCTAGGTATACGATAGCACCACCGATAAATAATGTGACTTGCATAGGTGCGCTGAATTGATCGACACGCCATAATGCAAAGGCGTAGAAGAACATTGTCACTAGCATGATGAGGAATGCGATGATAACGCGTACATTGGTGTTAACTGCTAGGGACGTAGTAATGCGAGATTTATTGAGTATTACATAAATTAAGGATACGATGATGTCTGCTGTAAAGATGGAGAATACATAATTGAGATCGAACTCTCCAAATAGAACTACAGCCAAGCCGATAAAGCTGAGCCCAAAGAATAGGCGTAATAAAATGCCTATAGTATTCGATTCATTGCGCTGTGCACGACGCTCTTTGCGATTTAAATTTGCCATGAAAGCCTCCCTATTTTTCATAGTAGATTTAGTCTGTATGTTTATTATATATCACAATGTACAGCTATGATACAGTATTAGTAAATTTATTTATTGTTATATTACTATATAAGGTATAACTCCATAGTTATATGAGGTTTACTAATGTAATAATTTAGAAAATAAATGTGTAGCTATATGAGATGTAACGTATAGTTATCATAGAATATGAGTGCATAAAGAGAGAGAGTATGATTCAAGTTATTCTTACCTATATTGTTAACGTTATTATTGTATTTATCTTCTTCCCGATTTTAGAGTCCGCAGTTCAATACGTATATCCTTTTTCTTGGGCGTGGCTTATGAAACCACTACAATTAGCGGATAAGTTAGAGGTGTATATCGTTATAGCCGTTGCATTGCCTATTATAGTGGCTATAGGATTATTTTTGCCGCCTTTTAGTTGGATTGCTCATGCGATGCAAGGTGAAAGAAAACCAAGTGCAGAAGAATCGGCCTATCTTGAACCAATATTTGAAAAATTATGTGCCTATAGTGAGGTAAAACGTGATTCACTAACTGTGCGTATGCGTAATGATGAGGATATCAATGCCTTTGCTTCGGGAATCAATCATATTACGATACATACAGGTGCCTTACGAGCATTAAGTGAGGATCAATTGGTAGGCGTTTTGGCGCATGAGCTAGGTCATTTGCGTCATCGCGACACCATTTACTTAACTATAACCTATGCCATGGATCGACTCGGGCAATTGATTTTGAATCTTGTAATATTGCTTAACTTCGCATTGAATATACTGGCGATTATACCTATTGTTAATATTGTAGTTCGCATTATTCAATTAGCTATAGTTATTATGATTACAGCGGTGGAATATATATTACAGTTACCAAAGTGGATAACCTATTATTTTGATAGCCGTCGTCGTGAGTATGCTGCTGATGCGTACGCTGTATCAATTGGTTTAGGCCGAGAATTGCGGGATGGCCTCGTTTCATTGGGTTTAGCGACTGACCAAATTGGCATGCTTGAGAATGGTGAATTATATGATTGTGAAAGTACGGGATTTTTTAGCCGTTTATTTATTACTCATCCAAGAATGATTAAACGAATTCAGCGTATCGATGAAGGTATAGAAGTATACGAATTGAAAAAAAGTCTTATGTGGAATCGACTGTTAAGAAACTAGGTATATATTACATAGAGGAAAAATAGCGGGATATACTATGAGGTCTTATATTATATAAAATTAAAATAGAGGTCTTAATATAGAGGCTTTCATCCATAAATACGAACGATTAGTAAATTTAATATAATTATCATTCGGAAAATTTAGGTCCATTCATTGAATGGAGCTTTCACATATGGTACAATTATTTTATAAGAAATCTAGCTTTTATCATGCAAAGGAGACATCATGATACCACGTTATACACGAGAAGAAATGGGCCATATTTGGAGCGAACGCAACGAGTTCGACACAATGTTATTGGTAGAAACATTGGCATCCGAGGCACAAGCTGAGTTGGGCGTTATCCCTAAAGAAGCGGCTAAAGCCATTCGCGAAAAGGGCAATTTCGACGTTGAACGCATTCATGAAATCGAAAAGGAAACAAACCACGATATCATTTCCTTCGTAACAGCAGTAGGCGAATACGTAGGTCCTGAAGCGGCTAAATATATCCACCTTGGCCTTACATCTACTGACGTTAAAGATACAGCACTTGGTTACATGATGAAACAAGCATGCGACATCTTGATTGAAGACTTGAAACGCTTGCACGAAGTATTGCGTCGTCGCGCAGCTGAGTTCAAATACACACCTATGATTGGCCGTACTCACGGTATTCACGGCGAACCAACTACATTTGGCTTGAAATTAGCATTGTGGATGGCCGAAGTAGAACGCGACATCGAACGCATGGAACATGCTCGTAAAAGCGTAGCTGTTGGTAAATTGTCCGGTGCTGTTGGTACATATTCCAACATCGATCCATTCGTAGAACAATATGTATGCGAAAAATTAGGTCTTGAGCCTGTTAAAATCGCTACGCAAGTAGTACAACGTGACCGTCACGCTGAATTGTTGTCCACTATTGCTGTTGTAGGTGGCACATTAGATAAAATCGCTTTGGAAATCCGTCACTTGCAACGTACAGAGGTGCGCGAAGCAGAAGAATACTTCAGCCCTAAACAAAAGGGTTCCTCCGCAATGCCTCATAAACGTAATCCTATTACATGTGAAAGAATTTGCGGTATGGCTCGCTTGCTTCGTGGCTACGCTCAATCTGCTTACGAAGACCAAGCTTTGTGGCATGAACGCGATATTTCCCACAGTTCTGTAGAACGTGTTATTTTGCCAGATGCAACAATTGCATTGAACTACATGCTTCACCTTACAATTCGCACTATCGATAAATTGTTGGTATATCCTGAAACAATGCTTAAAAACCTCAACCTTACAGGCGGCCTTGTATTCAGCCAAACAATTTTGACTCACCTTGTAGACAAAGGTGCAGTACGTGACGAAGCATACCGTTGGGTTCAAAAATACGCTATGGAACGCTGGCTTGAAGGCAAAGATTTCGCAACAGGTCTTAAATCTGATGAAAACATCAAGAAATATATGACTGCTGAAGAAATCGATGCATGCTTCGATCCTCATAAATTGTTAAAACATGTTGATACAATCATGGCTCGCTTTGGCCTATAATTGTAGGGTACTTCCCATATAACATATGAAAGACTAGGGTAGGTATAGACCAATCAGCCTATAGCACGTGCATTAGGTGTTGGCTATATCTATCCTTTTTATTTTGAAAGCAACCTGTTATTTCCGCTATTTTACGGATAATTACGAGCTAGTTTCCTAGTAAGCATCTCTGTATCTTAGGGAAAATTAGCTATTGTATTAGGAGGTTATATGAAACGTATCATACGAAAGTACGGACCGCCTATTTTTCACTGTATTAATGACTTTGGACAAGGTTCACTAGCGGCGCTCATACCGTTCTTTATCGCTAATTTTGGCCTTAATTACTATCAATCGGCGTCCATTATTTTCTGTAACACCGTGGTGGCTTCCGTTGCTCAACCTATCTTGGGGTATGTGGCGGATCGGTGGCGCGTGCCGTGGTTCATTCCTGTAGGCTTTACCGTAACATTAGTCTCTATTAGCGCCATTGCACTGGCGACGAGCTATGAGATGATACTAGCTCTATCGCTTATTGCAGGGATTGGGGCCGCACTGTTCCATCCTGAGGCGGCTCTCCTTGTAAACCGCACGCAATCCAATGAACTTGGTAATGCCATGGGACGCTTTGCGGTAGGTGGCAGCGCTGGTTTTGCACTGGGTCCACTCCTTGCTGGTGGTGTGTACGTCTTTGGCGGTCAATTCCTTTGGCTGTTCACCGTAATTGCATTGATTGGCGTGTTGCTGTATATGTATGCCTTTACTGGCTCTACAAATACCGATGTTATTGGTGAAAGTAAAAGCTCTGTTAAGTCCACTAACACTGGCACTAATGATTGGGTTAGCTTCGGCAAATTATTCTTTGTAATAGCATCTCGGTCCATATTGTTCTCTGTACTATCCATCTTTATTCCTATTTTGTATATTACAGTTATCAATGGAGAAGCCAGTGCATCGAGTTTAGCTTTAACGATGTACTTTGCAATGGGCGCTGTTCTTACCTATATGGGCGGGGCGTTGTCAGATAAATTAGGTTTCCTTAAAACAGTTCGCTTGGGTAATCTTATCTTCTTGCCATCTGTCTTAGTGTTTATCTTTGTACCTAACATCTGGGGCTTTTTCGGTGCCATGATCCCAATGGCCTTTGGTGTATTTTCACAATACGGGCCAATTACGGTACTAGGTCAAAAATACCTGGCTAAAAATGCAGGCTTTGCGTCTGGTATTACACTAGGGCTAGGCATTACCTTAGGTGGCCTTGTAGCGCCATATGTAGGTCATATAGCTGATATCTATGACGTACAAACTGCATTGATGACACTGATCCCTGTAGGGGCTGTAGGATTACTTATGAGCTTTTGGCTTAAGGAACCTAAATAGTACTTGAGTGACAGGAAGAACTTGATAATATAGTTGCATTGAATTACTAAAATAGAATATTTTGACTAGTTAAAATGTCAATATATGGGAGGTGACCATTGGTCACCTCCCATTTGTTTACTTTAAGGGTCTAGATATTTATATTGGATATAGTAAGACTTTAAATTTCTATATCTCTATATCTTTACTGAATATATGTTTTAACATATAATTTAGGTAAAGATTTCTTCTAGCATTAGGAGGAACTAAATGGATGCCTTTTCTGTAGTTTTTTATGAAACTCTAAGTGGCGAAAAACCTGCAAAAGCATTTTTAAATGAACTTTCAGATAAACAAAGGGCTAAAACAATTCGAGATTTAAAAATACTTGAACTATGTGGCAATCGTTTACGAGAACCACAGTCTAAATATTTAGAAGAGGGTATTTATGAGTTGCGAACGAAGCAAGGTTCAAATATTTCTAGAATATTGTATTTCTTTTTTGTGGGAAAGCGAATTGTTTTAACAAATGGTTTTGTAAAGAAATCTATGAAAACACCTAAGAGTGCCATAGAATTAGCTGTTAAATATAAGAATGATTATATCGAGAGGTATACATAATATGGAAACGTTAGATCAATATTTAGAGAAACAATTGAAAAATCCGAAGTTTAAAAAAGAGTGGGATGCATTAGATGATGAGTATCAAATTATTCAGAATATAGTTGAAGCACGATTGGCAGCTCATATGACGCAAATGCAGTTATCCGAATTAACAGGTATTACTCAGTCTGATATTAGTAAGATTGAAAATGGCAATGGTAATCCATCTTTGAAGACTTTACAGAAAATAGCTCATGCTTTTGGGAAGAAACTAAAGATTGAATTTGTATAAATACTTTCACAGAGTCCGAACATTGTTGTATAATGTTAGTGAATTATTTAGACTTTCACATGGAGGATATAGATATGGCAACAAGTATGGTTATCGGCACTCAATGGGGTGACGAGGGTAAAGGTAAAATCGTTGACTGGATTGCGGAACGTGCAGACGTTGTAGTGCGCAGTCAAGGTGGTAATAATGCAGGTCATACTGTTGTGGTAGATGACAAAGCATTTGCTCTTCGCCTTTTACCAAGCGGCATTTTGTACGATAACAAACAAAATATCGTTGGTACTGGTGTTGTAATCGACCCTAAAGTATTGTTACAAGAAATCGAAGGCCTTGAAAAACAAGGTAAATCTGCAAAATCCCTTCATATTTCTGACCGTGCGCATGTTATCATGCCATATCATATCGCTTTAGATAATGCAGAGGAAGCATCCAAAGGTGATGCTAAAATCGGTACTACTAAAAATGGTATCGGTCCTTGCTACGCTGATAAAATTAACCGTATTGGCATCCGTATCTGCGACTTATATGACCTTGAAACATTCAAACAAAAATTAGCATATAATGTAGAATTCAAAAACAAAATGCTTACTAAGGTGTATGATGCTGAACCTGTTAACTATGATGAAATCTTAGCGGATTACATCAAATACGCTGAAGCGTTGAAACCATATGTAACAGATACTAACATCGCTGTTCTTAAAGCAGTTAAAGAGGACAAAAAGGTATTGTTCGAAGGCGCTCAAGCTACTATGCTTGACCTTGACCATGGTACATATCCATTCGTAACATCCTCTCATCCAATCGCTGGTGGTGCTTCCACAGGCGCTGGTATTGGTCCAAACTACTTGAAAAATATCTTCGGTGTTGTAAAAGCGTATGCAACACGCGTTGGTGCAGGCCCATTCCCTACAGAGCTTCTTGATGAAACTGGCGATAACCTTCGTGAACTTGGTCATGAGTTCGGTACTGTAACTGGTCGTCCTCGTCGTTGCGGTTGGTTAGACCTTATGGTTGTAAAATATGCTGCAGGTCT
This sequence comes from uncultured Veillonella sp., assembly GCA_902477915.1. Classification (GTDB taxonomy): domain Bacteria; phylum Bacillota; class Negativicutes; order Veillonellales; family Veillonellaceae; genus Veillonella. The sequence goes on from CABSJA010000009.1 coordinate 31,092, forward strand.
TAACAGCTTAGATTATCTCGCTATTACACGCTTGGATATCCTTGATTCCTTCAAAGAATTGAAAATCTGCGTAGGTTACAAATTGAATGGTAAAGATGTAGAAGGCTTCCCAGCTAACTTGAAAGATCTTGAAGCATGCGAAGCTGTTTACGAAACATTGCCAGGTTGGGAAACAGATATCTCTGGTATCCGCAAATACGAAGATCTTCCTGAAAATGCTCGCAAATATGTAGAACGCATTGCAGAAGTAACAGGTGTACCTTTGGGTATCGTATCCGTAGGTCCTAACCGTAACCAAACAATCGATTTAGTAAACGTATTCTAAGCTATATCAATTTGATATAATAGGATTGCTCTAGAGTAGGCTAGAATTTATCATTATAAATTCTATGGTTTTTCTACTATGCAATCGATTTATAGAATTATACAGATAAGGCCCCTCCATGAGGGGTCTTTTGTATTGAAAGTCATTAGAACACAAAATCGGTATAGTTTATATCTAATCCTTTCGGTTGCTAATGTAGTGCGGTATATCGAAGTATGCTATATGGTTATTAGAAAATAGCTATATCGAAAATTCTATAGAAAATAATTGTACAAAATCATTATATATACATTTTCGTGTATAACTAAATAAATCTATGAGATGAAAATTTATTTAAAATATTCATAGCGAATAGCCTATAGTGTGCTGAAATTAGTTTATAATGTGGTAAAATTTACTCATATATAATTATTTGGTATTCATAATAAATTATTAAGATACAAATATAAAGAAAAAAATAGATTTACATTAAGAAATAGTATATAATAGTATCAATAAGTAGATTGACATTTTTTGATACGGATTTGAGGAGTTAAAGATATGGTTGAAGTTTCTTATGAACGTTTAGCTACGATTTTTAAGGCATTAAGCGATGAAACAAGATTACACATCATCGATATGTTGTCTTGCAATGAATTATGTGCAGCTGATATTTTAGCTAGCTTCAATTTATCCCAATCTACGTTGAGCTACCATATGAAAATCTTAATTGATGCAGGTGTAGTTAACTCTCAACGTAATGGCTTATGGACACGTTACTCCATTAACGAAGCTACATTTGGCGACATTCTAGAAATCATCCCTCAATTATATAAATCTAAGGATGAGTGCATTTGCGCGCAAATTAAATACTGCCGTATTTCTGAGCACGAAAAAGAAGCGTAACAATGAGACGTTGGATTATGCATGTTGATATGGATGCATTCTTCGCGTCCATCGAACAACTGGATCATCCAGAATATAAAGGCCACCCCGTTATCGTGGGTGGTCTTTCTTCACGTGGCGTTGTTGCTACTTGTTCCTATGAGGCTCGTAAATTTGGGGTTCATTCTGCCATGCCTATCTCGAGGGCTAAGAAATTATGTCCTGATGGAATTTATGTGTATCCGCGCATGGACCGCTACAAAGAGGTATCGCATCAGATTTTTTCTATTATGAAAGAATTTACTCCCTACATTGAGCCATTGTCTATCGATGAGGCCTTTCTTGAGGTAAGTGGTATGTCTACCATGTATAGTGGGCCTAAAGCGTTAGGTCGTGCCATCAAGGACCGTGTATATGAGAAGACAGGGCTCATCATCTCGGCGGGATTAGCACCTAATAAATTTTTAGCTAAACTAGCCTCTGATTTAGACAAGCCAGATGGCCTTGTAGTCATTCCTTATGGTCGTGAAAAAGAGATTTTGGCTCCATTGCCTATTAAACGGATTTGGGGCGTAGGCCCTCATACGGAAAAACGGCTGAAAGCAGGGGGATTTCACTTGATGCGTCACATTCAGGCCTTGCCTGATGAACGCAGTCTCATTCCCATTGTAGGCAATCAGGCGCGACGCATATGGGAACTGGCGAATGGCATTGATGAACGTCCGGTGGAAACTGATCGTAAAATACAATCCATTGGGGCAGAGGAAACCTATGAAGAGGACCTCGTCGATGGCAGTGCTGTTGAACTTGAGTTTAGATACTTTGCCAATCGTCTATCAAAGCGGTTACGGAAACGCAATCTTTTGGGGCATACCGTATCGATTAAGGTACGCTATGATGACTTCACTACCGTATCGCGGCAGAAACGATTAGACACACCGTCAGATCATGAGCATGTGTTCTTTGAAACAGCGCTACTCTTATGGAACAAGCTCATGCAAGATAAGACGACCGAACAACCTAAAGGGACTATCTTTATAGATCCACCAGGCCCTATACGCTTGTTAGGTCTTACCGTAAGTGGTCTCGATGAAGAGGTACCGATGCAGGATAGCCTCTTTGAGTCGCCCCGGAATGAAACCGAAAATAAGTTGGCTGGTGTACTAGATTCCTTAGAATCTAAGTTTGGCGAGACTGCTGTTATGAGCGGTGCTCTATGGCAGCGCTTTCACGGAGAAAATGGGGCGCGTAGAAAGAGATCAGAACTTAAGGCTGCAGTAGATGCACAATCTACTAACGAGGATGTATAATTCCATATAATAGACTCATAAACTTTATATTGAATACTTTCGCTAATATAAATGTTCATGTTACAATATGGATATAGTGTTTAGAAATTACCGCAAGAGAGGTATAGATATGAGTTTATTTCGTGTAGCCATCCATTATGGCATCAACAGCAACGGCTTCTTGTCCTATGATACAGAAGCAAAAACAGTATCCGTAGAGTTACCTGAACAAGAGTGGGTAGATAAGGTTATCGCTTACTTGAACGATGAACATGCTATCGAGCATGCTACAGGTCTTGATACATATGAACGGTTAACTGTAAAACCATTAGAGTCTTTAGACAATTTCAAATTAGCATTAACACGCATGTGGGAAGCCATCGATGTACAAGTCGACTGGAGCCGTCCAGCGTAAATAAAATGATACCCCTTCATAGGCCTATTGGTACTATGAAGGGGTTCTCTTATTGTTGCTATGAGATAATGCTATTGTTATGAGATGATGGCGGCATAGCATACTGTAATGTATCAGAAACTAAGGAACTCGATGTATGAAAAAGATAATGATATCCCTTGGATTGCTCATAGTGTTAATCGCTGGATTAATGATGACCTTTTCGCGAGGTTCAGCTGAAAGTCCTACCTTTATGCGTGAAGCATTACCGAAACAAGATGGATTTGCTTCTGTAGGCAATGGGTCTACTGGTGGTGCTAATGCTACAGAGCAGAATGTGTTTAAAGTAACAAACAAAAAAGAATTTGTATCAGCTCTTAAGAATAGAAAAAACACTACACCTAAGATTGTACTAGTCTATGGAACTATAGATTTTGATACCGATGATAATGGTAAACCATTGACTATGAAAGACTACATGGTCGATGGCTATGACTTTCAACAATATTTAGAAACTCATAAGCCGCAAAGCACAGCGCCTAAGAGTTTAAAAGATGAGCAAGAAGCAAAGCGTAAGGCATCACAAAAGAATCAAAGTAAGTCTATTACTGTTCATGTACCGTCTAATACAAGCATCATTGGCATGGACAATGTAAAATTAAAGGGTGTAAATTTGGTTCTTGATTCGGATAATGTAATCATACGAAATATACAGTTTGAATCTCCTTATGACTATTTCCCTTCTTGGGATCCTAATGATGGACCAGAGGGTAATTGGAATTCTCAGTATGACAGTATTTCTATAAAAGGTGGTACACATATTTGGATTGATCATTCTTCCTTCCAAGATGGTCCCGAAACAGTAGAAAAATACTTTGGTCGTAAATATGAGCATAGAGATGGATTGGTTGATATTACCAATGAAGCTGACTATATAACGATTTCTTATTCGACGTTTGAAAACCACAATAAAACTATGTTAATTGGTAGTAGTGATTCAAAAATTTCAGATGAAGGAAAATTACATGTAACTTTGCATCATAATTATTTCCATGATGTAGTACAACGATTACCAAGAGTACGATTTGGCCAGGTTCATGTGTATAATAATTACTTTGCGTCAGATACTACAAATGGTGAATATGCTTATGCTTACGCACTAGGTGTTGGGAAAAACTCCCAAATCTATGCTGAAAACAATGTGGCGGATATAGTAGGTAAAGACTATACATCATTTGTGAAAGTCTTTGGAGGAAAACAACTTACTACAGTTAATAATATGTTTAACGGACAAATCATTGATACATTTAATGATACGTTAACACCTGTAGATTGGAAACCTGAACTGTTTACTAAAATAGATCCTGTAAATGAAGTAAAAGAAAATGTATTACGTAATGCGGGGGCAAATAAAATTAATAGATGATATATTCTAGTTATATGTATAGATAGCGTATGTAAGTGTTTACGCCTAATAATGATGCAAATAGCCTATAGGATTGATTTCCTATAGGCTTTTCTCATGTACTGTTTCTATATGAGAGCATGTATACAAGATTTTGTATTGCATAATCGCCATTTATATGTTACGATTTAATCGTAATAATAAATAATGATTATTAATTAATAATATTTATTGTTTTTATGTAATAATATGTTTCATACAATTTTTAAGGTCGCATATTATTACTTATTTTTATTCTAAGTAGGAGTTTGTAACATGAGTGATGAAAAGAAATTAACAACAGCCTTTGGCGCTCCTGTACCAGATAATCGCAACTCTGCTACAGCAGGTAAACGTGGTCCTGTATTGATGCAAGATGTTTGGCTCATGGAGAAATTAGCTCATTTTGAGCGCGAAGTGATTCCTGAACGCCGCATGCATGCTAAAGGATCCGGTGCATTTGGTACTTTCACAGTCACTAACGATATTACAAAATATACGAAAGCAAAAATTTTCTCTGAAGTAGGCAAGCAAACGCCGTTATTCGTGCGTTTCTCTACCGTTGCCGGTGAGCGTGGTGCGGCCGATGCAGAACGCGACATTCGTGGCTTTGCCGTAAAATTCTATACAGAAGAAGGAAACTGGGACCTCGTAGGTAACAATACACCTGTATTCTTTATCCGCGATCCATTGCAATTCCCTGATTTGAACCGCGCTGTAAAACGTAATCCACAAACAAACCTTCGCGATGCGACAGCAAACTGGGACTTCTGGTCTAGCTTGCCAGAAGCAATTCACCAAGTAACAATCGTTATGAGTGACCGTGGTATTCCTAAATCCTACCGCACAATGCATGGCTTCGGTAGCCATACATATAGTCTAATTAATGAAAACGATGAACGGGTATGGGTTAAATTCCACTGGGTTTGCCAACAACCAATTGAAAACCTCTCCAATGCTGAGGCTGCTGAAATTGTGGCTAATGACCGTGAAAGCCATCAACGTGATCTCTTCGATGCTATTGAACGCGGTGATTTCCCTAAATGGAAATTATGCATCCAAGTGATGACAGAAGAACAAGCTAATAACATGCCATACAACCCATTCGACTTAACAAAAGTATGGTACCATGATGAATTCCCATTGATCGAAGTAGGCGTAATGGAGCTTAACCGCAACCCTGAAAACTACTTCCAAGATGTAGAACAAGCTGCATTTGCACCATCTACTATCATTCCTGGCGTATCCTTCTCCCCTGACAGAATGCTTCAAGGTCGTTTGTTCTCCTATGCCGATGCACAACGCTATCGTTTAGGTGCAAACTACCATCAAATCCCTGTTAATGCGCCTAAATGCCCTGTAAACAGCTACCATCGTGATGGTCAAGGCCGTGTAGATGGTAACCATGGTTCCACAATTGGCTATGCACCAAATAGCTTTGGCGAATGGGCTGAACAACCACAATTCAAAAACCCTGGTCTAGACGTATCTGGTGCAGCATACCAATACGACTTCTACGAAGATGACTCTGACTTCTACACACAACCAGGTAAATTGTTCCGTCTCATGAGCCCTGAAAAACAGCAAATCTTGTTTGAAAACACAGCAGCAGCTATGGATGGTGTACCTGATTTCATTAAAGAACGCCATGCAAAACATTGCTACCAATGTGATCCAGCTTATGGTGAAGGCGTAGCTAAAGCCTTGGGCATGAACATCGATTTCAGCGATGTAAAATAAATTTATAGATCTCTCTAACTAATAAATCCCTTACAAAACTCTCTTAAACTAAGATGAAGCCCCTCCTTGCTATGTAGTTCATAGTAAGGTGGGGCTTTTGTCGTGGTGAGTGTATTTAAATATTGTTAATCAAATTTTTTATTAGTTAGGTCCTGATACATAAGCTTAGCGATTTCATACTGTGGATCGCCGGCTTGTAGTTGGTGTGATGGTAGTTTAAATACAGCTTCAGCTCTTTCCTCTTTCTTGATATCGATACCCTTTACATCTTCGGACCGACTTATGGAAATGGTATGTGTTGTTGGATTTATGAAGTACGCATTTACATCGATGCTGAAAGCTTTGTTTTCGTCTTTTCTCATGATTACACGTAGAATCATAGCTGAAATAGCAGTGGTACCATCTTTTTCACCTAATAGCTGCTTAGATGTATAGTCCACATAATCTGCATAGACATAAATATCGCCAGGTTTAGCCTTGTCATAATCTTGTGTATAGGCCTCTACTAAACGCAAATCGAGTTGTCTACCAAATGGTCTAGAGAACATCTCGCTTTGTAATACGCGTGTTTCGCTTACAGGTGGATAGGATGGTATTGGTGTTAAACCTTTTAGCATATCTGTGCGTGTTTCGTCTTTTCTTTTAGCCTGACGTTCTGCAGTGACCTTGTCTAAGCGTTTACGCTCTTTTAACATGGCCTTTTCTTGTTCTTCTTTAGTTTTGTAAGTTTTTACGGATACAACACGGTTACCAGACATAGTCACTGTTGAATAGATGGGCTTATCTTTAGTAGGTTTTCCCTTAGAAGCATCAAGCGTAGATTGTATCATAGCAGGTGTTGCGCTTTCAATAGATCTTTTTAGCTCTGGAATATTAGAATAATCCATGTCAACCACTGCAGTGTCTGTGCTTTCACTTGGCTGTACAGGTGTAGCCCCGTACGCAGATGATATAGCCAATACAGCTAATAGTGAACTGGTAATAATCGATCGTTTACATAGTTTCATTACATATACCTCTTTTTTATAAGAACTCTCTAATACTATCAACAGCTGTATTATAGCATAGTTATAGTGTAGATAGATTTAAAATATACAGATAGAATATAAATTTATAGAGGACTTTCGTATAACTATGTAGAATTACATTGTGTATTGTATGTATACAGAGAGCACATGTGGATAGGAGGCAATTATGAAACGTAGTAGTTTGGCATGGTATGTAGCGGTGGCTTGCTTTGGCGGCAGTCTTTGCGTAGGTTCTGTAGTGCAGGCGGATTCTCCGACGACGGTGAAAGCAAATCCTGTAGTTCCTACAGCGATGGTAGCGCAGGTTCAATCAACCCAATCGATTAATAGTACAGCGGCTACGAATACGGTAGCTAATACGGTAGTTGCTAACAGTGAGCCGGCAAAAGCTGCAGTAGTACTAGATGAGCAGGCAGCGTTGAAGCAAAAACAGCAGTACCAAGCCGAAACAGAAACAATGGGGCTCTTATGGATGCGCACCTCTGCGGAGTATAGAGCATTAGCATATCAGGGGTATAATGTGGCGATGAATCTTGTTAAAATGGCTGTTACTGATCCATCTCATCAGAGAAAACCTTTAGCTATCGTTCTTGATGCAGATGAAACAGTAGTAGATAATACAAAACTGATGGGTGAAAGCATTGCTAATGGCAATGGTCGCTTCGATGCTCCTTGGTGGCGTCAAGCGGTACATCAAGGGAAATCGCAAGCCATGCCAGGTGCCGTTGAGTTTTTAAATGAAGTACATAAACAAGGGGTAGAAATCTTCTACGTATCAAATCGCTATGCACCTGTTAACTATGATGCAACAGTACAAAACTTTAAGGAACTAGGATTCCCATCCGTCGATAAAGACCATGTACTACTATTCGAAAAAGACTCTGACAAACAACCTCGCTTTGATGCGATTGCTAAAAAATATTATGTCGTTCTATACATGGGTGATAACGCTAGTGACTTCCCAATCGGCACAAAAGGTAAGACACTAGCTGAAAGAAATGGCATTATCGATGCTCATAAAGAAGACTTTGGTACTACCTTTGTGGTATTCCCAAACCCTGCCTACGGATCTTGGGTAAGTGCATTAGCTAAAGGCTACCAAAACCTCAGCCCAGAAGAACAAAAACAAGTAAATAACCAATACCTACAACAATAAGGGCGCCTTGCGTATACTTTATTAAAAACGATATAATAAAGTATACATGCGTCTATAGCTCAGTAGGATAGAGCAGCAGTTTCCTAAACTGCGTGTCACTGGTTCGATTCCGGTTAGGCGCACCAAAATTAAAAGGCATAAGACTTTTAGTCTTATGCTTTTTTTATCTGTATATTAGTAATAATTTCATTCTAGATATTGTAATGATTTACTAAAGTTTAGAAATAAAGACTTTAATTGAATGTTAATGAAATTTAATGTCTATAAATGACATTAAATGTCCATATGGTTATTGGAACAAAAAATTATATATGATAAGATGTTAAAGAGATGGACTAAAGAACGATAGGAGTTTAATTTTATGGAGATAGTGACTGATAAATGGATAAGTCTTGAAGAGGCTGCAATTTATTTAGATATAAAACCTAGAACACTTAGGGCGTGGTTACAAAAAAGAATAAATATACCTGCGCATAAAGTTGGGCGGCAATGGAAATTTAAAAAGGCTGAACTAGATGAATGGGTTATTAGTGGAAAGAGCGCGATTGAATAAATGAATGAAATAAAGCGTCAGGGAACATCTTCTTTAATCAGAGTAAATGACTTAATAACTGCTTTTGTCAAATCTCAGTATAGTAAAGTTGATCAGTATAAAATTCTAAAAGAGATTAATAATATTTTAGAGCTAGAAGGTTTAAAGTCTAGTTGCACTCAATACTCCGAAATCTTGACTTTTGAGAGTATACAAGCAGAGCTGTCATCTATTAATGAAAAGGAATCACATCGTAAGAGGCAAGGTGTCTATTATACACCACATGATTTGGTAGATTTTATTAATTTAAATCTTGTAAAACTATATTATTCAAAATTATGTGAAACGAACATTGGAAATAAAAGCATTTCTTTTAATCCTGAAATCGCAAATGATTTATTATATAAAAGAAAAGTATTTGATCCTACTTGCGGAACAGGAGAATTTTTATTATCTTTTTTAAAAATTAAATTTGATCTATTTGAGGAGCACTCTTCGCGACTTAGTGTGAAATTAGTACATAAAATAGTCGAAACTATATGGGGAAATGATATAAATAGTGACTCTATAATAATTACACAAGTTAGATTATTTCTTTATGTGTTACAACGTTATGGTTGTAAATTTATAGTAGGATTATCAGGTAGTTTGAAACAACATTTTACATCATTTGATTATGTGGAAAGTGCTAATAATATTAAAGAGAGTTTTGATTTTATTGTTGGAAATCCTCCATATGTTGAAGACTCTAAGAGTACATCGAAACCAACTAATAAATATGGTAATATTTATGCGAATGTTTTGGAAAATTCAACTAACCATTTATCAATTGAGGGTGTTATGGGATATGTGATTCCCTTATCTTATGTATCAACTCCAAGAATGAAAAAAATACGAACTATTATTAATGATAGAATATCTGAACAGTACTTACTTAGTTATTCTGATCGTCCAGACTGTTTGTTTTCAGGGGTTCATCAGAAACTAAATATCTTATTAGCTAAGTCGAATGGAACCAAGATGCACTATACAAGTGGTTATAAGTATTGGTATAAGCATGAAAGAATGAACTTATTTAATAATGTACCAATTATTAATAATCCATGGTTTGTTAATACCGATTTTATTCCCAAAATATCTAATGAAGTAGAGCGTTCTATATTTACAAAAATTTATAATCCGACTAAAGAGAATGGAATCCTAACTAAGATTATTGATGATGGTCAAGCGATTTATTTAAATATGAGAGCTACATTTTGGATAAAAGCTTTTCTTGGTAAGCATGAGGGATCAGAATATAAGGCGTTGATATTTAATGAAAATGTTTCATATTTTATGATGTGCTTATTTAACTCATCTTTATTTTGGTGGTATTGGGTTTGTATTTCTGATTGTTGGCATATAACCAAAAAAGAGCTAAATTCAATTTTTATTCCCGAACAGTTTGATGTTGAAAAAATTAGGAATCTTGCTCTTAGACTAGAAACATGTTTAGAAGCAACTAAAGTTTATGTGGGAACAAAGCAAACTACATATGAGTATAAACATAGATTATGTATAGAAATAATTCATGAAATTGATGATTTTATTTCAAATATATATGGTTTAACAATTTCAGAAGTTGAATACATAAAGAATTTTAACTTGAAATATAGAACTGGTAGAGGGGACTAAAAATGAAAATTATTGATCTTTTTTCGGGGTGTGGCGGACTATCATTGGGTTTTATTGAACGGGGACATCAGATTGTAAAAGCAGTTGAAATTGACTCTTCTATTGCTAATACATATAAAATGAATCACCCAGAAGTTGATATGATTGTTGGTGATATTAAAGAATTAGATACAGGAGGTGTTTTTCAACGAGGGGAGGCAGATTTAATAGTAGGTGGACCACCGTGTCAAGGCTTTTCTATGGCTGGGGCACGTATTCGAAATGGTTTTATTGATGATCCACGAAATTATTTATTTAAGCACTATTTTAACGTGGTTAAAACAGTTATGCCAAAGGCTTTTATAATGGAAAATGTAAAAGGTTTATTAACGATGCAAAATGGAAGAATCTTTAATCAGATAAAGGAGATTTTTTCAAACCCACAATTATTAGAAGGGCAATCATATACTATACATTATAAAGTTGTAAAAGCCGTTGATTTTGGAATTCCTCAAAAAAGGGAACGTGTTATTATTATTGGTACATTAAATAATAACTATGCTTTTGAAACCTTATGGGATCAGACTATGTTAGATATCCAAAATATGATTCCTACATTTTTTGAAAAAGTTAATGTCAGAGATGCAATAGAGGGATTGCCAGCTCCTAGTGATGATGGAATGGTAAAAAATACTCCGCCAAAATCTAACTATCAAAAATATTTATCCTGTGGCTCATCGATTTTACAGAATCATATTCAAACTAAACATTCTATAAAAGCTCTAGAAAGAATAAAAAAAATCAAGATGGGAGAAAATTATGAAAGCTTATGTGAAAATATTAAGTCTGTTCATAGTGGTGCTTATGGCCGGTTAGATTGGGATTTACCTGCTCAAACAATAACTACTCGATTTGATACCCCTGCAGGAGGACGCTTTATTCATCCTGTTGAGAATCGAACTATAACACCAAGGGAGGCTGCTAGAATCCAAAGTTTTCCAGATGATTTTGTGTTTTTTGGTAGTAAAAGTTCCATATGTAAGCAAATTGGAAATGCAGTACCACCTAAAATTTCATATTTTTTAGCCTGCTTTTGTGAGAATATTTTAAAGGGTAATTAATAATTATGAATGAGATGTTAGCGAAAAAATATAAGTCTTTAGAAGCTGCAGAAGATTATGCGTGCTGGTATTTAGTAAAACAACCAACAGATTTTAGTCAAATATGTTATTTAGTTTCAGCTCTAGAGTCTTATCAGAAGAATGATAAGAAAGAAGATTTGAAAGAATATATTGATTCATATAATGGAAAGCTTGATTCATCACTAGCGCTTTCTAATAACTATAGAGCATTGCGTGTAGCAGCATTTTTTGGCTTAATAATAATGAATGGTAGTCGATATGATGAAGCAATAATTACTCCTACTTTCGAAGAAATTAAGAGAAGAACCAATGGTGCGTTTGAAAATACAGAATTATATTTAGATATAATTGAACGACAAATAGAGAAAATGTTTATTAGCTCTGAAATTGATGAAAAAAGCAATGATATTAGACGTAGTTTTCGATTATATCCAATAATGCTTTTGTATAAAGTTCTTTTAGAGCTAGGACGTAGTGTTGGTGAATATACAATAAGTATTGATGAGTATAGATATATTGTAGCGACAACAGAAAGATTTAATGGTTTTTTAGATGCATTACTATATATAAAGCTGTTTCGAGAATGTCCGGATGATATTGAACAATTTACTAGTTTTAAAGAAAAGTTTGATAGTCGGTTAATTCAGGCCTTGAAACAACTTCCTGGGCTAGATGTTGATACGCGTACATCCATAACTATAAAATCAGAATTCGTAGAAGTGATTGCAGAAAAAGTCTATTTGTTTGAAGAAAATCCTGATATTTTTGAGAGTAACAATTATTTGGAGTTTTTAGGATCTACTAAAAGTTTACTTGATTTAAAATTAGTGGAAAAAAATACTAGTGAAAAGAGTATTTTGGATTGTAGTATTTATCGAAATCGAATTTTCTTTGGTGCCCCAGGAACAGGAAAATCGTATTCACTTAATAAAGAAGCTGAAACTTTAGTTAGTTATGAGAATGATAAAATTGAACGAGTAACCTTCCACCCTGACTATACATATGCAAATTTTGTTGGTGCTTATAAGCCAATTATGAAAGCAAGTGAATTTGATGAACTAGATGAAGATACTAAAAGAGTTGTTTCTGTATTGTTAGATGAAACTAAGACTGCTCAAGAAAAATATAACAACCTTGTAGAAACTTTTCAAAGAAATAATGACCTAACACGATTACCGGCTCTGTTAGGATTGTATTTAGATGATGATTTTACAACAATTAAGCATGATGGTACTCAAGCTGCTAATAATAATTCGGTTGAAAGAAATCATGGCCGATCATTGAGAAAGTATATTCGATTATTATCGAAAGACTCTTTTAAAGAGAAAATCGCATATGAATATGTTCCAGGTCCATTTATGCGGATTTTAGTGAAGGCATTACAAAATCCAGATAAACCCTATGTCTTAATTATTGAAGAGATTAATCGTGCTAATGTTGCAGGAGTTTTTGGAGATGTATTCCAACTTCTTGATAGAGATAATAATGGAGAAAGTGAATATAGTATTAATACAACTAACGATATGAGAGGGTATTTGCAGGGTCAATTAGGAGCTGATATAGAGGTTAATACTATTAAAATACCATCAAATATGTTTATATGGGCAACGATGAATAGTGCAGATCAAGGTGTATATCCGATGGATACAGCATTTAAACGCCGATGGAATTTTTCATATTATGGTATTGATGATGGAGAAGATAAGTTATCTGATATTTCTATAAAGCCAAAATTTAAACTTGGACAATCGGATAAATTAATTTCTTGGAATAGTTTACGTAAGGCAATCAATGATGAGTTATCTACAGAAATTTATGGTATTAATGAAGATAAATTAATGGGGCCATTCTTCTTGAAAGAGGCTACAATACAAGATAATGATAGCTTTAAAGAAGTATTTAAAAACAAGGTGTTAATGTACTTATTTGATGATGTAGTTAAACAAAAAAGAAGACTATTCTTTAAGTGTGAAGGTAGTTGCCGATACTCATCTATTTGTAATGCTTTTGATGAAATTGGGATAGAAATTTTTCCAGAAGGTGTTGTTAATTCTAAATGGTTAGAAAATGTAGAAGAAAGCACATCGGAAGATAGTGGAACGAAGGTTGCAGAGGTATGAAGTCGGTCTATATCCGTGAGAGAAAACCTTATACAAAGTCGGAGTTAATGACATTGTTTTCTGATATAGATACTCATCAATTAAATCTGTTTATCAGAAATCTCAAGGTTTATGGGATTGTAAAGTCGGTCAAAGGTATGCCTAAGCATTTAGAGTTATCAAATCTTGTTACATTGGATGATGATTTAGTTGATGGAATTGATAGCCAAGATAGCTCTTGTTATGTATTTAACTATGTGGGTATTGTAATTATTGAGGGTTATTTGTTATGTTGTTATCCTAAATACTTATTTTCACATGACAATACAGATGATAAAACTGAATGTAGAAAGCTATTAAAACAAGTTCTTAAAGTTTTACATCGATATAATACAAATAATCAATCTATACAACTGTATAGTGAAAGTGATCAATTGTCATCACTTAGTAGAATAGCACTAATCATAGCTTTGTTGGATGACTATTTTCAAAATGGGATTTATATCAATACACAGAATACACATGAGCTTAATGGTGATGGAGAAATTAACTGGAATCGAACAATTAACCTTATTCATCCCCTTTGGCAAGAGGAAGAGCCTTATTATATAAACTTCTGGACACGAAAGAATATAATTGATGATGACAATTTGATTCAGAGAATTCATGAGTGCTTACTTACTAAGTGCAGTCGTGAGCTTGAAGAAATATCCTTGATGGATTTATTGGACATGAATGGAGTTTATTTGACGGATTTTTTATTGGATGACTTTGGCGATAAAGAATACATTCTTCATCGTATTTCTAATGAGCTTAATACCGAATTTAACTCTCGAAAACAGTATGTGCTAAAACTTATGTCTGCCTTGTTACTAGAAAATAGATCAGTGAGTGATACTGATAGTATCGCTTTATTTGGGACAACTAGTTTTAATTTAGTATGGGAAACTGTTTGCGCAGATGTATTTGATAATAAAATGATAACCCCTTTATCTGACTTACCTTTATTCTCAACAGTAAAAATACCTCCGAATATGTTAGCTATTAAGCCTAGAACATTAAAAGATTTAATAGAACGTCCTAAGTGGACATCTATAGATGATGCTATTGCCCTTTCTGATACATTAAAACCCGATTTAATATCTGTAGAACGAAATGAAAATGTATGCTCTTTTGTTATTTTAGATGCTAAGTATTATACAATGAGGGTTGAAAGCAATAAAGTTGAGGGACAACCCAGTGTTGGAGATGTGACTAAACAATATTTATATCAATTAGCATATAAAGATTTTATTGAATTAAATGGAATTCAAGAGGTTAAAAATTGTTTTTTGATGCCTACTGAAAAAGATGAGATTGTTAGTGTAGGTAATGTTCAAATGGAGATGCTTGGTAAATTGGGATTGGAAAAAATTCAAGTACGAGAACTTCCTGCATCTAGAATGTTTGACTATTATCTTCAAAGACGAAAGATGTCTATTAGTGTATTAAATTTATAATCATTGGTAAAATTAAAAGCTCCATGATATACATCATGGAGCTAGTGCAAAGTATCATTCGATGGCATCCTAAAATATAATGAATTATGCAATTATATATGCTAGCAAACTGAAGATAGTGCTTGGAACTAGCATAAATACTGGATAGTTGTGCAGTTTCCTAAACTGCGTGTCACTGGTTCGATTCCGGTTAGGCGCACCAGTATAGAAAAGAAGGTATACAGCTTTTATAAGCCGTATACCTTCTTTTTGTATTATCTTGCAATTTTTATGAGCTAGAATTATAATATTAGAGTAATATTCATATTTTATTCATATTTTGACAATGAATAGTGTATAGAGGGATACAATAAGATTCAGGTTTCATTAGATAGCTTTGAATCTTTTTTTAGATTTATTGTTTGTGTTGTCTTAAACGGGGAAACCAAATGAAAAAAGAATTACTTTTAACGGCTATGATTACCGCAAGTATTACTACAACAACGTTTGCCGCATCTAATTTAGATATTAGCGCTACAACTGCTGCGCCATTAAATATGCAAAATTCTATTGCGTATGGTGGGGATAATAAAGTTGAGCAGGATATGTTCTCCCCTGTAAAAAATATATTGCTTGGTGGGGACAAGAATACAGTTCGATCTTCCGCTAATGATACGATCACCTCTGGTACTAATAATACTGTATCTGGCCCAGGCAGTATCGTATCAGGTTGGTATAATAAAAACTCTGCTACTCACAGCTTGGTAGTAGGTACTAGCAATACTGTTGGCGGTACTAATAATATCGCAGGTGGTTTTAACCATATTAATAATGACAATGCAATTAACTCTTTATTAATTGGTAACCGTAATAGTATTGATGGTCAGAACTCTGTAGCTTTGGGCA
This sequence comes from uncultured Veillonella sp., assembly GCA_902477915.1. Classification (GTDB taxonomy): domain Bacteria; phylum Bacillota; class Negativicutes; order Veillonellales; family Veillonellaceae; genus Veillonella. The sequence goes on from CABSJA010000009.1 coordinate 47,142, forward strand.
TGAATAACACCATTAAAGGCAATAATGCCTTGGTAGGTGGTACTGGTGCCAAGGTTCAAGGTAACAATGCTATTGCCTTTGGTGATAGTGCTAAAGCAACATACAACGATGCGTATGCAATCGGTCGTAAAGCTGAAGCAACTGCTCAAAATACTGTTGCTATCGGTAATAATGCAAAGGCCAATAACGATATGGGTACAGCGATTGGTTATAATGCAAAAGCAAAAAATGATTATGCTACAGCGGTAGGTTATAGCTCTACCGGTTCTGGTAATCAGTCCTCTGCGTTTGGTTTTAATGCAGAAGCAACTGCTATGAATACAACTGCAGTGGGATCTTATGCAAATGCTAGTGGTGCATATTCTACAGCATTAGGCTTTAAGACTACAGCTTCTAATGAGGATGCTGTAGCATTAGGTAACTATTCTACTAGTGCTGGTAAAAGTGCCTTTGCTGCTGGTACATTAGCTAAAGCAGCAGAAAAGGACTCTTTAGCAATCGGTCATAGCGCAACTACAACAAAGGAAAATGGCATCGCTATCGGTACAAATGCGAAGGCTACAACAGACAACAGCATTGCACTCGGGGCTAAGTCTGTTACTGACACAGCTGTATCTACTAGTTCCGGTGTTATCGGCGGCAGAACCTATAGCTTTGCTGGTGGAAATGCGGTTGGTACATTGAGTATTGGTGATAGTGGTGCAGAACGTACCATTACAAATGTAGCAGCAGGTCGTGTATCTGCTACATCTACTGATGCAGTCAATGGCTCTCAACTGCATGCTATTAAAGATGTAGTAGATAATCATGAAAATCGTATCACTACCATAGAAGGCGATATTAATACGTTAAATAATCGTATTATTAATGGTGGCGCGAATAGCTTGAATGAAGCTAAAGTGTATACTGATCAACAAGTATCTAGCGTAGCGGCGGCTTCTGCAGCGCTTGCTGGCTTGCATCCATTAGATTTCGATAAACATGACAAATGGTCCTACTCTGTTGGCTTTGGTAATTATAAAAATGCTAATGCAGCAGCTTTAGGTGCCTTCTACCGCCCTAATAAAAATACAATGTTTAATGCTGCTACTACCGTTGGTAACGGCCGTAATTCTATTAGCTTAGGTGCTAATTTCAAATTTGGTAAAAGCTCTGAAGAGGTAACTACTGAAGATGCAGCACAACTTAAGAAAGATATGAAAGACCTATCTGAAAAATATAATGAGTTAGAACGAAAATATACTGAATTGGCAGCTAAATTAGAATCTAAATAATAGAATCAAAACTCCTACAAGGTTTCTCTTGTAGGAGTTTTTTTATCCTATGCTTTTATTATAAGTATTCCTTAATAATGATATAATTAAGATACATACTCAGTTAAACATTAAATGTAAGCGACAGTATATAGTGGAGAGTAGTATATGAGCTTTTACAATTGGATTCAAGAAAAACTATTTGATGAATACGAAGAATGGTGCTTGAAGAGCCCTGGTTCTAATGGAAATGGTTTTAATATAGTCGGAATAGATAATACTTTACAGGCTATGCATGATGGATTTTATATGTACATGGAGGTATACCCACCTCATGCCATCGATGGATGTACAGCCATGAAAGCACGTGTAGGTAAAACGCAGGATGCAGTAGATTTATTCTTAGATATAGATGGCAAGACCTATCGTATGGCTGATGTACGTTATCCTGACGCAGTGAAGATGATGCGGGCTTTTATGAAAAAACGTAGAGTACCTGATTGTAGTTTGTGTGTAGAAGCAGTGTATCTAGATATCGATCAGATGCGATCGACATTTACAGAGTTAGCAACGTTGTTGTTAGGCGATGCTAAACAAGCTAAGTCGTTTATGACCAAGGTTAAGTTGCGCTCCTTGGAAGAATTAGAAGATAGCTGGTGGAACCTCTATGAGAAACTAGTCTCTAAAGGATATGCCGTAGAGTTAGACTGTAAATGTGAACTAGAGGATTTTATTTATTATGTACAGAAGTTAATATGTAATAAGTCTTTAGATACTAAAGAAAATCTAACTATTGATACAGCAGCATTAGATGAAGATCAAGTTATTATGGACTGGTGTGCTAGTCTTAATTCTACGTGGGAAAACTATACGTTAGTAGGCATGGACACAGGAACAGATAGCTTTGTACTTATGGTGCTTTCAAATGAGGAATTTAAAACAGCCCAAGAACTAGCGAAAGAGCTATTACATAGAATCGATGTAGCTGAACGCTTGTGATACAATAAAACATTTTAATGTTATAGAAACAATTATGCTATGGCATCATCTATAAAAGGATGTAGTTCTGAACTGTAAATAGTTTGCACCGTAAAATGTGATGAACAGGAGAGAGTCATATGAGTATTGTACGTGTACCAGAATATGAAGCAGAGTTTGAAGCGGAAGAGTTTGAGATTTATGCATTGCCTCGCAGTGATGCGAATGGGGCTAGTCCTTATTTAGATAAGTACCATAGACCACTAGTGTCTACCGATGCTATCTTAGATACTCGAACTGGCGTGCTTGACCGTAGCGAAGGTATTTTGACGTGGATTATTGAGGGTCTTGACGATAGATGGGGTTATTCTTTTGAGCCCCATGGGGTCTATAAATTATTAGTTAAGAAAGCAAAGCCTTTAGAGGATTTGGGCTATATGCGTCCTTCTTGGAATAATCGCTATTATGTACTTGAGGTGTTAGAGGAGCATGCTAAACATAGTGAGCTAGAGGCGTTGTCGGCGTATTTGAAAACACCTAAATACCTTCATACTGACAGGGGTGATTTCCTGTTAAATCGAGAGTATCAAT
>CABSJA010000010.1 GCA_902477915.1 uncultured Veillonella sp.
CGTTTGACTACGAATCAAAAGGCCAGGGGTTCGAATCCCTTCTGGGTCACCAAATGAAAGCATCACAGTAATGTGGTGCTTTTTTATTTTTACAAAACCATTTATCTATTAAAAAGACTCTACACATAATTGTGTAGAGTCTTTTAGTTTTCATAATTTAAATCTAATTAGATTATGGCTTAAGTGCTTTACCTTATTTTAGCTGTCCTGCAGCTACAGCAAGATCTCTCCAGTAGATAGCTTGCATATAACCATACGTATCTGGTTTTAAGGTAATTAATTTAGCTTTAGGTCGTTTTTCCTCACGTAATACTCTGCCTGTACGGGCATCGATGATATTACGTTGTTCTTGAACCCATTGAATCGTATCGGCATCTTGATCAAAGTAATAATGATTTATATACTCTGTCATATAATATTGAGCACCTTGATGACTATATGTACGAGCTACAATTTCAAATTTATTACCTTCTCCTGCGATGACCTTAACGCGTTGCTCTGCGTAATAATTTTGGCCATTCATACGATATAAGTAGGCATAACCTCTGGCATTCTCTAAATCAGCAATATTAACTGCTTGAGAGGGGAGGATACCTAAGATTGTGAAAGCCGCTGCAATTAATAAACTACGCTTCATGTATTCTCCTTATTACTTTGCATGGGGCTGATCAGACTCAGCTACTACATGGACAACTAATTCTTGATCGGAAGGAATCTGAGCCATAACTACAGGCATTGGCACACTCATAGCTGCTGCTATACCTTTGATTTGTCGCATCGCAACTGGTATTACAGTACCATCTTCTTGTAAGTTATTTTCTAAGGCTTCAATTTCTGTAACTGTTAAGCCTGCTTTTGTGGCAAAGTCTTCAATGGATACACCATTGGCTTCCCGATATTCTTTAATGAAATCTCCGATATACATAGATTCCTCCTATTTTTAGATACCTTTATATTGTAATTAAAAATATCATATATGGCAATAGATGAATAAAAGATGAATTAATAAAATTACAAAAATAAATTGACTTAATACCGTAGTGGTGTTAATATTAACTCATAGAAAACATCATATTTGGGAATAGGTGCTGAAAAGCATAATAGAGAAGCTGGTTAAATGCCAGCACGGTCCCGCCACTGTATGGTCGAGCGAGTCTAAATTAAGTCACTGGGAAACTGGGAAGGCTAGATAAGCGATGACGCCGAGTCAGGAGAACTGCCTATTCAACATTCACCATTTGACCTACGAGAGATAGGGAGGAGAAGTTAGTAGCTCCTTTTTACGTACCCGTAAAAAGGATTTTTTAGTTCTATACAATCTTCAGTATTTATGAGTTAGATTGTATTCGAAAGACCTAAATGTCGATGGCATGGTCATGGTGAATAATACCTTCTTGGTATTACCAGCATGACATGTGTTATGACTGTTAATATATTTTATGGTAAATGTAGGGCATGCATTTATTCATCATCATCCTAAAAAAGAGGCTGACCCAGGATTCTAGTAGTTCGGATTCTGGGTCAGTCTCTTTTTCATTTTAGAATTTATATAATAACCAATATGTAAGGTTAAAATAAAAATAATAGAATTAGTTATATAGTAGATATTTAATTAGTTATATAGTAGATATTTTAGAGGAAACATGAATTTTTAGTTAAATCTAAAAAAATGATTGACGATGAATTATATACATGATATTATTATTTCAGTTGAGACGCGGGAGTGGCGGAATTGGCAGACGCACCAGACTTAGGATCTGGCGCCTTACGGCGTGGGGGTTCAAGTCCCTTCTCCCGCACCAACTTTATTGCACCTTTTGAGGTGCTATTTTTTTTGCCTAAAAATGTTATAATAAATGAGTTAGAACTATTTATTTAAATAATCATGAATAATATATGGTGCAGTATGGATAATACATTAACTAAGCTGCTTTCACAGAACCCATCCTTTGTGGATGGGCTAAACGCATTTCAGCGGAAAGGAAAGTCAGTCATATATGGTCTAAGTGGATCTCAAAAGAGTTTCCTCTTAAACCAAGCTTTTGCTACAGGTCTTACAAAGCCCGTGGTTATCGTAGTCCATGATAAGGACCATAAAGAGATGTGGGAACGAGATTTAGCCTTTTTCTGGCCTAATATCCCAGTCCTATCATTTCCTATAACTGACAATGTGGAGTTTACAACGACTGCTCGTAGTCTTGAAGATCAAGGTGCTCAAATGCGTGCTTTAGCATTGCTAGCATGGCAAGAACCTGCCGTAGTTATAGCGAATGCAGAAGAGGTTACACAATATGTAGTATCTCCACAATATTTAAAAGGCCAGTCGTTACATTTTTCTTTGAATGATACGATTGAACGCGACACAGCTCTTGAACAGCTTGTCACAATTGGATATGAACGTGTAGACCAGGTGGAGCAACGTGGTCATTTTGCCGTGCGTGGGGATATTCTAGATATTTATCCTGTTAATAGTGAACATCCAATACGAATTGAGTTCTTTGGCGATGAAATCGATACATTGCGGTTCTTCTCTGTTGAGAATCAACGTTCTATTGAACAGATTGATTCGTATACGGTGACACCTTTCTTCCTTGGTAAAAGTGATGCAGATTGCACCTTATTATCCTATGTGAAAGAAGGGACTCTCATTTATGATGAGCCCGGTCGTATCCAGGAAGCATTAAAGAAGTTCCTCAAGGAAGATCCTACACATCGTAAAAATCATTGCGACTGGAGTGAATTACAACGTACTGTAGAGGCTACAAATCAAGTAGCTTTCACATTTATGCAACAACGCTCTATCGGTCTACCTGGATTTAATCCAATCGGTATTCAAGGTAAGACGATGACGAGCTTTGAGCGTCAAATTCCACTCCTAACAGATGAAATTAAACAATGGCATCGCCTCAATCATCAAGTTGTATTGGTATTAAATAACCAACAACGACGAGAAGGTATTGAACGAGCTCTTGAAGGTGAAGGGATTGCCTTTGTTCATAGTACGGAATGGATTGCAAAACCTAATACGGTCGTTATTTTGCAAGGTTTATTGACCGATGGTTTTGAATTACCTAATAGCCATCTCGTAGTTGTTGTAGAAGGCAATATTTACGGACAACAAAAACGTAAGCTTCGCAACAAGCCTAAAAAGGGCCAAGAAATCAATTACTTTACGGACTTAACACCAGGTGACTATGTAGTTCATAGCATGCATGGTATTGGTAAGTATATTGGCCTTAAAACGATAGAAACAGAAGGCATTCATCGGGACTATATTGAAATCGCCTATGCCGGAACGGATAAGTTATTCCTACCAGCAAACAATCTAGATCAGTTACAAAAATACATTGGCAATGAAGGTGATGTGCCGCGCATCCATAAAATGGGAGGCCGTGACTGGGCTAAGGTTGTTACAAAGGCCAAAAAATCCATCGATGATTTGGCAGATAAGCTCGTTGAAATCTATGCACAACGAGAAATTACAGAAGGATTTGCATTTTTGCCAGATCAACCATGGCAGCAAGAGTTTGAAGATGCCTTCCCTTATGAAGAAACGGAAGACCAATTACAGGCTACAGCAGAAATCAAGGCATCCATGGAAAAACCTGTTCCTATGGACCGCTTGCTAGCAGGTGATGTAGGCTTTGGTAAAACCGAAGTGGCTATGCGTGCCATCTTTAAGGCCGTTATGAGTGGCAAACAGGTTGCGGTGCTCGTACCGACAACAGTTCTTGCACAGCAACATTTCCAAACCTTTTGGGATCGTTTTGCTCCATTTGGGGTCAAAGTAGATGTGCTCAATCGTTTCCGCAGTACATCTGAGAAGAAACAAGTTCTAAAAGGTGTAGAGGATGGCTCTATCGATGTTCTCATCGGAACCCATTCACTACTTAATAAAAAAGTAGTCTTTAAAGACTTAGGCATGCTCGTAGTGGATGAAGAACAACGCTTCGGGGTAGCTCAAAAGGAAAAATGGAAAGAGTGGGCTAGTAATATTGATGTGCTCACCTTGAGTGCAACCCCAATTCCTAGGACCTTACATATGTCACTTGTAGGTGTTCGGGAGATGTCTGTTATCAACACGCCACCAGAGGAACGATTACCGGTTCAGACCTATGTGGTGGAATATGATATGAACATCGTTGCTGATGCCATCAAGCGAGAATTGGCGCGGGGCGGACAAGTTTACTTCGTATATAACCGCGTTGCATCAATTAATCATATGGGTGAGTTATTAGAAGCAGCATTACCTGGTTTACGCTATGCTATTGCTCATGGTCAGATGACGGGCCGTCAAATTGAAGAAATTATGACGGATTTCTATGAAGGCCATTATGACGTATTATTGTCTACAAGTATCATTGAAACCGGCTTAGATATTCCTAATGCCAATACTATCATCATTTATGATGCGGACCGATTAGGTTTATCTCAGCTATATCAAATGCGTGGACGCGTAGGGCGTTCTCGTAGAAGGGCCTATGCATACTTTATGTATCGACCTGACAAAATGCTTTCAGAGGCAGCAGAAAAGCGCTTGAAAGCTATTGAAGAGTTCACCGAGCTCGGTGCTGGTTTTAAATTGGCGATGCGAGATTTAGAAATCCGTGGTGCTGGTAATCTCTTAGGTTCACAGCAACATGGCAACATCGCCTCTGTCGGCTTTGGTATGTACGTAAGTATGTTAGAAGAAGCCATTGCGAAGGCTCAAAATAAAGAGGTAGAGCGCGAGGTCTCCATTGATCCAGCCATCGACTTAGAGGTAGATGCCTTTATCGACGATGCGTATATCAAAGATAGTGCCCGTAAAATTTCTGTATACCAACGATTGTTACATATTAAATCAAAAGAACAGCTTGATGATATGACAGACGAACTCATCGACCGGTTTGGTACCCCAACAGATCCGGTGGACCGACTATTGCGCATTGCCCAAATTAAAGAGCAAGCACGTTTACTGGGCATTAAAAGTATCGTTCGTAGAGATCAACAGCTTACTATCCATTGGCATGATGATTCTAAGATGGCCGACTGGGATATGGGGGCTGTACGAGAAGATCTATGGAAGAAGATGAAATTTGCAGACACCAAGCCAGCCACATTATATGTGAGCCTTAATGGCATGAAAGGTTCTATTTTGACCATTACGGAAGCGGTGATGAAGGCTCTTAGCCAGAAATCATCGTCTAAGGAGGGCCTATGAATCGATTTTTAAAGGGTGCTATGATTTTAACCTTAGCTGGGATTATCGTTAAGGTTATCGGTGCTTTCAGTAAAGTCCTTATTGCCCGTGTACTCGGTGGTGAAGGAATTGGCCTATATATGATGGCCTATCCGATTTATCAAATTATCGTTAGTATTTCCGCTGCAGGCATTCCTGTGGCCATATCTATTATGATTGCGGAAAAGCTAGCTAATGATGATATGCGTGGCGTACAACAAGTGTTTTCCGTATCTTTAAAGGTGTTAACACTGTTAGGCCTTGTATTTAGTGTTGCTTTATACGGTAGTGCACAGTGGCTCATAGATTCTCATATTATTACAGATCCTCGTGCATTGCTTGCCATTCAGCTATTATCTCCAGCAATCTTTGTCGTTACGATTTTGAGTTGTTTTAGAGGTTACTTCCAAGGCTTCCAATACATGGTTCCTACCGGGACTAGCCAAGTATTTGAGCAAATCTTCCGCGTATCCTCTATGGTGGGCTTAGCCTATTATTTCATTGATAAAGGGTTACACTTAGCGGCTGGTGGTGCAACCTTTGCTACATTCCCTGGCGTACTAGCGGGATTACTCGTATTAATTTACTTTTACTATCGTCAACGTCGTGTACGGGCTCAAATGTTGGCACAGCAGAATCCGAATGCTGTTGGTGAAAGTAATAGTTCTGTAGTGAAACGACTATTTAGTTTGGCCATACCTGTTTCGATGGCCAATATTATGCTGCCTATGGTATCCCTTATCGATACATTCATCGTGCCAAAGCGTTTGATGGATATTGGGTATTATCTCAATGAAGCGACCACACAATTTGGTTATCTTACAGGGATGGCTACATCGTTGATTGGGTTGCCCATTATTTTGACTACATCTCTAGCAGCTAGTCTTGTACCAGCTGTATCGGAAGCGCATGCCCAAGGTGATGTACATCGTATTGTACAGCGCGCTGGGACAGCCATTAAAATTGCAAATATCTTTACTATTCCAGCCTGTATCGGCCTCTGTGTATTGGCGACACCTATATCTAAACTGATATATGCAACGCCTCATGCAGGTCCTGTTATTGCTGTTATTAGCTTGAGCATTATATTCTTAGGTTGGCAACAGATTACAGCAGGCATCTTGCAAGGGTTAGGCAGAACTGTTATTCCTATGATAGCCATTTTTATTGGTTTGTTGGCTAAGACCTTCTTAGACTATGAATTGACTGGTACTATTGAGTTAGGCATTAATGGTGCTGCATGGGCAACGAATTTGAATTTTGCCATTGCGGCACTCATAAACTATATATTTGTTAAAAAATATGTAGGATCTGTACTTGATAAATTAGAGCTATTAAAAATTGTAGTGTCTGCCATGGCTATGGGCGGTGCTACACAGGTAGTGTATGTGACTACCGTAGAGTTATTCGGCAATGGTGGTGCAGTGGCAGCGGCTATTATTGTGGCTGTATTTGTATATGGTTTATCCTTATGGTTAACAAAGGCCGTTGTAAAAGCTGACATGTATCATTTCCCTGTTATAGGCAAGCGTTTACAAGCTCGCCGAGATAAGGAGGAGGCTAAACTATATGAAGAACAATACTGATAAGTCTGTATCGGTACAACCATTAGTAGATGTAGTAAAAGCCTTGCGAGCTCCTAATGGTTGCCCTTGGGATCAAAAACAGACTCATGAATCATTGCGTCGATACTTCATTGAAGAAACTTATGAAGTAGTAGATGCTATCGATAATAAAGATATGGCTAATCTTCGTGAAGAACTAGGTGATGTATTATTACAAGTTGTCTTTCACAGTCAATTAGCTGAAGAAGCTGGTCAGTTTACATTAGAAGATGTAATTAATGATGTGACTCAGAAGATGATTCGCCGTCATCCCCATGTTTTTGACCCTGAAAATAATGAAAAATCATACAGTTGGGATGAATTAAAGGCACAAGAAAAGAAAAATATACAAAAATCTGTATTAGATGGTGTATCTAAAAGTTTACCTGCTTTAGTGGCCGCTTATAAGTTGCAAGAAAAGGCTGCAAAGCTAGGTTTTGACTGGGATGAGCTCGATCCGGTTTGGGCGAAAGTTTCGGAAGAAATGGATGAATTTAAGGAGGCTATTGCCCAAAAAGATAGAGAAAATATGGAAAAAGAAGCGGGAGACGTGCTTTTTTCCTTGATTAATCTATTAAGATGGTATAAAATAAGCGGTGAAAATGCACTAAATCGCACAAACACAAAGTTCCGACAGCGTTTTTTACATGTAGAAGCTTGTGTTAACCAAAGCGATCGCTCATGGGAAGACTTTTCATTAGCTGAGCTGGATGCTTTTTGGGAGGAGGCTAAAGTGCAGGAAAAGTAGCCTAGAGGTTTGCATGCTTCTTAGGTATAGTATTTTTAAGGAGGTTCTGTCATGAACAAAACAGAATTAATCGCAAGTGTTGCACAAAAAACTGAATTAACTAAAAAAGACGCTGAAAAAGCGGTAAAAGCTGTATTTGACACAGTTGCTGAAGAATTAGCTGCTGGGGGTAAAGTACAAGTTATCGGCTTCGGTACATTCGAAGTTCGTGAACGCGCAGCTCGTGAAGGCCGTAACCCACAAAACGGTAAAACTATCACAATTGCAGCTTCCAAATCTCCTGCATTCAAAGCTGGTAAAGGTTTGAAAGAACAAGTTAACGCTGCAAAAGCTAAAAAACGCAAAAAATAATCTTTAATGGATTGGAAAGAGACCTTTCGAGGTCTCTTTTTTTCGTCTATTTATGGTATAATGCACAGAGAAAGGGTGTACTATGAATAACGAAAGATCACGGAAGGTTCTCATCGTGTCCGCTTCTATTGGGACAGGACATATGCAGGCCGCCAGAGCTATAGAAGAATATTGGAAAGAGAAAGAGCCACAAGCTTCCATAACGCATGTAGACTTTCTTGATACAGAAACCATGTCTGTAGAGCATTTGATCAAGGGCACATATATCAAGATGATTGACGTATTTCCTATGCTATATGATATGATTTATCGCGTATCAAAAGGGGAAAAACGAGGTACGATTTTGCAAACTGCATTATCATACCTATTGAAAAGCCGCATGCTTAAGTTGGTGCAACAAGAAGAACCAGATGTAATGGTATTTACTCATCCATTCCCATGTGGTGCAGCGTCTATCTTAAAACGTCAAGGGCATATCGATGTACCTTTAGTGGCTATCATGACGGACTTTAGTAGTCATCAATTTTGGCTATATCCACAAATTGATACATACTATGTAGCTACTGAATCGATGGTAGATGAAATGGTATCGTCTGGTATCGATGCCTCACGTATCCATGTATCTGGGATTCCAGTGCGTCGTGCCTTCTTCCGTGATGCTATTGAAGAATATAGCTTAGAGAAACCGGTAAAAGTGCTCGTTATGGGCGGTGGCCTAGGTTTAGGTTCTCTAGAAACGGCATTAAAACATTTAGATGAAGTAAACGGTATTGATGAAATTACTGTCGTAGCCGGTCAAAATACATCTCTTTATGAATCCTTAGTTACCCTTAGTGAATCTATGCGAACTAAGACCATTGTATACGGATATACTACGAATATTTCGGAACTTATGAAGTCGTCTTCTTTGCTGGTAACAAAGCCTGGTGCGTTAACATGTATGGAAGCGGTTACTATTGGTTTGCCTATGGTATTCTTTAATGCCATCCCAGGGCAAGAAGAGGCCAATGCAGAGCTGTTAGAACAACGAGGTTGTGCTCGGTGGGCTCGTGATATTCATAACTTGGAAGACGTTGTGACCGCACTTCTTATTAACTCTCCGAGACTTCAACAAATGTCTGAGCGCGCTCGTGAATGGCATGTGGATGGTGCGGCTAATATTGTAAATAGTCTTATAGCCATATTAGATGCTGAGACGCCGGTAGAATTAGTGAAAGCAGAGCAATCTATCAGTTAATAGTTTAGTATTTACAGAATTATAGTGATTGTAAAAGCTATATAGCTCGATATGTTTCATTAACGATGTTGGTTCAATAAACGTTATATGCTATATCAACGTTATATGTTCTATCATAAAATTAAAAAAGCGATGATCTTATATAGGTCATCGCTTTTGTTTTATTGGTATTGTTCAATATGTTCTTGTCGAATTTTTTGAAGTGTTTCCAAGAATGCATCTGTGCTTTCAGCACTGTCCAACAAGTCTTTTAGTTGGTAAGAATCATCGAGGGTCACACTCCATTGGAAGGAGTCATTATCGTCGTATACATTGAATACGATTGGCGTTTCTAAATCCTCTGGCAAATGACCGTCATCATCGGACACAGTTGCATAGGTGCCATCTTCCAAGAGCTCTGTAAATAATGTGTCATACCCATCGATATCGATAAGTTCAAAGTTGATAGTTTCATAAAAGTCTAAAACGATATCTGCTGCCATGTGGACCTCCTCATGAATATATACGTTACGTTTATTCTACTGAGGGGGCCTGTTACTGTCAATGGTAATGTGTAGTATAATAAATATCAGAATGACATAATAGGAGCATACGATGAACGTTATTAGTTTACAAAACATAGAAAAATCATATGGCACACGACTGCTGTTTAAGGAGGTAAATATTACTTTCACCACCGAAAAACGACTAGGTCTTGTGGGCATTAATGGGACAGGTAAGTCTACTTTCTTAAAAATCTTAGCAGGACAAATGGAGCCTGATAAGGGGACCATTGAGCGAAATGGTAAGGCTAGTATACATTATTTAGCACAAACACCTGAGTTTGATCCGAATTCTACATTACTAGAAGCTGTTCTTGATGGTGATCATCCTCGTTTACGAATGGTACAATCCTTTGAGCGCATTAGTCGTGAATATCGCGAAATGCAAGAGGCTGGTGGCGAGGATGCTAAAGTATCACGGAACTATATGAATTCCTTGGAGCAGATGGACCAACAAGATGGTTGGCAAGTGGAGCAAGAGGCTCGTATTATTTTATCTAAATTAGGTTTTCCTGATGTGGATCAAAAGGTGGCTATGTTATCTGGTGGTCAAAAGCGTCGCCTTGCATTAGGGCAGGCATTATTATATCCTTGTGATCTATTATTGCTAGACGAACCGACAAACCATTTAGATGAAGATAGTATCGATTGGCTAGAGTCTTATTTAAGTGCTCGCCAAGGGGGACTATTAATTAGTACCCATGATAGATATTTCCTCGATTCCGTATGTAATGGGATTTTAGAATTATCGAATCGACGTATGTACCAATACGATGGCAACTACGAAGAGTTTATTGCCTTAAAGGCTGATCGAGAGGCTCGTGAGGCGGCTACAGAAGAGAAGCGTCGTCAGTTCTTAAAACGAGAAATCGAATGGGTACGCCGTGGTGCGTTGGCGAGAACGACAAAACAAAAGGCTCGTTTAGACCGCTATGAAAAACTTAAGAATATGGAGAAGACCCGACGCCCGGATCAAATGGATCCTATTGCTTTAAAAACGCGTTTAGGGAAAACCATCTTTGATATTGAACATTTGGCATTCTACTTTGGTGAGCGCCCTATGATTAAGGATTTTACCTATCATGTAGTGCGTCATGATCGTATCGGTATCGTTGGTCCTAATGGGGTTGGCAAGTCCACCTTTATGAATATTCTTGATGGAACCTATGAACCTACAAGCGGTACGATTGGTAAAGGCGAGACAGTTCGCATTGCACACTTCAAACAAGAACTGCCAGAGTTTGATGAAGATATGCGTGTTCTCGATTATATTCGGGAAGACCATTCGTATATGGTGTTGGGCGATGGCTCTACATTGAGTGCTGGTCAGATTCTTGAACGATTCCTATTTACACCTGAGCTACATGGTGTGCCAATCCGTAAACTTTCAGGTGGCGAACGACGTCGGTTGTATCTACTAAAATTGCTTATGAGCGCTCCTAATGTTTTGTTGCTAGACGAACCGACCAATGATCTTGATATTCCTACATTAGAGGTACTAGAGGACTTCCTTGACTCCTTTAGTGGTGTCATTATCACCGTATGCCACGATCGTTATTTCCTAGACCGCGTTGTGGACAAACTCTTTGTGTTCAGTGGTGATGGCCATATTGAGATTGTTCATGGCTCCTATTCTGATTACAAGGATTCTTTAGATGAAAGTAGCGTTGGAAAGCGCCCATTCTATATGGCTAATACAGGTATATCTGTTACTTCTAAAGAAGAAAAAGCTGAAGGGGTTGCACCTAGTACTGCCAGTGATGATTCATCGTTAGGCAACTCAGCAGATGGTAGTGATAGTAGCATTACAACTTCTGGGGGAGATACTTTCAAAGAAGCACCAAAGAAGGGGCTAAATAAAGCGGAAGAAGCGGAGTATGCTAACATCATGGAGGAATTGCCTAAATTAGAGCATTTAGTAAAGGGCCTCGATGTCATGATTAGTCAAGTTGCTACTGATTATGAGAAGATGCAATCCTTGATGGCTGAGCGAGAAGAGACTCAATCCCAAATAGATGCGCTCACAGAACGGTGGATGGAATTAGAAGAACGCCTATAATTCCTTGTATCATGCGATTTTTTAATATCTGTTATGCAAAGGAATTACATGTGAATTTATTGATAAAAATCACAATGTATAGTATAATTTCATCGATTAACGATAACAACGTTACCTAAGTAGGAGGAACTCATGAGTAAGTACCAATTTTTAGACCGTCGCGTACCGATTGAAGACGGCAATATTGCTTTAGTTCAAGATTTATCCAAATGTAAAAACTGCTCCTTATGTCGTAAAGCGTGTGCTGTAGACATGGGCGTATTTGATTATTATGATTTAACAACAAATGGGGATCATCCAATTTGTATTCATTGCGGTCAATGTGCATCTATTTGTCCATTTGATTCCATCAATGAACGCTCTGAAATTGATGAAGTAAAAGCAGCTATTGCTGACCCTAATAAAATCGTTGTATTCCAAACTGCACCTGCTGTACGTGTTGGCTTAGGTGAAGAATTTGGTCTTGATGCGGGTACATTCGTAGAAGGTAAAATGGTAGCTGCTCTTCGTAAATTGGGTGGCGACTATATTTTAGATACAAACTTTGGTGCTGACATGACTATCATGGAGGAAGCATCTGAGTTGTTGGAACGCGTTATCAATAGTGATTCCGTATTGCCTCAATTCACATCTTGTTGCCCTGCTTGGGTTAAATTTGCTGAAACATTCTATCCAGAATTCTTGCCAAACTTGTCTACTGCTAAGAGTCCAATTGCAATGCAAGCGCCTACACAAAAAACATATTTTGCTGAAAAAATGGGCCTTGATGCAAAACAAATCGTTGCTGTTGCAGTAACACCTTGTACAGCTAAGAAATTCGAAATTCGTCGCGATGAAATGAACTCCTCTGCTGAATATTGGGATGTACCAGAAATGCGTGATACAGACTACTGTATTACTACACGTGAACTTGCAAAATGGTTACGTGCAGAAGAAATCAACTTTGATGAATTAGAAGATTCTGCATTTGATCCATTGATGGGTGAAGCATCTGGTGGTGGTATCATCTTCGGTAATACTGGTGGCGTTATGGAAGCAGCTATGCGTGCAGCTTACAAATTAGCAACTGGTGAAGATGCACCTCAAACATTGATCCCATTCGAAGCAATTCGTGGTATGGACGGTGCTCGTGAAGCAGACGTAGTCATTGGGGACAAAACATTACATGTAGCGGCTGTTCATGGTACAGGCAATTTGCGTAAGTTCATCGAACGCATGCGTGCAGAAAATATCCATTATGACTTCATTGAAGTAATGGCTTGTCGTGGTGGCTGTATCGGTGGTGGTGGTCAACCACGCGTTAAATTACCAATGGCTGATAAAGCTCGTGAAGCTCGTATTGCTTCCTTGTACACTCGTGATGCGGAAGTAAAAGTAAAAGCAGCTTGTGATAATCCAGATATCCAAAAATTATATGCTGAGTTCTTCGATGGCAAACCTATGAGCCATAAAGCACATCACATGTTACATACAACATTTGTGAACCGCTCTGAAGATTTGGGCCCTAATGGTGCTTGCACACCAGCTACATGCCCAACATCTGTGCCTAACTTGAAAAAGGCCGCAGAAGCAGCTAAAGCAGCAGCGGAAGCTAATAACTAATAGCTAAAAATAGTTAACCGTAATAATTAACAGTAAATGTAACAGTTAACTATAGTTAGTTGATACATACTATAAAAGCACATATATGGCTTAAGATAAAAGGCAGATAGTTGATATTTCAATCAGCTATCTGCTTTTTGATTTAGAATATTTAGGGGACTATCTGGATGATATCTAAATGTTGTTGATACTTTCACACTGATGAATAGTATATATGCCATATACGCATAGGGGTTGGAATATAGAGATTGGTAAATTGTTTAGGAATTATGGTTAGTGTGCTATAATTAAATTATATTTATAGAAGCAATCAATACTGTTTCAGGAGGATCTTCATGGCTTTTAAATTAAAAGGAAAAGAAGAAAAATTTTTCAGTATTTTAGAAAATCATGCTGCTCTTACATATGAAAGTGCAGAGATGATGGAGCGTGTGTTTAAAGGCGAAATCTCTAAAGAAGAGGCTTTTCTTGAAATTGATACAAAGGAAAAAGCTGCCGATGAATTAGTAACCGAAACTGTAGAACGTTTGCGTAAAACATTCATTACCCCAATGGATCGCGAAGATATTCAGCTTCTAATCGACCAATTGGATACTACATTGGATAATATTAAAGAAATTATGGATAAAATGGTTATGTACCACGTTGGTAATCCAAGTGATGGTGCTATCCGTATGAGTGAAATCGTTGTAAAATGCGTTAAGCATATTAACAAATCTATTGGTTATATGGGCAGCCTTAAAAAGGACCATGTAAAGGTAGAAGGCCGCGTACACCAAGTATTGAAACTTGAGTCTGAAGCGGATAATATTTACCACGAAGAAATGGCTAAACTCTTCACTGAGTGTACAGATCCTATTGAAATTATCAAATGGAAGGAAATCCTTAGCGCCATGGAGGATGTAATCGATGGTTGCGAAGATTTGGTAGGTACATTCCGCCGGGTAGTATTGAAATATGCTTGAGTCTCATTATTTAGTATGGCTAGTAGTATTTTTAGCATTAGCCTTCGACTATATCAATGGCTTCCACGATACGGCGAACGCCATTGCCACATCTGTTTCGACTCGTGCTATTGAGCCTAAAAAGGCTATTATGATGACGGCAGCACTCAATTTCCTTGGTGCCATGGTTAGTACAGGGGTTGCAAAGACAATCGGTGGCGACATCGTAATGTCTGCATCTCTTATCAATAGTGGAATCATTTCGGCTGCTCTTATCGGTGCCATTACATGGAACTTGCTTACCTGGTATTGGGGGATTCCGAGCTCCTCCTCTCATGCGCTTATCGGTGGTATCATCGGTGCTGTAGGCTGGTCCGTAGGCTTTGATGCCTTAAATGAAGCAGGGATCTTAAAGATTTTCTTATCCCTTATTTTATCTCCAGTTGTAGCCATGATTGGTGGCTATATTGTGATGAAAGTATTGTTGCTTATCTTTGGTAGATTCTCTCCAATTACGTTGAATGATAGATTTAGATCCATGCAAGTTGTATCTGCCGTCATGATGGCCTTCTCACATGGCTCTAATGATGCGCAAAAGGCGATGGGGATTATTACCTTAACCTTGCTTAGTGGTGGCTTCATTGATACATTGGATGTACCATTATGGGTTAAACTTTGTTGTGCTACGGCTATGGCCATGGGTACAGCAGTGGGTGGTTGGAAAATCATCTCTACGATGGGGACTAAGATTTTCAAACTAGAAACAATTAATGGTTTTGCTGCTGACTTAAACTCTGCTATTACTATTTTTACAGCTACATTCTTACATTTACCTGTAAGTACGACACACGTTGTAAGTGGTTCCTTATTAGGTGTAGGTTCCTCTAAACGTATTAAAGCTGTTAACTGGGGCGTAGCAAGATCGATGGTGTTAGCTTGGTTTGTAACAATTCCGTTATCTGGTATTGTAGCGGCTATTGCTTATGAAATCGGTCACTTATTATTTGGTTAATAAATAGCTATATAAAACTAAAAAAGACTGCGAGAGCAGTCTTTTTTTAGTTCTGTTGTTTAAGAATTGGATTCATTGAGTTATACAATTTATCAATTAGATTTTACTATTTTTTGTAGTTTATTATGAACCTGTCATCAAAGAATGTTGATATACACTAGGTTTTAAATACTATATTCTATAAAAGCGATTTATCTATATTTGGCAACGTTAATGTTATAATTCAAGTTGAATATAGAGAAATGCTTATAAATATGTGCTTTTCTTTATTATGCGTTTTATTAATAAATACAGTTTATTACTTGTTTAATAGTTGTTTTAGGACTGTTTAAAATGAATAACTATTGCATACTTATGTAACGGAGGTTATACTATCGGTAGAAGGAGTTTTTCAAGTGAAAAGTGAGGTATGTATATGGCATGGGGTGGAACTAGACGCGGTGCCGGGCGCCCACGTAATCCGATTAAACGTATTGGTAGAACTATTCGACTTAGTGATGAAGAGTTTCTTTCACTCAAACCATTAATTATGGCCATTAAGGCCAATAATGATAAACGCTATAGGCAACAATGTACTAGAAATGGATAAATAAGGCATTGTCACAGCATATACAACATAATAAACTTTTAATCTATATTACAATAACCCATTATTTAAATCTTTCAACTACAACACATCTCTACTCTCTAACCATATGCTGTGTGCAATACAAAGCAGTACGAAGAAGGTCCCAATTCAATGAATTGGGACCTTTTCCGTTACATATAGTATATGTCACAGTATATTTAACTACCTAGGACAAATACTATCTAATACTATATATAATTTTATTAACTTATAGGACTAGTTAATAGAATACTTTCATAGCTGAGTAAATCGTTAGTCGATTTTTACGCCGTGAATTTCTTCAGCTAAACGTTTTAAAGCATCTACTGTACGAACGCCAGGTGTGATCTCAGATAGTTTTACACGAATGAAATGACCTTCTTTAACAGCAGTGATATCTTGAAGTTGAGGGTTAGATTTGATTTTTTCAATTTTTTGTTGGAAGTCATCATCGTTGCGAATAGAGTTACCATAGTCAGCGATAATAATGTAATCAGGATTTTGAGCAATTACAGTTTCCCAAGAACCTTTAGCCCATGTTTTATCAACACCTAAACCGCTCATTACGTTATCAGCACCGATAAGTTTCAAGATGTTTGTAGTGTAACCTTCGAAGGCTGTGAATGGTTGGCCATCTTCAGAGTCATAAATGAATACCCGTTTACGAGGTAAGTCTTTTAATTTAGCTTGGATAGCTGCTAACGTTTTACGTTGACTTGCAACCCATTCTTCAGCTTTAGGTTTAACGCCGAAGATTTCGCCTAATTTAATCATGTCATTAAAGTTAGTCTCTAAATCTGCTTTTGTAGATAACATGGATTCAGGAAGCCATATGTTAACCTTTTGAGCAATCATTTTATCTGCAGGAATAGCGCGTTTGCTGAAGGAGTCAGGCCAGCCTGTTGCAAAGTCAGGCTTTACGGACATGAATACTTCGTAGGAAGGCCATTTGTCAGACAATACTTTTACCTTGTCATAGGCCGCTTGTAGAGGTGGATAGATTTCTTCTTCTTTGAAAGCTGTACCAGCCATCTTATCTTCAAGACCTAGTTGGAGCATCATTTCTGTAGTTGCTTGGGACATGGATACTGCATGGGTAGGAGCGGATTTTACAGCAAAGTCAGTTTTAGTACCGTCAAATGTTTCACTCCATGTTACTGCATTGCCATTATCAGCTGTGTTCTTAGTTGTATCAGAACCACAACCAGCAATAGCAAAGGTTGCGCATGCCATAGCGACTAATAATAATTTTTTTGATTTTCTTAATTTTTGGAACATAGTAAGCCCTTTCTTTTGAATTAATAATATAAATGATAGCGCCCTTCATCCCAAGAGGTTTTGAAAGGAACTTCAAATATAGGTTCAAGAATTTCAGGTGTTAACACCTCCGTAGGGGAACCTTCCTTTAGGATGGTTCCCTCGTTCATAACAACAACATGATCGCAATATTGAGCGGCCAAATTCAAGTCGTGTAAGACTACGATAGTTGTGCCTTTAAACGCTCGCAATTGTTTCATCAGTGCTATTTTATATTTCATATCTAGATGGTTTGTAGGCTCATCTAAGAGTAGAATTTGAGGCTTTTGTGTTAATGCTTTGGCGATGAATACACGTTGCTTTTCGCCACCTGATAAATGATGAATTTCTTCATCTGCTAAATGAGTAATACCTACTTCATGCATATAATGCTCAGCGATTTTTACATCCTCTGAGCTATATGTGCCGAAGTGTTGTTTGTAAGGATAACGGCCCATAAGAACGATATCTTTTACGAGAAAATCATCGATCATAGAATCTCTTGATTGTGTTAGAACAGCTACTAATTGAGCAAACTCACGACCTTTATAAGACTCTAAAGGTCTTTGATTTAATATGATTTTATCTTTTGACGGTAGTAGTCGGTACAGATGGCTCAGTAATGTGGACTTACCACATCCATTCGGGCCAATGATGGCTGTAATTTTATTACCAGGAAATGTTACAGAAATATTCTTTAACACTTCTTTCTTCTCATAGGAGAAGGACAACTGATTAATTTGATACATAGTATCTCCTATAGATATGATATACACTAACCGTTGTGTTTATAACGATTCATAATAATCCAAATGAATAATGGAGCCCCTAGTAGGGATGTGAGAACCCCAATAGGGATTTCTTCTGGACTATAGAGGGCTCTAGATAATACATCGGACCAAATCATCACAATACTGCCGATGAGTGTACTGAATAATAAGGTGTTTTTGTGCTTTGGACCGCCTATGATTCTCGCTAAATGGGGAATAATAAGACCAATAAATCCAACTACACCGACCTTGGATACTAATGTGGCAATAACAATAGAGGATATAATGACGATGCTCAACTGTAACTGTTTTACAGATAAGCCCATTTGAGCTGCTTCGTGATTGCCTAGTAGTAATACATCTAGATCTTGGTTAAACAGATAGATATATAGCATAAATAAAGCCACAACTATGGCTGTTAGTGGTAAATCACCCCATTGTATACCGGCAAAGCTACCTAATAGCCAGAACATGGCACTACGAACTTGTGCTTCGTGTTTTGCCCCATAGATAATCATCATAGTTAAGGCCGAGAATATACCGGTCATGCCCATACCGATGAGGATGAGCTTTACAGGACTATTACTTTTACCAACACAAAGCAATACCAAGATAATAGAGAGAGCTGCACCTAAAGCTGCAAAAACAGGTGTGTTATAGGCACCTAATAGGGGGAGCCCACCCATGATAATAGCAAATACAGCACCTGTACTAGCACCTGATGAAACACCTAGTACATAGGGGTCAGCGAGTGCATTTCGGGTAACAGTCTGCATTAGTAAACCAACGAGGGATAAGCCTATACCTGTTAAGACTGAATAAATGAGTCGAGGTAATCGTATATCCGTAATAATCGTATCTGTCATTGTGGCCGTGGCATTGGGATCAGCCACAGACATAAGAGCCTGAATGATTTGATCCAAAGGAATAAACGTAGATCCAAATTGCAACGCCGTTACCAATGAAATACATAGTATTACACATAGTATTAATGCTTTTATAGAAGTTTGCATAAAATCTCCTTATTCTATTTTATAGGTAATATAACCTTATTTAAGTATAGAGAATTTTCTATATATATACAATATACATACGTGTATGGGTATTGTGTACAGTGTATAAAATTCTATAGAAATTATTGTTGCTACAGGAAAAGAATAAAATTTAAGATAGGATTATTGTATTAATAAAAATTCATAATAATAATTAGATATTCATTTATAGAATTTTTTGTAATACATTATAAAAATAAACAGTAAAATGTTTGTTATATTCGTTTTTATAGCCTTATTCCTATTTTGTTATATGAAAAAACTCACAGAATGGATATAATAAAAGTATGTACGTAAGTAAATTCAGGAGGTGTTAGCTTGTTACAAGATTTACTATCTGAGGATAATGTATCCTTTCATTATCCTGCAGAAACGTGGGAAGAGGTAATTCGTCACGGTGGCCAACTCATGGTTGATGCTGGTTTTACTGATCAATCTTATACGGAGGCTATGGTTGAAGTAGTACGTGAAATGGGGCCATATATTGTATTGGCACCAGGTCTTGCTATGCCACATGCTCGTCCGGAAAATGGGGCAAAACGTGTAGGTACTGCATTGGTAACCTTAGAAAAACCATTGAATTTTGGTAGTCCTGACAATGATCCTGTTTCTGTGGCGTTGTTTCTGTGTGCTCCGAACAAGGATGAACATATTCAGTTGTTGACAGATATTGCTACATTATTTGAGGATGATGAGTTTTTAGATGCGGCTGCTGATTTTGAAAGTATCGAAGATGTACAAGCATTCTTGGCAGAGCATTTAGAAGATCAAGAATACGTTTAGTAGGAGGCAAGTATGATTTCTGTATTAACTGTATGCGGTAATGGCATTGGATCTAGCTTGATGCTAAAAATGAAAATTGAAGAAATCTGTGCTGAAAATGGTATTGATGCACAAGTTGAATCTATTGATTTTAATGCCGCGCAAGGTCGTAAAGCGGACCTTATTGTAACTGTAAAAGAGTTGGCTGAACAATTTGAAGACAAGAATGTCGCTATTGTTCGCAGCTATATCAATAAAAAGAAAATCACAGAAGATATTCTTGATGCATTGAAACAAGCAGCTCAATAATGTAACAACTATATATAGGAGGTAGTGCCATGGAAATGGTATTAGAGTTCTTACGTGATGTGCTGTCTCAACCAGCACTTTTAATTGGTATTATGTCATGTATAGGTTTGATTGCCTTGAAACGCCCGTTTCATAAGGTAATGACTGGTACATTAAAACCTATTCTTGGATACTTGATGCTCGCAGCTGGTGCAGGTGTTATCGTTAACAACCTTGATCCACTAGGTAAGATGATTGAGCATGGCTTCCATATTACTGGTGTAGTACCAAACAACGAAGCTATCGTGGCTGTAGCACAAAAGGTACTTGGCGTTGAAACGATGTCTATTCTCGTAGTAGGCTTATTGATGAACTTATGTATTGCTCGTTTCACCAAGTTCAAATATGTGTTCTTAACAGGTCATCACAGCTTATTTATGGCTTGTCTTATGTCTGCCGTACTCGGTACAGCAGGTTTGTCCGGTATGGAACTCATCCTTGTAGGTGGTTTCTTGATGGGCGCTTGGTCTGCTATTTCTCCAGCAATTGGTCAAAGCTATACATCTAAGGTTACAGAAGGCGATGAAATTGCCATCGGTCACTTTGGTAGTTTAGGTTATTATTTATCAGCCTGGGTAGCCAAATATGTAGGTAAAGCAGACGATAGTACAGAAGACATTGAAATTCCAGAAAAATGGGGCTTCTTGCGTGATTCTACGTTATCTACAGCATTGACTATGATTGTCTTCTACTTGATTGCAGCCTTTGCGGCTGGTTCTGAGTTTGTAGCTACTTTATCTGGTGATATGAGTCCTTACTTATATGCTGTTATGAGCGCTATGAACTTTGCTGTAGGTGTAACAATCGTATACTCTGGTGTACGTATGATCTTAGGTGATTTAATTCCTGCATTCCAAGGTATTGCCACAAAAATTATCCCTAATGCTATCCCAGCAGTAGACTGTGCCGTATTCTTTACATATGCTCCAACAGCAGTAGTATTGGGCTTCATTAGCTCCTTTATCGGCGGTATCATCGGTATGCTCATCCTTGGTGCTGTAGGTGGCGTATTAATCATTCCTGGCCTTGTACCTCATTTCTTCTGCGGTGCAACAGCAGGTATCTACGGTAATGCTACAGGCGGCCGTCGTGGTGCTGCAGTAGGCGCATTCCTTAATGGTTTAGCTATTACCTTCTTACCAGCATTGGCATTGCCAGTTCTTGGTCAATTAGGTTTCCAAAATACAACATTTGGTGATGCTGACTTTGCTGTAATGGGTCTTGTACTAGGTCATGCATTTGAATGGATTGGCATGGCAGGTATTTATGGCATTGTAGCGATTGCAGCTCTTGTACTTATTATTCCAAACTTTATTAAAACAAAAGGTAAAGTTATTAACTACGTAGAAGAGGAGTAATGAAAACAACTGAGCAACATAGTAATGTTGTAATACGATATATATTCCTTACTATAGGGGCTATAAGCTTTGCTCTTGGTACAGCGGGTATCGTATTACCACTATTGCCAACAGTACCTTTTTATATGCTTACTTTATTTTGTTTAGCTAGAGGATCTGAACGTTTTCATAAAATGTTCTTAGAATCTAGTTTATATCAAAAGACTGTTGGTGCTTATGAACGCGATAAAGCGTTAACGTTGCGGACAAAGTTGTCCATTCTCTTATCTGTGAGTACAATAATGGCAATTGGTGCGTATTTCAGTCAAGATATGCCTATTGCACTTGGTGTTATGGCCTTTGTATGGATTGGTCATGTTATAGCATTAGTCTTTGTTGTAAAAACAAAAGAATAAAGAGTTATTGCAGATTATTCTAAATATGCCTCGTAAGTTAAACTACATTTGTTTAGCTTGCGAGGCTATTTTTGTTGTACAATATATGACTGATAAGGTCTTGAGTGGATTGAAAATAGCAAAACTTATATTTTTAAAGAAAAAATGAATTATTACATAAATTAATTTGACAATGAATATCAATAAGTATATGATGATAACTGTATAAGTGATAATTTATATAGTATTTGTGTATATGGTGATAGTATGAATCCACATAATCATGCAATTTCACATGCAGGACTTACTATGTCGAGACATACGGTGTTTGACGGTATCGATCTATTATTTTTGGATGTGAAAGAAGAGTCGGTTCAATTTTATGCTAAATCACATACCAAGACATTTGCCATAAATCATTGTGAAGAGGGGCGCATCGAGTGTAAGTTTACATCTGGGGAATATTTATATATGGGGCCAGGAGATATGTCATTAGGATGGCATACTCATGCTGACTACCAACATAAAAATTATTTCCCTACAAAACTTTTTAAGGGGATTGTATTACTTGTAGATGTTGAAAAAGCGCAACCAGTATTGGATTCTCTTGTTACTGAGTCACGTATTAATTTAACAACCCTAGCAGAACGATTTTGTGAGCATTCTGAGTACGGTATGATGATGGAAGAAACTGAATCGGTTAGACAGATTTTTTCTAGCTTATATAAAGTGCCTGACCAAATCAAAGGGCACTATTTTAAATTAAAGGTTATTGAGATCTTTTTGTTATTATCTGTAATTTCTACGAGCAATAATGAAAAGAGAGCAACCTATCGGAAACAGCAGGTTGATATTGTGAAAGCTGTTAACGAATATGTATCTACTCAGTTTATGAAGCGTATTACAATTGAGACATTATCTGAACAATTTGATGTACCTACGTCTACATTAAAAAGATGTTTTAAGGGCGTATATGGTACGACGATACATCAATATTTAAAAGAATGTCGTATTAATGCGGCTAAGAGGTTACTCCATGAAACGGATCAATCGATTCTAGAAATTGCTAATGCCGTAGGCTATGAGAATGGCAGTAAGTTTACTAGTGCCTTTAAAGAGGCTACTGGTGTAACTCCAAGTGCTTATCGTAAGATATAACAATTTAATATTGTCCGAAACGTATATTTTTGGTCTTTTCGGAGTAGATATGCAAGATACACTTTGCTAACATTAAAATGTAAATGATATTCAATGTCATTATATGTTGGTAGAGTGTATCTTTTTATTTGAGAGTGAAAGATACAAAACATATAATTAGTTAAAATTTTAGGAGGGCACAATGGATCGGTGGGGACATACAAAGCGCGCCATAATTCTGTCTAGTGCAGTTGCCTTATGGCTTAGCGCACCTCTTGTAGTATGGGCTGAGAATGCAACCGTTACTACAGATGTTGTTCATGTTAAAGGAACATGGGCAGAAGAAGCAGCCAAATTAGACTCACAGCAAGTGCAAATCATTACCAAGAAAGATATTGAGAAAAAGCAGGCGAAGTCCGTCGAAGATATTATTTTTACACAAACTGGCGTCTCTAGAACTGTAGATGCTATGGGCCGTGTAGGTGTATCTATTCGTGGTGCAGAAGCGCGTCACACACTTATTTTAGTAGATGGTCAACCAGTACTAGGCGATTTTGATAAGTACTCCGGTGCAGCAGATGAAGTTCAACGGTTAGGTACAGAAAATGTTGAACGCATTGAGGTTATCCAAGGGGCAGCCAGTGCAAAATACGGTTCAGATGCTATTGGTGGTGTTGTTAACATCATCACAAAAAAAGCACAGAAGAAACCGACCTTACAATTAAACGCAGAGGGTATGCGTCGTAAGAGTGATGGTGATACATTCCCATTCCAAAACTTCTTTATTCGTGCCGACTCTGGTCAAATGGGTAAGTTAAAGGTTGGTTTGTCAGGCAGTAAACGTGATCTAATGCCTGTTTTAGCATCCGTTAAACGTCGAGATTCTGGCATGGCTTTTGATTATGCAAAACATAATTTTAAGCCAAATGTACTTCGTTATTATGGTGATGCGGCTGATATCGGTCTTGTAGCAACCTACGAAGCTAATGATAAGAATAAATTTGAAATGCGACTTAACCGCTACACAGAAGACCTTGTACGCGATGTTAAGCACTCCGACTCTGATTTAGAGCCTCAACAACATTTCAAACGTACCGCAGACCGCAATACGGCTAATTTACAATGGTCCTCCCGAGCAGGCAAAAGCGATTGGACTGTTGAAACTAACTACTCCCGCATTAAAGAAAATGATGTAGCCCTCATTAGCTATACAGGTCGCTCCGCCTATGAAGGCTCCAATGAGTTGCGTTATATCGATAACATCGATCATCGTCAATTGGATATTCGAGCTAATGCGAATACACAGCTTAATAAAAATCATTTGCTTAGCTACGGCGTGAGCTACGCTCGTGAAGAAGGTTCTGGTAGCCGCTTAAAGAGTTCTCCTAATACAAGTACCATGTACATTGATCCTTGGGATTACGATAAGAGCTTGTTAGTGGATAAACTAGACCGCCTTGTAAGACGTAAAGGCGATAATAGCATCAAGGTTTACTCTCATATCCACGACTATAAATTCATTAATTCCGGTGGTGGTATGCCGCAATGGGATATGGATTATGAATACTATGGTGCAGAAACAGATGCTCAAAAACCAGGTATAACTTATGATGACTATATAAACTATGGTTTGTCTGAAAGTAGATTAAGTGATTGGTCTAGTACATCTCCTAATAATCAACCTGTAACAGATGAGTTTAAAGCTCGTTATAAGGCTTTAGAAGATCGTTTGAAAGCAGAAAATCCAGTATTATCTGCAACACGTGCCAATATTGTAGGTGATTACTTTAAATACGGCGAGTCCAATGATCCGGAAATGCGTAAAAAAGCACCTAAGCTAAATGGTAAAGCCTTTTTAGAAGAATATCGTAGCCGTGATCAACGCTTAACAACTGGTAGCGGTACAATTCGCAAGTTAAATGCTTATGTTTCTGATACATGGCAGGTAAATAAGAATTTAACATTATCCCCAATTCTTCGCTTTGATAACAGCAGCTTATTTGGTTCTAATTTATCTGCGTCCTTAGGGATGACCTATAACGTTAAAGGCAATACACATCGCAGGTTTAAAGCTAATGTAGGTACTGGATATACAGAACCAGGTATGGGCGAATTGTGGTACAACTGGGAAATGTATGCTTCTAATCCTGTTGGGATTGGGGTTGCAAAACTTGGTTGGTACTGGGCCGGCAATCCTAATTTGAAACCTGAGAAATCTGTTAACTTTGACATGAGCTTAGAAGGTGAAAATAAGAATACTTATGCTCGTGTAGGCGTATTCCATAACCGCATCAAAAACTATATGTCTGTATACTTCACAGGGGACTTTATGGACTTTGCTCCATACCTCAAGGGTGATGCTAAGTACCAACGTGCACCAGACATGATTTATAGCTTTAAAAATATTGGTAAAGCTGAAATTACGGGCCTTCAAGCAGAGGTACAACAAAAATTCGGTAAGTATTGGTCCGGTAAGCTCGGGTATACATACTTGCATGCCATCAATAAGAGTGATCCAACAATGCCTCGCCAATTGTTGGATAAACCAATGCATAAGGTTGATATTGGCATTACTTATGACAACCCTAAATCCGGTTGGAATGGTTCCATTTGGGGCGATTATTATATCAATATGCTTGATAGTAATACTCTTAATAATGGTGGCAACTACTGGCCAGATATTTTATCTGGTGATGCAGGCGTATATAAGAAGCAAAGCTATGAAAAGAAAACCTTTGGCATTTGGAACGTAATGGTTCAAAAACGATTCAATAAAAATGCCATGATGTACTTTGGCATCAATAATATCTTTAATCATCGAGATGATGACCGTGCTACGCAAGAACGCGTGTATCGTGTGGGTGTTAACCTTAAATTTGGTGGTGGAGACAGCAGTAAAACAACAGCTATCGGTAAGACTAAGGATGGTGCAAAAGGTAGCGTAGCAGGTGCAAATGCAACGGGTACTAATGGGGACGTTACAAATGCTGAATCCGGTGTACAAAACGTATCTGATGTGGTTCGTTTAACTGACTTTATTCGTTCTGATTTCGACACTACTAAAGAACGTGGTGTTACATTAGTTGGCGATTACAGAGCACGTTGGATGGCACATGATGGCTCTAATAGACCACAATCTCCATTTAGAGAAAATTCCGCTATTGGTTCTGCAAAAGCTAATATGTACGATGCCAATCGTCATAGCTTTGAACAACGCTTGCGCCTAGGCTTCGATGCACGCCTTAATGAGTTCACAAATCTTAAAGTTATCGGTAGTGCAACTGGTATGAGCGGTGTTGATACAAGCTGGACACAATCCGATTCTAAAGGCTTTAATCATCAACGAATCGATACAGTTGATCTCACAAGACGTGTTAAAAAATGGGATGTATCCGTAGGTCGCTTAACAGAACCTATGGGTGCTAGTGGCTACTGGTTTGGTCAATCCTATGATGGCATTCGCGCTGTATGGAATGGTCACGACTCACAAGTTCGTATTGGTGTTGGTACTTTCAAACATAGTACAGGCATTACTGATTCTGCTTATACTCATGCAGTCCATGAAGTTATTTACAGACCTCCAACAGCGGCTGAATTGATTGGTATTAACCGTGATGAGTTCCCATACGATATTAATAGTGCTACAAAAACTGGCTCTGATGGTGAGAAAAAATCTACAGAGGATGCAGCAGCACCAGATAGTCCTAATGGTATCTATGATTCTACTTACAAAGGTAAGACAGATAGCATCTACTTCTATCAACAACTTAAAGGCTTACAAGATGAATATGAAGCTTATAAGGAATCATTAGATCTTAGCTGGAGTAATCCAAACCGGGATCAAGAAATGGCTAAAGCCGATGCTAAGCTAAGAGAGACCCAACAAAAACAAGCTCAAATCATGGGCCATTTACAAGATATTCTTACAAAAGCATATCCTACAGATATGGCTGGGAAGAAATTCTCCCTCGATATTCCATCTGGTGGTTATGCAATGTATGAAATCACTAATAAGCATACAGGAGAAAAACTCTATAAGACAGGGGACATTATGTATAATGTGAACTCCTCCTTATACCCTGAATACTTAAAAGAAAAAGCGAAAGGTCTCATCGTATCTACTGATAATAAAGATGCTTTAGTAAATCCTAAGGCCTATGTTGAAAAACATGGTGACGAGATCAATCAATCCGTAGCAGAAATAGCTAAATATAATGCTACAGATAACTGGAGTAATTATAACAATAGTGAGCTCGATGTTGTTTGGGTTAAACAGCCAGATGGCACTTACAAACAATCCTATGATTACTATGGTCAACCATCTAGTGATTATGAGTTCACTGGTTATTTAGGTGCTAAAACGTATAAATACGATAGTGGTAGCTATATATTTAGCGATTATGATGCTAAAGATGCGATTTATAAAAAGAACTTTACAATGGCCTCTAACGACTGGGGTGAAGGTAGTTCTGATTATGGTTGGGGCATGACACCAGCAATGTACAACTATTTATACAATCTTGAAAAAGTTGTACATGATGCAGAGTCTGAAAATAAATTACCTCGTGAAGCAATAGGCAAGATCATCGGTAATTTGATTCGTACAGAAGGTGTAGTTCTTGAAAAAGATACTGTACCGGCTATTGATAAAGCGGCCTTTGTTCAATACAAGAAACAAATAGGCTCTCGTCTTGGGGTACAAGCATGGTACTTACGTTCCTTCGGTGGTAAAACACATACCTATTTAAATGCAAATGGCAACGGTAATGATGAATATAACTTCTCCAATGTAGCTCAAGTATTCGGTATTGGCGCTAAATATCAATTAGGTGCTAATGCTTCGGTTACCGTTGATTACGGTCAAAACCGTTCTAACCTAGGGCGTTACTTAAATGGTAACACTGTATATCAACATGAACGGGGCACTGCGGACTTTGCTCTTAAAGGTCATCAAATGGGTGGTGCACCTCACTTCTGGATGGCCCGCTTAGACATTGGTCGTGCTGATCTTGATGTTCCAAAATCTTGGAATGCATTTATCGACTATAAATACTTTGAACATGGTTCATTCTTTGGCGGTAATGGTACTGGTGCTGTACCAGATCGTTATCTCGATGGTATTCGTAGCTTCACATTTGGTGCGGGCTATGTACCACGCAAGGATTTACTCCTTGAAGCATTCTATACATTTGATGCGAAGGGCACTAATAAACGAGATACTTTATATGGTAGTGAAAGCTTTAAGTTAGGCGATTATACAAGAATTCAAGGGACCTACAGGTTCTAATGTTCAGTCTGTAAACAGGCAGAAAGGTTACTAAAATGGAAAATTTAAATTATGTCATTCACTTGTTTCATAGTGGCGGGTATGTAATGTATCCATTATTACTCTTGTCTTTCATGGTTATCGCTATTGCTGTAGAACGGGCTTTCTTTTATCATAAGTATTCAGGTAAGACATTTGTTGTTACACATGCAGTAAATGAACTAGCAAAATTACAAAAGTGGGACGAAATTGATAAAGTAATCAAAGAAAATCCATCTATTGCAAGTCGCATTGCAGAAGCTGGTCTACATAATGCTTCTAGCGAAGAAGCAATGAAAACGGCCTTTGCTGATCAAATGGGTGTTGATGCGGTTGGTTTCCGTAAATATATGGATTACCTAAGCGCTACTGTTACAATCTCCCCACTATTAGGCTTACTTGGTACTGTTACAGGTATGATTGGTTCCTTTAGTATTCTCGATGCCGGTGCTGGTGCATCCGCTATTACTGGTGGTGTTGGTGAAGCCCTTATTGCCACAGCCTCTGGTTTGTGTGTAGCCATCATGGCATTTATTGTGTACACATTCTTTAGCCATCGTTTAGATTCTATTATTAATCAAATCGAAGGTATGTGTGTGAACATCGTTAGTGCTAAGCGAGAAGGGTGGAATTAATTATGAACCTACAAAGCTTTCGTATGAAAACAAAGCCTGAATTCATGATTATCCCAATGATTGATATTATCTTCTTCTTGTTGGTATTTTTCATGATGAATAGCTTGCAAACAGTTGCTCAAAAGGCGTTATCCGTGCAATTACCACAAGCTACAAGTGCTTCTGCACCGGCTCAATTACCTGTAGTACTTACATTAGATGCAGAAGGACATATTACAATTGATAATAAGCCAATGAGCATTGATGATGCTGAAGCCATGGTTAAACAGCGTATTCAAGAAAATCCAAATGCTAGCGTTATTTTACAAGCTGACAAACGCGCTGCTCATGGTCAAGTTGTAGCGATTATGGATATGTTAAAACAATCTGGCGTTAAACGCTTGGCTATTGCAGCCGAACAGAAAGGATAACTATGGGACTAGGCATATCATGGAAAAAAGCAGCCATTATATCCGCCATAGTTCATCTCATTGCTCTCTTTGTTGCCGTAATCTTTTTCGTAGTAGTTCCAGCAATTCAAGATATGGAAACGTATGAGATCGACCTCACACAAAGTGTACTCGATGATGGCGGCAGCGGTCATGCTGGTGGAGGTGGCGGGAACAGGTCTGACCTATTCCCAAAACCGTTGTCAGCAGATGAAGTGGCGGCAAGAACAAAGGCTGTTGTAGCGAATATAGATCCATCTACTGTAACAGATATTCCTGATGCAGTAGATGTACCCCCGAAAGGCGGCGAACATAAAGGTAATACCTCTGGTGATAATTCTGCAGGTGGTTCCGGCCCTGGTACAGGTGGCGGCTCTGGCGGTGGTAACGGTACAGGTGTTGGCACTGGTAATGGCGATGGTCAAGGTCAGGGAAATGGCAACGGTAATGGCAATGGCAATGGTGATAGTCATGGTACGGTGAAAGCTGCCTTTGATACGGAAGGATTCCGTGTAAGAGTGCAAAATAATGCACAAATGCCTTCAATGGCTTTAAAAAGAAAGTTACAAGGTGATGTAACTGTACAAGTTACATTAGATACAAATGGCAACCTTATTGGTCAAAGTATTAGATCGTCTACAAATGAAATCTTTAATGATGCGGCTATGTCTGCAGTAGTAGCGGCAACACCATATCAAAATCCAACTGGAGCAGATATTGATGTCAATGTACCAGTTGAGTTTAGAGGTCACGAATCATCTGATGATGAAGATGAATAGAAGTATCTATGTGATAGACCTATCTATGAATTAAAGGAGATAATTATGAAATCCATTATTTTATATTCTTCCCTCACGGGAAATACTAAAAGCGTAGCGGAAGCAATGGCTTCCGTCATGCCTGAAGGTACGCCTTGCGTTCCTGTAAAAGAGGCGCCTGAGAATTTAGCTGATTATGACACTGTGTTCGTAGGTTTCTGGGTAGATCGCGGTACAGCGAATAAAGAGGCTGCCAAATTGATTGAAACCTTGAAAAATCCTAATATCGTATTCTTTGCGACATTAGGCATGTATGCAGATTCCGATCATGCTCGTGAAAGTATCGAAAAAGCATCAGAGTTATTACAAAATAAGGAATCCCTTGTAGATGGCTTTGTATGCCAAGGTAAAATCGATCCTAAAGTCATTGAAATGATGTATAAAATGTTCCCACCTGGATCGGCTCATGGGCAAAGTCCTGAACGCGATGCATTACATAAAGCGGCTGAGACACATCCAGATGAACAAGACTTTGCAAATGCAAAAGAATTTACAAAATCTGTACTTGCAAAGTTGCAAGCCTAAACTGAAAGGGGATTGGAGTATGAGTTTAGCAAGTTTCTTTGAATCCATTCCGGAGAAGCAACGCAATCTACAACTAGGTTTAGACTGTGATAATCCGATGAGTGGTGCATTTCCTCATAAACGCGTTGTTCATGCTGGTCTCAATGGTATTTTGGTTTCTCCAAAGGAAACACAAGCTGTTTGGGATACCTTAATGAATGGCACACCTAAAAAAGGTGAAATGCAATGCGCCTATATTCACATTCCGTTTTGTAAGACCAAATGCACATACTGTGGCTTCTTCCAAAATGGTACGAGTCAAAGCGTAGAAGACCAATATATTGATGGTCTTATTAGCGAATTAAAACTGGCTAGTGAACGTCCTAGATTAAAAGATGGTTTGATTCATGCTGTGTTTATTGGTGGTGGCACGCCAACATCATTATCTCCAGCAAACTCTAAAAGATTGTTGAAAGCCATTAAAGAGTATTTGCCACTAGCTAATGATTATGAATTGACTTTAGAAGGTCGTATTCACGATTTGATTCCTGAAAATCTCGACGTATGGATGACAAATGGCGTTAACCGTATGTCCATTGGGGTACAATCTTTCAACACAGAGGTACGCCAAATGGTGGGACGTTTAGATACAAAAGAAACCGTATTAGAGCGGTTAGCAGCTTTAAAAGCCTATGGACAATGTTCCGTTGTTATCGATTTAATTTACGGTTTACCAGGTCAAACTATGGAGGTTTGGGAACAAGATTTGGCTGATCTAGTCAGCTCTGGCGTAGACGGTGCAGACCTTTACCAATTAAATGTATTTGATGGTAGTGATCTTAATAAAGATATTGCAAAAGGCAAGGTGCCCGCAGCAGCCACAACAGCTATGCAAGGGGATATGTTCGAGTTTGGACGCAAATACTTAGACGAGCGTTCCTATCGTCGATTGAGCGCGGCTCACTGGAGTGCGAACAACCGTGAACGTAGCTTGTATAACATCCTAGCTAAAGCTGGCGTTCCGATGTTCCCCTTCGGCAGTGGTGCCGGTGGTAATGTTGATGGGTACGGCATGATGTTACATCGTGCGTTAAAACCGTATGAAGATATGGTTAGCCGCGGTGAAAAACCATTTATGGCGCTCATGAAGCAAAGTGATTTACAACCTATCGTAAATCAAGTGGTAAGCCAGCTTGAACAAGGTTTTCTCAATATTAAGAGCTTAACTGAATTAGATGCAAAACTAGATGAATTAAACTGGCTTTATAAATTATGGGAAAAACGTGGTCTCGTAGCTTACAATGGTTTGCTTTATAAGTTGACTGCAGCCGGTGAATTCTGGACGGTAAATCTTACACAAAGTACATTAGAGGCTGTAGAGTATATCATGACAGGTAAAAACTCCTTCGCTATGGAGGCTGTGGCTGCTCAAGATACTAAAACAACGTCTAAAGATAATCCTAATCAAGAGGTACGTGGCATTGGCCAAGGTAAAGCTAATATTTCGGTACCAACTGATGAGGATTCAGAAGCACAACGCAAGGAAGCTCTCATTGCAAAAGCAAAAGCAGAAATCGCCAAAAGCGGTGCTTCTGGTGAGTCAGCTAATCGAATGGTACAAGCTATGTACAATTTGAGTGCTGATGAAATTGAATATATGATGGAACGTATGATGTCTTAAATTTATATTACACCTTGAATCTAACAACCCTTTTCAATAACAACATATACTAAACAAGACATAGTACGTGACATATAGTACTCTTTGTAGTACAGAGAAACCCTAGACATTAGTCTGGGGTTTACTTTTTATAGAACGAAATGTATTCTGTAATTATATGAATCACTAATAAGAAAATGGGCTATCTTATGGATATGCCTTTGGGAGGTTAGTATAAGTATGTTTCCTCAAAAAAATATAGATATTGTAGGCATTGGGGCTAGTACGCTAGATCGATTTATCGTAGTGGATCATTACCCAACAGGCCGAGAGGTACAGCAAGTGGTTTCATCTACTACTGATGGTGGTGGCCCTGTAGCAACAGCGTTAGCAGTAGCCGGTAAATATGGTGCCAGTACTGCTATGATTGATAGCATTGGCGATGATATGGTAGGCCGTCATATTTTAGATGATTTTGAAAAATACAATGTAAATACGGATGCGATCCAAGTTGAACGAGGTGCTAGCAGTGGCGTTGCTACCATTCTCGTAAAACATAGCACCGGAGAGCGGGCCGTATTTTTTGAACGCTCTACAGCTGTGGAACCAGAATTCCTAGATGCTCATAAACAGTTAATTGATAATTCCTTTATATTGCATATTAATGGACGTCATAGAATACTCATGTGTACTGCTATGGATGTAGCAAAGGATGTGGGTACCATTATTTCCCTTGACGGTGGTGCACAGCGCTACGATGAAGAGATGAAGCCAATCACGGAAGATAGTCATATTGTTATCGTTGCTCGTGATTATGCTGAAAAATATACGGGTACTACCAATCTAGAAGAGGCGTGTCGTATCATTCACAACCGAGGCGCTCTCATTGCTGGCGTTACAGATGGAGCAAATGGTAGTTATTTTGTGTGGCCTGATGGCATTGCTTATCGTTGTGAGCCGTTTCCTCAAGACTCTGTAGTTGATACAACAGGGGCAGGGGATAGTTTCCATGGTGCCTTTTTAGCTAAACTTTCTAATATTTTACATAGTGAGAGTGCTAAATTAAGTTCGACGAATGCGGTTCAAGGTGATACCTCTTTATGTGCTATTGAGTTACTTAAAGGCTGTGCCCATAGTGACTTGGAAAAAGCGGCTACCTTTGCGTCTGCCGTAGCGTCTTTAAATACACAAGGTATTGGCGGGCGCAGTCCTTTGCCGAGCCTAGAACTAGTTCATAAATTAATGGGATTGGAGTAAGGTCGTATGTGGCATGATATTTCACATTCTCATTCTCATGTACAACGATACATGCAACAAAATCCCTATCGATTATTAGCGCTTAGCTTTTTAGGGGTTATGATTATAGGCACGATGTTGCTTATGTTGCCTATTTCAAGTGCTCATGGGCAAACAACAGCACTTGTAGACGCGGCCTTTACGGCGGTCTCCTGTGTTTCCGTAACTGGACTTGCTACAGTAGATACGTATTATCATTGGTCTCTATTTGGCAAAATTGTTATGGTCATACTGATTCAGCTCGGTGGACTGGGGATTGTCTCTTTTACAACTATCATTGCCTTGCTTTTAGGTAAACGGGTAGGCCTAAAAAATCGGTTGCTATTGTCAGAAGATGTGGGACAAGAGGGAATGACAGGGCTATTACATATTACGAAAAAATTAACCTTGTATACCTTTGCCATTGAAATTATTGGCGGCATAATTTATACGATTCAGCTATATCCCTATATTGGGTACGCTGCATTGTATACAGGAATTATGCAAGCCATCTCTACCTTCTGCAATGCAGGCTTTGTATTTTTTGACAATGATCTACCATATGCCATGGTAGGGGATGTATTATTTAATGTTAATACAATGGCTCTTATTGTTATCGGTGGTTTTGGGTACCTAGCAGCCTTTGATATATGGTCACACCGAAAGGTACGACGATTTGTGGATTTAAAATTACATACCAAAATCATGCTTGTTGGTACCATATTCTTAATTTTCTTAGGTGCCATCATTTTCTTAGGTGTTGAATGGTCTAACCCTAAAACCTTTGG
This sequence comes from uncultured Veillonella sp., assembly GCA_902477915.1. Taxonomy (GTDB): domain Bacteria; phylum Bacillota; class Negativicutes; order Veillonellales; family Veillonellaceae; genus Veillonella. The sequence continues at coordinate 34,438 of CABSJA010000010.1, forward strand.
ACCGTTACCTATATGGAACAAAATCATGGCTTCTTTGTTCCAAGCCATTACACCTCGTACAGCAGGTATTGCAACGGTTGATTATAATGCATTGCATCCTATTACCCTGTTTGTTACCATCATTCTTATGTTTATCGGGGCAGGCCCAAACTCTACTGGTGGGGGCGTAAAAATTAGTACGGTAGCGGTAGCGATTCTTTCATCCTGTACATTGTTTAACAACCGACCAGATACAGAGATTTTTGAACGGCGCATTTCGTTAGTAACTGTGCTAAAAGCAAATGGGATCATCTTTTTATCCATTCTTCTCGTATTACTAGCCACATGTTACCTTGCTTGGGATGAACCTTACGATTTTATTCGTCTACTATTTGAGGTTACATCTGCCTTTGGTACTGTAGGACTTACAACGGGGATTACGCCTAATTTATCTGAAAGTAGCAAATGGGTCTTAATGCTTGTCATGTTTACAGGACGTGTAGGTGTTATGACTGTCATAGGTACATGGGCCCTTAGAACAGCACCAACTAAACCGATTAGTTATGCGGAAGAGAATGTACTCTTATAGCTGGAAATAATTGCTATTTTGTAGAGGAGATATAGTATGAAATACAAAACAATTGCTGTTATTGGTCTTGGTCGATTTGGAACAACTGTGGCTAAGATGTTAGCATCCATGAAACATGAAGTGTTAGGTGTAGATATTAATCCTGAAATTGTACAAAAGGTTTCACCTTATGTAACACATGCCATTGTGGCAGATACTACTGATGAAGAGGCCATTAAAGCATTGGCCTTAAGTCAGTTTGATATGATTATCGTTGCTATTGGTGATAATCTTCAAGCTAATCTTATGACTTCTATGTTGTTGAAAGAAATGAACATGCCATATGTAGTTTCAAAAGCTGAGAATAGCTTACAAGGTAAGATGCTTAAGAAGATTGGTGTAGATTTGGTTATTTATCCGGAGTATGATGTAGCACAACGATTAGTACAATCATTAACGCGAGAGCATGTGATGGATTATTTACAGCTTTCTAAAAATATTAGTCTCATTGAGGTTGTTATGCCTCAATTTATGGTTGGATCTTGCTTAAAGGACTCTAATTTGCGTGAGAAATACAATCTTAATGCAGTAGGAATCAGACGAGGTGAGGAATTAGAAGTTCCGCCAAATCCGACTACCATTCTTTCAGCATCGGATAAATTATTAGTAATTGGGAATAATTCTGATTTAGATGCGTTAACGGTGTAGTAAGTATACGAAAGAGATATAACTATATCGAAAAAATGTGATACAATAAAAATAGAATTCAGTATAGGTCATACGTGTTCGTATGGCCTTTTTAAATAGAAATGAAGGTTAGTATGACAGAAGAACAATACATAACGGCGCTGACCAATAATCCACATGGAATTAGGAATATTCCTAATCCTACAGAAGCAATGCAACTCACCTGCGTAGCTCAAAATGGCATGTTGTTGCAATATATTAAAGAACCTACGAAAAAAGTTATTGAAACAGCGCTTTCACAATCACCACGAGCCATACAATTCGTGGAAAATCCTACAGAGGATTTATTACAGGCCTTGGTGGAAAAGGACTGGGCTGTTTTAGAATATATCGATAATCCATCTGATACGATTGTTGAGCAAGCACTCGCTCAATCTGGATGGGCAATACGGTACATCGCTAATCCATCAGAAGCACTGCAATTGGAAGCCGTAAAGGCCAACTATGATGCATTGCAATACATTAAGGAGCCCAGCGAATCCGTACAATTGCAAGCAGTTAAAGAAAATTACTTGGCCTTGCGTTATATTGATGAGCCTAGCGTAGCGGTTTTAGAAGCGGCAGTAAAACAAGATCCGCAGGCAATGCGACAAATCACAAAGCTTACTAAAGATTTAGCATTGCACCTATTTAGTGTAAGTGCTGCTACACTAGGGTATATACCTAATAATTTAGGCGTCACTGTGGACGAAATTAAATCTATCATCATTAGCGCTATCTCTAGTGATACAGTTGATGCAGACTATATTCGTGAGTTAATCAACAATAAAGCTGTCGGTGGACGTCAATCTAAATGGCCTATCGATCTATTGTCACTTATAGATGCTTATGGAACTCGAGCTGTTAAGAAGATTGCAGTTAGTGAATATTTGAAATATTAGAACGGAGATACAATGAACTTTATAGATACAATGGCAAGCGTAGAGTTAGTGCTTGCCGCTAATCAAGTACCTTTGCTCGTTGGTGAAACGGGGATTGGTAAAACATCTCTTGCGGCACGCGTAGCTGCTGAGCATGACTGGGAACTAGTAACCATCGATGGTAACCTCTTAAAAGAAGGTGAGATTGGTGGTTTGCCAACTGTAGAATCTGTTACACATACAGATGGTCATGGTAATACACGCACTGTAAAAACCACTGTGTATGCAGTGCATCATACATTGGAACATGTGGCACAAGCTGTAGATAAAGGGCGCCAAGTATTGCTGTTTATCGACGAAATTAACCGTGCAGAACATGCGGTTCAACAAGAGTTAATGAACCTTATCTTGAATCGTGAAATTAATGGCTTCTCTTTAAGTGACCAAGTGCGCATTATCGCCGCTATGAACCCTGAGGATTCCTTTGATTATCAAACCATCGATATGGACCCAGCACAACAAAACCGTTTTGTATGGCTTTATATGAATGCTGATTACATGCAATGGATTGACTGGGCTATCGGCGCTGGTATTGAGGAGAAGGTTATCGAATTTATTTCCTCCTATCCAGAATACTTAAATCAACGCCATGAAGATGATATTGATGCTACACCACGCTCCTTTGAACGCGTATCTGGCCTGTATACGATTTATAAAAACCAAGAAGATTCAGCCTATAGTCGCGAAGTCTTCATGAATGTTATCCGCGGTAACGTAGGTAAACTCATTGCTGAGGCGTTTGTAAACTTTATCGAGTCAGACCAAGAACCACTTATTACCTTTGATGATGTATTGGCGGCGGTTCAAAAGCCAGGAGCCATTATGTCTATGGCTGAACAGGTTAAAAGTGAAAGTCCAACACGTTTATACGTAGCGGCTAAAAATATGTTGCATCGTTTAAACCGCAATAGCAATGCCGAAGAAGTTCATCACTTCATTGAATTCCTTACATTGTATCCAGGTGATCTACGCGTAGCAGTTATGAAAGATTTACGAAACACTTATGAACGGGTATACGCCTATGCGATTGAAGATGACTTGTTCATCGATACCTTCTTTGAAGCACAAAAATAGTTCTGCTCCATAGTTAACTAAATGAAGCTGTCCATATGGATAAAGAAATTTAGCGAATGATTGGGGATACAATAACCAATATATAAAACATGATATACATAAAATCTGATGCTAAACGAAAAAGGAGGTGGAATGATGCAACGAAATTTAGATAAGGATGATATTCGCGATGCCTCTGATTTACTCACCCATATAGACGGGTGGGAGAAAACAGGTTCCTATGATGAGAAGGCCATTGAGGCTCTCGATCGTTGGCATGCAAAACGGGAACGTATTCATCGTGAAGCGGAGGCCTTGTACACGCAAATCTATGCTGCATACGAAGCCTATGTAGATAGTTATGAAGAGCAACATCATAGCATGGAACCAGAACGTATAGCGGCGGACTTGATGAACCATAATATGTCTGATAGTCATATAGGGACCATAGGACGTGCCTTAGATGAGATACAAATTGAAGGCACCGATTTTGCGATAATGCAACAAGCCGTTATGACACCTGCTTTTGAGCAACGATTATGGAATATTTTGCATGATGTAAATAGCTTACTCCTTGAAGAGGACCAATTCTTTGGTTATTTCTATTTACAAATGGCTCATCGTATTCGTTTTGATATGACCAGTGCCTTCGGTATTAACTTAAAACAAGGTGGCTATGTATTATATGTAAATCCTTTTATCTTACTACGCCAGCCACCAGATGTTATGAAAGATGGCATTAAGCGTGAAATTCTTCATATTATTTCTGCACATTTGATGCGCGTAAAAACATTGAGTCAAAGCTTTAATAAAACGGCTGTACATATGGCGATGGATATGGTTGTAAATGACTACTTAGAACATGTTGATCGTGATGCGGTTACTGTAGCCAATGTAAATGAACGTTTTGGATTGATGCTCAAACGATTCCGTACCATTGAGTATTACGCCAAGGCCATCGATAAGGCGATGAAGGAAAAGCCTGAACTCTTTGTACCCGTAGATAATTCTGATACAGCTGTAGCTATGGAGTTTGATCCTCAAACTAGCCATGATATTTGGGATGAATCTGATTCCATTGATACGGATACGATGGACCAAATTACGGAGCGCTATATCAACGAAGCCTCAAAAGGTGATATGGAAGGGTATGTGAAGAGTCTCATCGATACCTTCCAAAAGACACGTCGTACTCTTCCGTGGTATTTCTACCTTAAAAAGCTCATGGGCAAGGTAGCAAGTGGGTACAAAAAAACGACGATGCGTCGCAATCGTCGTCAACCTGAGCGCTTGGAATTGTCTGGTACCTTGCGTCAACATAAAGCTAATGTATGGGTTGCGCTCGATATGAGTGGTAGTATTACCGATGCAGAGTTTACGAACGCCTTAGAACAAGTACTGCAAATTGTACATGCCTATAATCATCGCATTACCGTTGTAGAATGTGATAATGAGGTGCGCCGTACTTATACGATGGAATCAGTAAAAGATGTAAAGCCTCGCCTTGATGTGCGCGGTGCAACAGCTTTCTCGCCAGTATTTTCTTTAGCCAATCAAAACCGTGTGGATTTATTGGTTTACTTCACGGATGGCAAAGGCGAGGAACGATTACGAGAGGCTCCGAAAGGGTATAAGGTTTTATGGGTTCTTACAGGAGAAAAGCCTCAACTATCTCTTCATAATCCGTATGGCATGGTTCGTGAACTAGGTTATGTGGGTGTAGATGAAACACAAGATATAGATGAATTTGTACGTATGTCTAGTCGTAGTGGCTTTTCTATGGCTAACCAGGAGGTTTAGGCTGCTTTATAAAGGTGAGCAGTGATATATTTTGGTTTAACCTAGAGAAGCGTTTATAAAAGCATATAAAAATGACGCAATTCCTTAGAATTGCGTCATTTCTACGTAGATGTTATTTTTTATTTTAGTTATTGAGCTCGATAGAGGAACCTGGATCGATAATGAGGGCTGTTTGATTGTATTTGCCTTCAACTAAGCTTGTAAATACACCTGGTTCACGGTCGATAACAGGCCATGTTTTGTAGTGAATTGGAATGGAGATACGCGCTTTTACATAAGAAGCAGCAAGAGCTGCATCTTCAACGCCCATTGTGAAGTTATCGCCGATAGGAAGTAAAGCGTAGTCAATATCGCCAAAGCGATTCAACAACTTCATATCGCTAAAGAGTGCTGTATCACCTGCGAAGTATACAATATCTCCGTAGAAGTCTACGATACAACCTGCTGCATGACCACCAGGGATACCTGCGCCGTGGAAGGCTGGTACTATGCGAACAGAACCGAATTCAAAGTCAAATTTACCGCCTAAATGCATAGCATGAGCACGGCAACCAGCAGCTGCTGCTTTACCTGCTACCTCTGCAGTAGAGATAACGAGCGCATCATTTGCTTTAGCAATGAAATCTGTATCGCCATAGTGGTCATCGTGACCATGGCTGACAAAGATATATTGGCATTTGATATCTTCTTTTTTTGCGATATCCCATGTATTACCTGTTAAGAATGGGTCGAAAATCATGGATACATCACCGCGTGTGAGCATAAAGCAAGCGTGACCGAAATAAGTTAGTTTTGTTTTCATAGGAACACTTCCTTCCTTATACATATAAATCTTAATTCTATTGTATAATATAATAAATGAAAATAAAACTATTGATGATAATTTATGCAGAATTAGTAAGGATATATTATGGATTTAACACATTTTGACCAAGACGGTAATGCTTGGATGGTAGACGTATCCGATAAGGATATTACCTCTCGTACAGCCGTCGCAGAAGGGTTCATAGCTATCAATGATGCCATTTATGAGCGCATTGCTGCAGGAACTATGAAAAAGGGGGATGTCCTTAGTGTAGCGCAACTAGCCGCTATCATGGGGGCTAAGCAAACGAGTAATCTCATACCGCTTTGTCATCCATTGGCATTGACTAAGGTTGAGGTTCACTGCACATTAGTGGATGGTGAAAGTCCTGCTTGCACCGATGAAAATCATAATAAGGCTGTTAAGGTGCGGGCCACCGTTAAAACGACGGGAAAAACTGGCGTTGAAATGGAAGCTCTTACGGCAGTTCAAGTAGGGTTACTCACTGTATACGATATGTGTAAGGCCATCGATAAAGGCATGATCATGGGCCCTACTTATCTCGTAGAAAAAGAAGGCGGTAAAAGTGGACATTTTGTGCGTTCCTTTGTAGAATAATATAGAAATAAAGAATAGGGGAACGAAAATGGAAATAGTACTTTATGAGCCAGAAATCCCTGGCAATACAGGTAATATAGCGCGTTTGTGCGCCGCTAACCACATGACCCTACATCTTATCAAACCACTGGGCTTTTCTATCGATGATAAGCACGTAAAACGAGCTGGTCTCGATTATTGGCATTTGGTAGATGTACAGGTACATGAAAATATTCAAGAGTTGTATGCAAAATATCCTGATCGCAGATATTTCTACGCTACTACAAAGGCAAAGCATACCCACTCCGAGGTAAAGTATGAAATCGGGGATATGCTAGTCTTTGGCCCTGAATCAAGAGGCTTGCCTGAAAGCTTATTAGAAGGTGTTGAAGAAACATGCATTCGCATACCAATGGTAGATGAAGCGCGTTCTTTAAACTTATCTAATGCGGTGGCTATCATAGCTTATGAAGCAATGCGTCAACTTGATTATCCAGATCTTAAAGCCGAAGGTAATTGGATTCAACCTAAATAAATATACTTTTACCATTGAGAGATATACAATAAATATATGTTAGAAATCCTACCCAATCTACATGACAGGTAGTATTTTGACAGGTGTTGTTAGAGGAGGATATTATGAACTACGATAAAGCTCATGATTTAGCTCACGCTATGCGTGAATCCGAAGAGTACAAAGAGTTAATGGCTGCTCAAGAAGCTTTGAAAGCTGATGCAGTAGCAGCGGCTTTGGTGCGCACATTTATGGCACAACAAATGCAATGGGAATACGCAAAGTTGTCTGGTGCACCAGAAGCTGATGAATTGCAAAAGAAACAAGAGGAAATGATGCCTCAAATTCAAGAAAATGCTGCAGCAGCTGCTTATTTACAAGCACAAATGCGTTGGAGCCAAATCTCTAATGATATTTATAAAATCATTAGCGAACCAATCACTGAGGGGATGAAAGTGTTAGATCATGGCGAACAACAACCACAACATTGAGGCATTAAAAACTGCCTTATTAAAAGAATTACCAAGTACACGTGTACGAGAGCAGGAGCTGCTTTGTAACCATACAACCTTTAAAATCGGTGGTCCTGCTGATTTATTTATTGAACCTACTACAATGGCTGAGTTAAGCTTTACGCTACGCACCATTCATGAACTCAAAGTGCCTGTAACTGTTATCGGTTGCGGCTCCAATATTTTGGTGAAAGACGGTGGCATACGCGGCGCTGTTGTATCGGTTCGTCATATGACCCAAATCATGGATTGCAATGATAATGTATTATGCATTGGTTCTGGGTATATGTTAAAAGATGCATCTGAATTTGCCTGGGAAAATGGTTTATCTGGTCTTGAGTTTGCCATTGGTATTCCAGGAACATTGGGCGGTGCTGTATTTATGAATGCAGGGGCTTATGACGGGGAAATGAGCCATGTAGTTACATCAGTACTAGCTGTAGATTTCGAGGGTAATATCAAGGAATATGATGCATCTCATTTAGATTTCGCATATCGTCATAGTGTATTCCACGATAATCATGAGGTTATTGGTGAAGTCGTTATGACCCTTAAACCAGGCGACAAGGATGCTATCAAGGCGCGTATGGACGAGCTTACAGAAAAACGCGAATCTAAGCAACCTTTAGAATTTGCCAGTGCGGGCTCTACCTTTAAACGTCCACCAGGGTACTTTGCAGGTACATTGATTGAACAAACAGGTCTTAAAGGGTTATCTGTTGGTGACGCACAAGTATCTCATAAGCATGCTGGTTTTGTTATCAATACTGGCAATGCTAAAGCTAAAGATGTACTTGATCTTATTAAAGAAGTACAAAAACGCGTATATGATCAACATGGTGTACATCTGGAGCCAGAAGTACGTATGATTGGTGAAGATTAATACAAACTAAATATTAATACAAGATTTCTTATGTGACGTTCCTTTTATCTTATTTGAGGCAAGGTAGCATAAGAAATCTTTTTTTTATACCATATGCTTATGTAGCTAATTTAGTCTTAAGATGAGTCAAAAGTATAATCAAATGTAGAAATTGCCATGATTAGAAATCCTATACTTCTTTGACTTTTTTCTATAGACTACGTTATAATTAAGTGTTGCCAATTTTGGGAATATACCTATATAGCGACTTTCACAAGCGTTATATGATATAGAATATACTGAAAGAATTAAAGGGAGGATCTTATGATTCGCGAAAATCTTCGAAATGTAGCGATTATCGCCCACGTTGACCATGGTAAAACTACTTTGGTGGACGCGTTATTAAAACAAAGCCATGTGTTCCGTGAAAATGAAAAAGTAGCAGAACGCGTAATGGACTCCAACGACTTGGAACGTGAACGCGGTATTACTATTTTGTCTAAAAACACTGCTGTTATGCATGATGGCATTAAAATCAATATCGTTGATACTCCAGGCCATGCTGACTTCGGCGGCGAAGTAGAACGTGTACTTAACATGGTTGACGGCGTATTGCTTCTCGTAGATGCTTATGAAGGTCCAATGCCTCAAACTAAATACGTTTTGCGTAAAGCTTTAGAACAAAAATTGAAACCAATCGTAGTTATCAATAAAATCGACCGTCCTGACCAACGTGTTAAAGAGGTTGAAGATGAAGTTCTTGAATTGTTCATGGAACTTGAAGCTGATGATGACCAACTAGATTTCCCTGTAGTATACGCATCTGCTCGTGCTGGTGTGGCTAAAACTAACTGGGATGACGAAGCTGTAAATATGGAACCATTGTTTGAAACATTGATCGAAGAAATTCCTGCACCACAAGGTGATTTGGAAGGTCCTCTTCAATTCATGGTTACTACACTAGATTACGATAACTTCATCGGTAAAATCGCAGTAGGCCGTATCGTTCGCGGTAAAATGAAACCTAACCAACAAGTAGCTATCATGACTGGTGAAAGCACTCGTAAAGCGAAAATCGGTCGTGTATATACATACAATGGCTTGAACCGTGTTGAAACTGACGAAGCTGAAATGGGTGATATCATTGCGTTCGCTGGTATCGACGATATCAATATCGGCGAAACTGTAGCAGATGCTGAAAATCCTGAAGCATTACCATCCATCTCCATCGACGAACCAACATTGTCCATGGTATTCTCCGTAAACAACTCTCCATTCGCAGGTCGCGAAGGTGAATTCGTTACATCCCGTCACTTACGTGATCGTTTGTTCCGCGAAGTAGAAACTAACGTTTCTATGAAAGTTGAAGAAACTGATTCTGCAGATGCTTTCAAAGTATCTGGTCGTGGCGAATTGCACTTGGCTGTATTGATCGAAACTATGCGTCGTGAAGGCTATGAATTACAAGTAGGTAAACCTCGCGTAATTTTCAAAACTATTAACGACAAATTGTGCGAACCATTAGAAGCATTGACTATCGACGTACCTCAAGAATTCATGGGTACTGTAATGGAAAATCTTGGTCAACGTAAAGCTGAATTGACTAACATGGTTGAGTTAGCTGGTTACCTTCGCATGGAATTCGTAATTCCTGCACGTGGTTTGATCGGTTTCCGTGCACAGTTCTTAACAGCTACAAAAGGTAATGGTATCATGAACCATGTATTCCATGGTTATGCACCATACAAAGGCGAAATTCCTTCCCGTACACGCGGTGCTTTGGTAGCATTCGAAAATGGCGAAACTACTCCATATGGTTTGAACTCTGTTCAAGACCGCGGTACATTGTTCGTTGGTCCTAACCAAGACGTGTACGCAGGCCAAGTTATCGGTGAAAATACTCGTGAACTTGATATGGATGTTAACCCATGTAAGAAAAAACACGTTACTAACATGCGTTCCAGCTCCTCTGACGAAGCAGTACGCTTGACTCCACCTCGTATCTTCTCCTTGGAACAAGCTCTTGAGTGGATCAATGACGACGAACTTGTTGAAGTAACACCTGAAAGCATTCGTATGCGTAAAACAATCCTTGATCGTAACGCACGTGCGAAAGCTGCTAAAAACAAAAAATAATATCCTTAGTGATATAAAACGACGCTCCTATGGGGGCGTCGTTTTTATTACATATAACAAAGAAGATATTCCTATTTATTATATTCATATAAAAATAGGTGATAATTTTATCATTTATGATTGATAGGAATATAGAACCTTGTATATATGGAGTTTGCATAATACCTTGCTGATACGGGTATCGGTATATACGGAATATCCATGACGATGTATAATAATAGCAAGTTTGTTGAAACTAGTTATTGATTATGGAGGTTCTTATGAATAAGAAAATTCTAGCTTCTTTATTTGCTGTAGGTTTAGCTGCAGGCTATGTATGCTCTTCTGTTGATGCACATGGTGTGTTCTTCGCTAACCGTACAGATGAAAAAGTACTTGTATTAGGTGAGGGTCCTGTAGATAATGCTTATAGTGCAGATATGGTAAAAAATATTACTGGCTATGATGTACAAGGCAAACAAATTCCAGTTCAAGTTGTTAAGCATGAAAAAAATGTAGCTATTGTTCCACCAGCAGATCTTGGTGTAACTGTAACTAATTTCGATTATGGCTACTGGACTAAGACTAAAGATGGTAAAACAATTCATAAACCAATCACCGAAGTTCCTGGTGCAGTTAAGAGTACACATGCTATCAAATATGATGTTCATTACTGGAATGCACAAGCAAAACCATTTGTAGATAAGAATGCATTTATTCAAATTGTACCTTCTGTTAATCCATTGACATTAAGAAAAGGTGATACATATGAAATCCAAGTGTTTAAAGATGGTAAACCATATGCGAATGCACCTCTTATCAAAGATTTAGTAAATGATTTAACTGGTGAAGCTAAAGCCGATGAAAATGGTAAAGCTACTGTAGCTGTTACAGCAGATGGCTTAAATGTAGTAGGTGTTGAAGTTGCATTCCCTACACAAAATAAAGGGGAACAAAATAAATACTTTAGTGCATTGTCCTTCCTTATTTCTCCTGAAGAATAATAATTAGTAATTTTAGTGCTTACCGAGTGTGTGAGTTAATAGAAGACCTCCTTAGTTGGACTAAGGGGGTCTTTTTGTGCTTTTTAGGTGTTATAAATTTTATGTGATTTAGTGAGAGTATTATAAGCATGATATAAGAAGGAGAGAATTATGAAGATTAGACGTCATGTATCAGCCGTGATGACTGCACTAGTATTAACAGGTATATCTTATTCTGCTATGGCTACAGAAATTAATGCTTCTAGCGATAAAGCAGAGGAGTTGCTGGGTTTAACAATGGGCTCACCAGTACAAACGCAACCTGAGGTTAAACACATAGAGGATACATTAACAGTTAATGTACATGGTAAAAGTTTAACAGAGGCTGGTAAAAGTAAGAATGTTACAGGTATTTATAATGGATTTGGTTCACAACTAACGGTAGATAAAGACCTTATTGTACGATTAAAGAATGATGCACCAGCATCGAAGCGAGAATTAGGTCATTATTATATGAGTGCTGTTTATGCTGGTTACGGTGGGAAGGTGCCACGTCTTAGCAAGGATAATCCGGACCGAGATTTTGGGGATACCAATATTCACGTTAAAGGTAATGTAGATATTGATGCTATCGGCTCTGGTTTACAAGTCAATCAACGAGGTCATATCCTTGTTGATGGAGGCGGTAAGATTATCACTCATCCTGTAGAAACATCTGATACCTATTCTGTAGTAGCAGAAGAGGGGGATGTATATGTTAATGCAGGCGCTGATGGCAAACATCCAGGCACTCATGACTTAGTTGCTGTTGGTAATGTAGGCCTTATCAACAAGGATTATGGCCGCGATCCAAATCACAATGTAGATCCAACTAATATAGCACTAGCTTTCACAACACCTAACTCTAGCCTTACCGGTGCTGTTTTGAATGAATATGCTGAAAGCAATAAAAACCCTCATAATTCTGGTGCAGATATTTACCTACAAAACGGAGCTACTTGGAATAATGAATGGATTGGCATGGAGCGTCCTACACCTAAAAAAGAACGTCCATCAGGGGATAATGCAGCGTACCTATACAAGGGGAGTAAGGTTCGCAATCTTGTAGGTGGTATTAACCCAACTGCAGCAGGTAACATTCATCCTATCGATGCGCGGCCTATAACAATTCAGAATTATAGCGGTTATGTGAATGCTATTTATAAATCTGGCGTACCAGCAAGCGAAGCTGGAAAAGGCCAAATCGTCGTTGAACATGCGGCGGATAATAGCCATATTACAATGAAAGGCGACCATTCCGGTAATACCATCGACGATGCAAGCTACAAAAAGGATATTCAAACATTAGCTGAGAAATTACAATACACAGGCAATGATAAGAAGCTTAGCACAACAGTTCAAATCAATGAAGGTGTTACTACACCTGGTGCTGTTGCAGACTTAGGGGCAGATCATTTTGATTCTCAAGGTCATCTCGTTGTAGATGATACAACAAAAGTTGTTCGTGCTAGTGAATCATCGCTCGTAGGTGGCACAAAATCTGCCCTTACTTCAACAGTTATGGCGTGGAAAAATAATACTAATGATTTACAACGTCGTTTAGGTGATCTTCGTCTAGCTAATACAGATAAAGGAGTATGGGCTAAATATATAGGTGGTAAATCTAAGATTACAGATGGTGCTGATGCACATATGACGTACAATGGAGTACAAATCGGATATGATCATAAAGCCTCCAATGACTGGATTTTCGGCGGTGCCCTAGATTACAGTACATCTAGTAACTCTTATGCCAACGGCAGTGGCGACGGTAAGCTTGGCGGTATAGCCTTATATGGTACAAAGCAACATGATGATGGTCGGTATATAGATATCATCGCTCGTGGTAATAGATTATCCAACGACTATAGCCTTAACTCTATGAGTGGCCAACGATTGAATGGTAACTACCATACATTTGGTATATCCTTGAGTGCTGAATATGGCAAACGTATTAAAAAACAAAATGGTTTCTATATCGACCCTAGTGTAGAATTTATTCTAGGTCGTTTAAATGGTGTATCCTATGATGCAACTATTGCAGGCGGTGGATCCATGCATGTGAAATCTGATGCTGTGAACTCTGTTGTAGGTAGACTTGGCATTGGTATTGGTAAAGAAACAGAAAAATCTAATATCTTTGCAAAACTAGCACTAGCTCATGAATTCTCTGGTAAGGTAAATACTACATATTCTGCACCAGGTAACCCAACAGTACAAACAACTGTAGATTTAAAGGATACATGGCTTGATGCGGAAATCGGCGGTTCTTGGAACGTTCGTCCTAGTACATATCTATATGGCACACTCACTAAAAACTTTGGTGCTACCATCGATAATACATGGCGTATCGATGCAGGCGTTAGACATAACTTTTAATTAAATAGATAAAAACTCTGTAGTTGCTTGTGGGTAAGGTGCTACAGAGTTTTTTATATAAAAGTGTCTATGTGAATTATTCTTTATCGGCAAATAGGCAAACATTAACTGGCTTGCTGTGATGGGCAGACTTTAACAATTTGGTATATCTATGTTAGTATATAAAGGCTAGTGAATATGTAACTTCTTAAGTAAGAGTTAGGAGGATATAATATGAAAGTTCTAATCGTAAATGGTAGTAGCCATGTAAATGGCACAACAATGCAAGCTATACAAGAGGTACAAAAGGTATTTAGTGAAGCCAATGTAGATACAGAGGTCATTCAGCTAGGCAATAAACCTATTCGCGATTGTATTCAATGCGGTTATTGTTTTGAACATGGAGAATGTGTATTCAAGGATGATGATGTAAATGCGTTTGTAGAAAAAGCGAAGGATGCAGATGGCTTTATCTTTGCAACACCTGTATATTATGCACATCCGAGTGGACGTATTTTATCCTTCTTAGATCGCGTATTCTTTAGTGCAGAAAGCGTAACGCCAAATCCATTTGCCTTTAAACCCGGTGCATCTATCGCCGTAGCTCGTCGCGGTGGTACAACGGCTTCCTTTGATGTACTCAATAAATACTTTGGTATTTCCCAAATGCCAATTGCAGGCTCTACATATTGGAATATTAGCCATGGTCTAGTAGCTGAAGATGCTAAACAGGATGAAGAAGGTATGCAAACAATGCGCAATTTGGCTAGAAATATGGTTTGGATGATGCGTAGCTTTGCCGTAGCTAAGGAGCAAGGTGTGCCATATCCAGATACAGATAAAGAGAAAAAAGTATCTACGAACTTTGTACGTTAATACCTTAGCCCTTGGTGAGGTACTATAGGAGTTATGATGGTTAAAATTTTATTCATTTGTCATGGTAATATTTGTCGTTCAACGATGGCTGAGTTTTATATGAGGCATATCGTTGCGAAAGCTGGACTTAGCGATTCTATTTATGTTGAGTCTGCCGCCACATCTCGTGAGGAGATAGGCAATGATACTCATTATGGGACTAAGCAAAAGCTAGATGAAATGGGTATTCCTTATACACGTCGTAAGGCTCGTCAAGTAACTGTTGATGACTATCATAATTTTGATTACCTCATTATTATGGATGAAAATAATGGACGTAATTTAAAACGAATTATTGGTGATGATTTAGATTCTAAGGTATTCAAGGCTATGTCTTTTGTTGGTGAAAGCCGTGATGTAAAGGATCCTTGGTATACGGGAAACTTTGACGAAACCTATGATGATGTCA